>NZ_JBHLSV010000020.1:0-75451 GCF_042434575.1 Brachybacterium hainanense
CCCGTCGCGGCGGCGTCGAGGCCGAGCCGCCGCGGCGCCCTGCGGATGTCGACGTCGAGGCGGCGCGCGCCCTCGTGAAGGAGGAGCTCGCCGCGGGCGGGGGAGCGCCGCGCCTGCTGCGCGCCTCCGCCCTGCGGACCCTGCTGTCGGCCTACGGGATCTCCGCCCTGCCCGCGGCCCAGGTCGACGACGTCGACGACGCCCTGCAGGCCGCCGGACGCATCGGCTACCCGCTCGTCCTCAAGAGCACCGACCCGGTGCTGCGACATCGTGCGGACCTCGGCGGAGTGCGGCTCGACCTCGCCGACCCGGCCCAGCTCGCGCACGCCTTCACGCGCATGCGCGCCGAGCTCGCCTACTCCGACGCCCCGCTCGAGCTCCAGCGGATGGCTCCTCCCGGCGTCCCCGTCGTCATCCGCTCCACGGAGGACCCGTCGCTGGGCCCGGTCGTCTCGTTCTCCGTGGCCGGGGACGCTACCGATCTGCTCGGGGACATCGCCTACGCGATCCCGCCGCTGGGCCCCGAGGTCGTCGAGCGTCTGCTGTCGCGACCGGCCTCCGCCGTCAAGCTCCGCGGCGGCGCGGGCATGCCGCATGTGGATCGTGCCGCGCTCGCCGACCTGCTCGCCCGGATCGGCCTGATCGCGGAGGATCTCCCGGAGCTGCGGCGCCTGGAGCTGTACCCGGTGATCGTGGGCGTGGACGGGGTGACGGTCGTGGGGGCGAGCGCGGAGCTCGCTCATGCCCCGAACCGGACCGACGGGATCCGCCGCACCCTCAGCGGTCCCGCGAGCGCGGCGCCCCGTGGGACACTGGAGCGATGACCACAGCGCTCCCCTCGGCCCTCGTCTCCGAGCTCGAGGCCTCCGGCTATTTCCCCCAGGCGGCCGCGGCCTGCCTCGCGCGCGGCCTGCGCAGCGCCCCGGTGCAGGCGCATCTGGTGCGCCCGGAGACCACCTTCGACGGGAACGAGGTGCGCCGTCACCTCACCGTCCTCGTGCTCACGGCCCGGCATCTGGTGGTCACGCATCTGGACGACGAGCCGGCCGATGAGCTGAACCCCTCCCAGGTCGTCGCGACCACGGAGCGGGTGCGGCTGGACCGCGTGGGCTCGATGGGCCTGTCCCAGGTCTTCACCACGGAGGGCACGAGCCTCCACGGGCAGGAGTCCGAGGTCACGCTGGGTATCTCGTGGGGCGGCAGCCGTCGCCTCGACCTCGAGCGGGCCTGGTGCGAGGACCCCGAATGCCAGGCCGACCACGGGTACACCGGCACCTCGGCGCCCTCCGACCTCGCCCTGCGCATCAGCGCCCTCGCCGACGGCCCCGGGGCGGTGGCCTCCGCGATCGCCTTCCACGAGCAGCTCATGGACGCCGTCGACGATGCCTGCGCCTGAGCCTCTGGCGCCCGGCCTGCTCTCCGCGCCCTTCGCGGGGACGGCGCAGCCGGCCATGCTGGATGTCCTCGCGGATCTCTTGCCGGAGCCGGGACGGAGCCTGTCCGGACGCGACGTGGTGGTCCTCGCGGATGGACTGGGCTCCGAGCTCCTGCGCGATCATCATGCGCTCGCCCCGACGCTGCGCCGGGCCGCGGAGGCCACGCGCACCATCCGCACGGTCGCGCCCGCGACCACCGCCACGGCGATGACCAGCCTGCTCACGGGCGCACCGCCGGTGCGCCACGGCGTGCTCGGGTACACGGTGATCGACCCCGAGCACGGGACGGCGCTCAACCAGCTCACCGGTGACGGCCCGCGGGTCGATCCGACCGCCTGGATGCCGCTGCCCACCCTCGGCGAGCGCAGCGAGAGGAAGGCCGTGCAGGTCGGCCCGGCCGTCCACGCCGGCAGCCACCTCACGCGGATGGCGTACCGCGGCTGGGACTTCCTCGGGCACCGACGCGGGGGCGATCGGGTCGAGGCCGTCCGCACGGCCCTGCACCGGGCGGGGCGGGACGGCCTGGTCCTGCTGCATGCGGACGATGTCGACCATGCCGGGCACCGTCACGGGACGAGGTCCGCGCCCTGGCGGGAGGCGCTCGAGGATCTGGACGCCCTCCTGGCGGCGCTGCTGCGACGGCTGCCGCGGGGCACGCGCCTGCATCTCACGGCCGACCACGGCATGGTCGACGTCGAGCCCTCCGCGAGGCTCGACCCGACCCGCGTCCCGGGCGTGCGGGAGCGCATCGATCTCATGGCGGGGGAGTCCCGCGCCCGATGGATCCGCTGCCGCGGAGGGGCGGACGATGCCGCCGAGCTGCACGCCCTGCTCCGCGAGGGGCTCGGGGACGCCGTGCTCGTCCTGTCCCGCGAGGAGGTGATCGCCGAGGGCGTCCTGGGCCCTGCGGGGGAGCAGCCCGCGGCGCATGTCCGGGCGCGGATGGGCGATGTCCTGCTCCTGGCCCGTGGCCGGACCACCCTGATCGACCCGACGCTTCCGACGCCGCGGCATCCGGAGGTGGGCGTGCACGGGTCCCTGACGCCGCGGGAGGCCCGCGTTCCCCTGCTCAGCCTCGAGGTCTGATCGAGCCGGCGGGATCTTCAGCGCCGGGAGGGGCCTGCCCTACTCGTGCTTGGAGCCGAAGACGATCTCGTCCCAGCTGGGGATGCTCGAGCGCTTCGATCCGGACTTCTTCTTCGGGGCCGTGCGCCGCGGGGTCGAGGGCTCGCCCAGGCCGGGGAGCGGGGAGAGCTCCACCGTGTCGTTCTGGGCGGGGTCGTGCCGGGCCGGATCCGCAGGGGAGGCGCCGTGCGCATCCCCGTCCGGCTGGTCCGGCTCGTCTCCGGCATCCTCGGGGGACGGGGCATCGGGCTGCGCCCCGTCGCGATCCGGGGTCCCGGCCTCGCGCGGGAGGTCCTCGGCGGAGGCGTCGTCCGCCGGGAGGAGCGCGTCCTCCTGCCGCTGCTCGGCGTGCTCGCGGGATGCCTCGGCATCGGCACCGTGCGGAGCCGGCTCGTCCAGGCTCTCCCAGACGGGCTCCTCCGCCGCCGGCGACGGGAGCGAGGGGGAGGGCACCGAGCGCAGCCCGCGACGCGCGTTGAGCGCGTCGAGCTCGTCAGCCCCGATCCCGGCCGGGTGCGCACTGCGCGGATCCGACCCCGAGGGGGCGCCCTCGCGCGGATGCCAGCTCAGGGGGCGAGGACGGCTGCGCGGGGCGCGCTCGTCGAACTCGCCGTCCGCCTCGATGTCGTAGACGGACCGCTTGATCGCGGTGAGCCGGGCGCGGCCCGCCATCGGCCCCGAGGGCTCCGCGTCCTCGTCCAGGAGCCATCGGGCCTCGTCGTCCTCCGGGGTGACCGAGCGCCGCTCGAGGTCCGCGACCCAGTGGGCGGAGCGCTCGCGGCCGCCCGCGGAGAAGGCGAGCTCGAGGGCCCAGGTGCCGTCCGTCCGGCGCCACGCGTCCCAGCGGACGTCGTCTCCGGCCCGACGCGCTGCGAGACGCTCGGAGACCAGCTCCTCCAGGGTGGGGCCGTCGCCGCGGCCCGCCGGGAAGCGCCGGCAGCGCTGAGCGGTGTACTCCCGCTCGGCGAGGACCGGGCCCTCATAGCGGCGCACGTGATCGAGGGAGACCTTCGCGATCTCGGCGATCTCCTCGGCCGAGCGGCCCTGCCGCAGCATCGTCTGGATGTCGCGCGGGCGCAGCGGCGTCGCCTCCGTCGCCCGGATGGCCCCCAGGGCGGGACGATCGCGGCGCACGGCCGCGCGCAGCGCCTCGTCGATCCGAAGGGTGTAGCGGGTGCCGTCGGAATCGGTCAGGATGACGTGCTCGTCGTCGTCGTGGATACCGTCGAGCTCGAGCTCTCGCATCGTCGTCCTCTCCGTCGGGAATGGTCGGACCGTCCGTCGATCATAGTTGGCGCCGCCCGGAGCGCGGTCGCGGCGCCCCGGAGGATCCTGTTTGAGTTCCGTGGAGGAGTCTGCGATACTCTCGCCGCCCGAGCGCGTCGATCCGTGCGTGAACATCGCAGGATCAGGTTCGGGCGCGCTGGCCACAGGTCACAGGACCGCTGCACGAGATACGACGAACGGACCGCACATGGCGACTGACTACGACGCACCCCGCAAGCAGGAGGAAGACTCCAGCGAGGATTCGATCGAGGAGCTGAAGGGACGCCGCAACGAGGCGTCCACCGCAGCTGTCGACGAGGACGAGGCCGAGGCGGCCGACGGCTACGAGCTGCCGGGGGCGGACCTGTCCAACGAGGAGCTCTCCGTGCGGGTGCTCCCGCGACAGGCCGATGAGTTCACCTGCGCGAGCTGCTTCCTCGTGAAGCATCGCAGCCAGATCGACCACGTCGAGGGCAACCTCATCATCTGCAAGGAGTGCGCGGCGGCGTGAGCGCCGCGGCCCGGCGTCCTCGACGCCGGGTCAGCGCTCCGAGCGCGCGACCTGCAGCGCCAGGACGAGATCCTGGGGACGACGGCTCGACATCACCCATGCGGGGGTCGGGTCGTCGTCGTCATCCAGGGGCACCCGCACCCCGGTGCGGATCCAGCCGCGCGTGCAGTGGAAGGCGAGCGGCTCGAAGCCGACGCCCATGAGCTCCTGCCACTGCTCGCCCTCGACGGCGACGGGCTCCTCGAGCAGTGCGACGGGGACCTGCGCCCGGCCCGCGGTGAGATGCTCGCGGGTGACCTCCAGCACGGGGCTCCAGGCCACGCCGAAGACGATCATGGCCGCGATGCCGAGGCCCGCGACGACCGCGGCGAGAGTCGTCGACAGCGGCACCAGGATCACGCCGAGGATCGAGCCGAAGGCCACCAGCACGATCCACGTCCCGACCGAGGGGGACAGGCGCTCCCGGAACAGGACGGCGGCGGGATCGGCGGGGCGCGAGGCGGCTTCGGTCATGATCCCCATCGTCTCACGGCGGCACCGGACGAGGCTCCCAGGACGGTGTCCGGCGCCACCCTCCGCGCGGGGACGCCCGCCCCGGCGGCGGTGGCTAGGCTGTGTGCCCATGGAGCGAACCCCCCGCATGCCCGTCCGTCTCGACGACGGAGCCGTCCTGCCCGGCCGCGCGCACGAGGCCGATGCCGGCCTCGACCTGGTCGCCCGCGAGGCCGTCACCGTCCCCGCGGGCGGACGCGCCCTCGTGGGGACCGGCGTGTCCCTCGCGCTGCCGCCCGGGACGGTCGGGCTCGTGTGCCCCCGCTCGGGGCTCGCGGCCCGGCACGGGATCACGGTGCTCAACGGTCCCGGGATCGTCGACGCCGGCTATCGCGGAGAGATCAAGGTGGCGCTGCACAACACCGATCCGGAGCACGGCTTCGACATCGCCCCGGGGGACCGGATCGCGCAGCTGGTCGTGCTGCCCTATGCCGCTCCCCAGCTGGACGTGGTGGAATCGCTCGACGACACCGACCGCTCGGCCGGCGGATTCGGGTCCAGCGGCGGCTTCGGCGCCGCCGTGACCGCGGGGAAGGAGTGAGGCATGGGACTGTTCTCCCGCCGCAGGAAGCAGACGGAGGACGCGGCGCAGGCCGCGGACCGCATCGCCGAGGAGCAGGACGACGCCGCGCGGACGCCGGAGCCGGAGGAGACGGAGAAGGAGGACGCGGGCGGAGCCCGGCCCGAGCACCTCGAGCCCGGGCCCTACGATGCGGCGGATGCCCCCGAGGAGGAGCGCATCGACCTGGGCGGGCTGCTCATCCCGCTGGTCAAGGGGCTCGAGCTGCGCATGGAGATGGATCAGCGCTCCCGCGCCGTGACCGGCGCGAATCTGGTGCTGGACGGCTCCTCCCTCCAGCTGCAGGCCTTCGCGGCGCCCAAGACGCGCGGGCTGTGGGACGAGGTCCGCGGCTCGCTGCGCGAGTCGATCACCGCCCAGGGCGGCACCGCGGAGACCCGCACCGGTCCGTTCGGGACCGAGCTCATCGCCCGCCTCCCGCTCAAACGGGCCGATGGACGCACCGGCTACCGTCCTGCCCGCTTCATCGGGGTCGACGGCCCGCGCTGGTTCGTCCGCGCCATCCTCTCCGGCGCCGCTCTCTCGGACCGCGAGCAGAGCGCGCGCTTCGAGACGCTGCTGTCGCGGATCGTCGTGGTCCGCGGCAGGGACGCCATGGCGCCCCAGGAGCTGATCCCCCTGAGCCTGCCCGGCCAGCGCGCCGGGGTCCTCGCCCCGGCCGAGGACCCGCTCGACCCGCTCGCGCGCGGCCCCGAGATCACCGAGATCGGATGAGCCCCGCATCGGCCGATCCCGCCCGTGCGCCGCGCGGCCCGCGGGCGGGGCTGCTGGCGCGGCTGCGGCACCGCTTCGCCGACAGCGAGGTCATCGACGCCGAGGCCGCCCGCCGCGAGGCCCTGCGCGCCGGGTTCGACTCGGTCGCCGAGGTCGGGGACCGGCGCAAGGTGCAGCTGATCGGCTACATCAGCTCGCAGGTGATCCAGCCGGGCTCGGCGGCGCCGGCGGTCGAGGTCGACCTGTTCGACGGCACCGGGACGATCACCCTGATCTGGCTGGGACGGGACCGGATCTCCGGGATCGGACCGGGCACGAAGCTGATCGTCACCGGGTTCGCGGCCAACCGCGGCCATCATCGGGTGATGTACAACCCCCGCTACGAGATCCTCGCCCAGGCCGAGGAGGAGCCCGAGTCCGTCCAGGACCGGCATCAGGAGGACGCATGAGCAGCCAGGACACCGGTCCCGAGCACGAGCCCGGGGCGGATCCGCAGGAGCAGAGCCCGCCGCCCGCCGCGCGGCGCTCGGGCCTGGCCGGGGTGCTGGACCAGGAGGAGTTCTCCGTCCGGGACGCCGTGGGCGGTCCCCGGGGGATCATCGAGTCCGCCGCGCCGACGCTCCTGTTCGTCGTGCTGTTCATCGCCACCCGCGACGTGAAGCTCTCCGCGATCGCGGCCGTGGCCGTGGTCGCGATCGCGCTCGTGGCCCGCCTCGTGGCGCGGCAGAGCGTCTCCGGGGCGCTCGGCGGGCTGATCGGCGTCGTCGTCGGGGCGATCTGGGCGATCCGCTCCGGGCAGGGCTCGGACCTGTTCGCCCCGGGGCTCGTCATCAACGCCGTCACCCTCGCGCTGCTGCTGATCTCGATCCTGGCCCGCCGCCCCCTCGTCGGGCTGCTCGTGGCGGCCCTCGACTCCCGCGTCGCGGATTGGACCGCGGACCCCGACGCTCGCCGCGTCTACACCCGGGCGACCTGGGTGTTCGCCGGCCTGTACGCCGCCAAGCTGCTGGTCCAGCTCCCGCTGTTCCTCACCGACCAGGTCGCGGCGCTCGGGGCGGCGAAGCTCGTCATGGGGCTTCCTCTGTTCGCTCTCGCGGCCTGGATCGTGTGGATGATGCATCGCGCCCTGCTCGCGCGGCGCGCGGCGCGAGCCCAGCACCGGGCCGGACCGCCTCAGCCCTGATCTCCGGGGCGCCCATCCGCTCAGTCGGAGAAGGGGTCCTCGGGCTCGGCCGGGGGCGGACGGTCCGCGTCCCGCTCGCGCAGGCGCAGCGCCCCCGTCGCCGTTCCCTCCGGCAGCTGCGGGAGCTCGGAGTCCTGCTCCTGCTCGCCCGCGGTCCCGCGCGGGGCCAGCAGCGACTGCAGGGCCGTCAGCTCCGAGTCCTCGGCGATGAACAGGAGCTCGTCGAGCGCGTCGAAGGCGTCGTGCGGGGTCGGAGCGATGGGGCGACCGTCGCGGATGATCCCCACCAGCGCGCACCCTCCCGGCCAGCGCATCGAGCCGACGGTCCGCCCCAGCACGGGGCTGCGCCGCGGCAGCGTCACCTCGACCATGGTCGTGCGGGAGCCGGCGAAGCTGAAGATCTTCACGACCCGGCCCACGCTCACCGCCTCCTCGACGAGCGCGGTCATCATCCGCGGGGTCGACACGGCGACGTCCACGCCCCACATCGGCCCGAACATCCACTCGTTGCTGGGATGCGAGACGCGCGCGACCGTGCGCGGGACCCCGAACTCCGTCTTCGCCAGCAGGGACGCGACGAGGTTCACCTTGTCGTCGCCGGTCGCGGCGACGAGCACCTCGGCCTTTCCGACCTCGGCCCGGGTGAGGATCCCGAGCTCGGCCGCGTCCCCCTGGACCCAGAGGGCCTCCGGGATCGCCGAGCGCCGCTCGGGAGTGACGATCCGGTCGATCAGGACGATCGAATGCCCCTTGTCCAGCAGCTCGGAGGCGATCGAGCGCCCCACGCCGCCGGCGCCGATGATCGCGATCCTCATATCTGCTCCTCCTCGACCAGCGGATGCGCGAGCAGCGACTCGACATCGGCGAGCTGCGCCGTCGGCGCCATCAGATGCAGCCGGTCCCCGTCCTGCAGGCGCAGGTCCTCGCGCGGCAGGAGACCCTCGCCCAGACGCGTCACATACACCGCCCGCGAGCCCGTGCGCCGCTCCACGGCCTGGAGCGCCTGGCCCATCCAGCTCGGGTGCGGGGCGACCGACAGCATCGTCAGCATCCCCGAGACGTCCTGGTACTCGTGGCTCGGGGAGGAGGGGACCAGCCGGTGCAGGACCTGCGCGGCGGTCCAGCGCACGGTCGCGACCGTCGCGATGCCGAGCCGCTCGTACACCTCGGCGCGCCGAGGATCGTAGATGCGGGCGACGACCCGCCGCAGCCCGTACTCCTCGCGGACCACGCGCGCGGCGATGATGTTGGAGTTGTCGCCGCTGGAGACGGCCGCGAAGCCGGCCGCCTCGCGGATCCCGGCCTGCTCGAGGACGGCGCGGTCGAAGCCCGGGCCCGTGATCCGCGCCGCCGGGAGGTCCTCGTCCAGCCGCTGGAAGGACCGGGGGTCCTGGTCGATGACGGCGGCGGTGTGCCCGTCGGCGATGGTCCGATGCGCGAGCATCGCCCCGACGCGGCCGCAGCCCATGATCACGAAATGCACCGGTTCCTCCTCGATCGGCCGGCTCCCGCTGCCGCAGCGCCGGGGGCACGGGCCGTGCCGGGACGCGCGAGGGCGCGTCCGGGGCACCACGATAGCGCCGGTGGGGGCATACAGTTGTCGCCGTGTCCGGTCCCTCCAGCGCGCTCAAGCGCGTCCTGTTCGGACGGGCGTTCGCGACCGAGCGCCTGTCCCGCGAACGCCTGCCGAAGCGGCTCGCCCTGCCGACCTTCGCGGCGGACGCGCTGAGCTCGGTCGCCTACGCCCCGGACGAGATCCTCCTCACCCTGGCCGTGGCGGGGGTCTCCGCGGTCGCCATCAGCCCGTGGGTCGCGCTGGCCGTCGTGGTGCTGCTGGGGATCGTCGTGGTCGCGAGCCGCAACATCGTCGAGGAGTATCCGCACGGCGGCGGCGACTACGAGGTGGTCGCCACGAACCTGGGCGGCACGGCCGGGCGCGTCGTGGGCTCTGCGCTGATGGTCGACTACGTGCTCACCGTCGCGGTGTCGATCTCGCAGGCCGCCAGCTACACCTCCGGCATCTTCCCGGTCCTGCACGGCTCGGAGATGTGGGTCGCGATCGCGCTCATCCTCGCGGTCGCGGGCATGAACCTGCGCGGCGCCAAGGAGAGCGGCACGCTGCTCGCCGTCCCGGTGTACCTGTATATGGCCGCGGTCGGGGCGATGCTGCTGGTCGGCACCGTCCAGGGGCTGCTCGGCGATCTCTCCCGGGCCCCCAGCGCAGGGCTCGAGATCGTCGCCCAGGACGGGCTCGACGGCGCCCTGACCGCCCTCGGCGGCGTGTTCCTGGTGCTGCGCGCCTTCTCGAGCGGCTGCGCGGCCCTCACCGGCGTCGAGGCGATCGGCAACAGCGTGCCGTCCTTCCGCCCGCCCAAGCGGCGCAACGCCTCGCGCACCCTGCTCATGCTGGGCGGGATCTCCTCGGTCATGATGCTGGGCGTGGTGTGGCTCGCCGATGCCACCGGCGTCGTCTACGTCGCGGACCCGGCGGAGCAGCTGCGCGCGGACGGCCAGGGCATCGGCGACTACCAGCAGCTCCCGGTCATGGCGCAGCTCGCCCAGACCGTGTTCTCGCCGGGATCCGTGCTGTTCTACGTGGTCCTCGTCGTCACCGGCGCCGTGCTGTTCCTCGCGGCGAACACGGCCTTCCACGGCTTCCCGAACCTTGCGAGCGTGCTCGCCCGCGACGAGTACCTGCCCCGGCAGCTCCGCCTGCGCGGGGACCGGCTGGCGTACTCCAACGGCATCCTCGCCCTCGCCCTGGCGGCGAGCGCCCTCGTCTGGGCGACGGGGGCGCAGGTGACCGTCCTGATCCAGATGTACATCGTGGGCGTGTTCGTGTCCTTCTCCCTGGGGCAGCTGGGCATGGTCCGCCACTACACGCGTCGCCTGCGGGTCACGATCCGCGCCGACCTGCGCGGACAGCTGCGGCGTCGGCGGGCCGTCAACGTCCTCGGCTTCCTCGCGGTCACCCTCGTGCTCCTGGTCGTGCTGATCACGAAGCTGCTGCACGGCGCCTGGGCGGCGGTCGCGATCATGGCCGTGCTGTGGCTGGCGATGACGGCGGTGCACCGCCACTACTCGCGGGTGCGCGCGGAGCTCGCCCCGGCGGCCGAGGAGATCGCCCACACCGCCGCCCCCTCGCGGTCCCATGCGATCGTGCTCGTGGGCACCCTGGACAAGCCGACCCTGCGGGCGCTCGGCGTGGCGATGTCGGCGCGGCATTCGAGCGTCGAGGCCCTCACCGTCCACGACGAGGACACCGATGCCGCGACGATCGCGCGGCGCTGGCACGAGATGGACCTCCAGGTGCCGCTGCGGGTGGTGTACTCGCCCTACCGCGATCCGGTGCGACCGGTCCTCGCGCATGTCAAGGCGCTGCTGGCGCGGAACCCGCGCGATGTCGTGGTGGTCTACATCCCCGAATTCCTGGTGCGACACTGGTGGGAGTCGTTCCTGCACAACCATTCGTTCCGGCGCCTCGGCGCACGTCTGGCCCATATGCCCCGGGTGATCGTGTCCACGGTCCCCTGGCAGCTGGGCGCCTCCGAGCCGGAGCGAGGCCGAAGCGAGCCCGTGGCGATCCTGCCCGGGCACAGGGAAGGTGGAAGCTCGCATGGCAGCAGATGATCCCCGCTCGCGCGCATCGCGCACCGGCGGTCCCGTGATCACCGTGACCACGACGGTGCCGGCCACGGGCGGCACCTTCGTGGCCCGTCATGAGGGACGGGTCGTGTTCGTGCGCGGCTCTGCCCCGCACGAGACGGTCACCGCCCGGGTGATCGACGACCCGGCCACGCTCGAGAGCGCCCGCTTCTGGCGGGCCGAGACGATCGATGTGCTCGAGCCCAGCGTCGACCGCGTCCCCTCGATCTGGCCGGAGGCCGGGACCGACGGGGTCGGCGGAGCGGACTGGGCGCACATCGCCCTGCCTGCGCAGCGACGGATCGCCACCGATGTGCTGGCCGAGCTGCTCCAGCGCGCCAAGGTCACGAGCTTCCCCCTCGAGGACGTGCAGGTCGAGCCCGCCCCCCATGACGAGGACGGCCTGGGCTGGCGCACCCGCGTGCGCTTCGCCGTCGATGCCGACGGGCTCGTGGGCATGCGGGGCTGGCGCAGCCATGAGGTCTTCCCGGTGGGGGAGAACCCGCTGGCGGCCCCCGCGATCCGGGAGCTGGACCTGCCGTCGTGGACTCCTCCCGAGGGCACCGAGGCCATCGATGCGGTCGCGCCCTCGGCCGATGCCCCCGCAGTCGTGCTCATCGGCCGCGACCTCGACCCCGGGGCCGTGCGGATCCCCGGGTCCTGGGGCGAGGCGCACGTGCTCGTCCAGAACGCGCGCGGCCTGCATGTCGTGCGCGGCGCCGAGACCGTGCGGGAGAAGGTCGGCGACCTGGAGCTGGTGGTCGGCGCGACCGGGTTCTGGCAGGTCCACCGCTCGGCCGCGACCCTCCTCGGCGACGTCGTCGCGCAGGATCTCGCGGTGCGCGCGGGCGACAGCGTCTGGGACCTCTTCGGCGGAGTGGGGCTGTTCGCGGCGCGGATCGGCCCGGCGGCCGGCGCCGACGGCGAGGTGGTCAGCGTCGAGGGCAACCGGCGGGCGGGGCATCTGGCCGCGCAGAACCTCGCCGGCATCCCGGGAGCCTCCGCCCGCACCTCCGATGCTGCGGACTGGGTGCGTCAGCAGAAGCGCGGCGTGGACCGCGTCGTCCTGGATCCGCCGCGCGCGGGCGCCGGCGGCGAGCTGATGGAGCTGCTCGCCGAGCGGGTGCGCGAGCGCATCGTCTACGTGTCCTGCGAGCCCTCGACGCTCGCCCGCGACCTCGCGATCGCGGAGCAGCGGGGATGGCGGATCGAGGACCTGAGGGCGTTCGACCTCTACCCGCACACGCATCATCTCGAGACCGTGGTGGTCCTCGAGCGCGCCTGAGGCGCTGGCCACACGGCGGCGCGCCTCGCCCGAGGGGCGGTGCGGCGCGTGCTAGATTTATCTTGACTTCAAGAGAAATGCGACCTGCCCCGTCGCGTCCATCGCCGGTGCGCAGCGCCCTGCGCGCCTACGATGGGACCACGCCCCACGAACGACTAAGGAGTCCCGGATGAGCACCGTCAACTCGTTCGACGCCCAGGAGACGCTCAGCGTCGACGGCGAAGACTACGAGATCTATGCCCTCGACAAGGTCGAGGGGCACGAGAAGCTCCCGTACAGCCTCAAGATCCTGCTCGAGAACCTGCTGCGCACCGAGGACGGTGCGAACATCACCGCGGACCATGTCCGCGCCCTCGGCACCTGGGATCCCACCGCGGAGCCCGACACCGAGATCCAGTTCACGCCCGCCCGCGTGATCATGCAGGACTTCACCGGCGTGCCCTGCGTCGTCGACCTCGCCACCATGCGCGAGGCCGTGCAGGAGCTCGGCGGCGATCCGGAGCGCATCAACCCCCTCGCCCCCGCGGAGATGGTCATCGACCACTCCGTCATGATCGACGTCGCCGGCCGCCTGGACGCCCTCGAGAAGAACATGGAGCTCGAGTACGGCCGCAACAAGGAGCGCTACCAGTTCCTGCGCTGGGGCCAGACCGCCTTCGACGACTTCAAGGTCGTCCCCCCGGGCACCGGCATCGTCCACCAGGTCAACATCGAGTACCTGGCACGCACCGTCATGACCCGCGAGGTGGACGGGGTGCGCCGCGCCTACCCCGATTCGTGCGTCGGCACCGACTCGCACACGACCATGGTCAACGGCCTGGGCGTGCTGGGCTGGGGCGTCGGCGGCATCGAGGCGGAGGCCGCCATGCTCGGCCAGCCCGTGTCGATGCTCATCCCGCGCGTCGTGGGCTTCAAGCTGACCGGCCAGATCCCGCCGGCCGCCACCGCGACCGACGTCGTCCTCACGATCACCGAGATGCTGCGCCAGCACGGCGCGGTCGGCAAGTTCGTCGAGTTCTACGGCGAGGGCGTGGGCCAGGTCCCGCTCGCCAACCGCGCCACCATCGGCAACATGAGCCCCGAGTTCGGCTCGACCTGCGCGATCTTCCCGATCGACGAGGTCACCGTCGACTACCTGCGCCTGACCGGCCGCTCCGAGGAGCAGCTGGCGCTGGTCGAGGCCTACGCCAAGCGCCAGGGTCTGTGGCACGACCCCTCGAAGGAGGCGCAGTACTCCGAGTACCTCGAGCTGGACCTCTCGACGGTCGTGCCCTCGATCGCCGGCCCGAAGCGCCCGCAGGACCGCATCGTCCTCACCGAGGCGAAGGAGTCCTTCCGCGAGGTGCTCCCGGCCTACGCGGCGCAGACCGAGACGGCGCCCGAGGACGGCGACACCACCGGCACCTTCCCGGCCTCCGATCCCGCCGCGCAGGACAGCGACAACGACAGCGGCGGCTCCGCGCCCGTGCACGCCCCCCGCAACGGCCGCGCCTCCGCGCCGACCGAGGTCGCAGGTCGTGACTTCACGATCGACCACGGCATCGTCTCGATCGCCTCGATCACCTCGTGCACCAACACCTCCAACCCGTCGGTGATGATGGCCGCCGGCCTGCTGGCCCGCAACGCCGTCGCCAAGGGTCTGCAGGCCAAGCCCTGGGTCAAGACCTCCATGGCCCCCGGTTCGCAGGTCGTCACGAACTACTACCAGAAGGCCGGGCTCTGGCCCGACCTGGAGGCCCTCGGCTTCCACCTCGTCGGCTACGGCTGCACCACCTGCATCGGCAACTCGGGCCCGCTCGATGCGGAGATCTCCGAGGCCATCGCGAAGAACGACCTCGCCGTCACCGCCGTGCTCTCCGGAAACCGCAACTTCGAGGGACGCATCAACCCCGACGTCAAGATGAACTACCTGGCCTCCCCGCCGCTGGTCATCGCCTACGCGCTCGCGGGGACCATGGACTTCGACTTCGAGAACGACGCCCTGGGCCAGGATGCGGACGGCAACGACGTGTTCCTGCGCGACATCTGGCCGAACCCGACCGAGGTCGAGCAGGTCATCGGAGAGAACATCACCCAGGAGATGTTCTCGAGCGATTACGCCGACGTCTTCACCGGCGACGAGCGCTGGCGCTCCCTGGACACCCCGGAGGGTGCGACCTTCGCCTGGGACGACGAGTCCACGTACGTCCGCAAGCCCCCGTACTTCGAGGGCATGGGCGCGACGCCGGAACCCGTGGCCGATGTCACCGGCGCCCGCGTGCTCGCCAAGCTCGGCGACTCCACGACGACCGACCACATCTCCCCGGCCGGCTCGATCAAGGCGGACTCCCCGGCGGGACAGTACCTGCGCGAGCACGGCGTCGAGCGCAAGGACTTCAACTCCTACGGCTCGCGCCGCGGGAACCACGAGGTCATGATCCGCGGCACCTTCGCGAACATCCGCATCAAGAACCAGCTGCTGGACGGCGTCGAGGGCGGGTACACCAAGAACTTCCTGACCGGCGAGCAGGAGTTCATCTACGACGCCGCGCAGGCCTACGCGGAGGCCGGCATCCCCCTGGTCGTCCTGGCCGGCAAGGAGTACGGCACCGGCTCCTCCCGCGACTGGGCCGCCAAGGGCACCAAGCTGCTGGGCGTCGAGGTCGTCATCGCCGAGAGCTACGAGCGCATCCATCGCTCCAACCTCATCGGGATGGGCGTGCTCCCGCTGCAGTACCCGGCGGGCCAGAACGCGGAATCCCTGGGGCTGACCGGCGAGGAGACCTTCGACATCACCGGCGTCACGGCGATCAACGACGGCCCCACCCCGAAGACGGTCAAGGTCACCGCGACCAAGGCCGACAGCTCCGTGGTCGAGTTCGACGCGGTCGTGCGCATCGACACCCCCGGCGAGGCGGACTACTTCCGCAACGGCGGCATCCTGCAGTACGTGCTGCGCTCCCTCGTGGCCGCCTGATCGGCCCGGTCCGAGCACGAGAGAGGCCGGCCGCTGACCCGGTGTCAGCGGCCGGCCTGTGCGCCCCGTCAGGCCTCGGCCTGGCGGGGCGCGCCGGTGTCCGTGTTCCGCACGGTGCTGAGAGCGATGCCGAGCGGTGCCCGGGGCCCGTGGGCGCATCGTGACCGGCGGCGGCGAGCTCGAGGGTGATGCCTCACGCTCCGCTGCCCGCGTGGGCGAGCTCCCACTGGTGTCCGTCGGGATCGAAGAAGTAGCCCAGGTAGAGCCCGAGGTCCTCGTCCTCCCCGGCTCGCCTCGCGATCGTCCCTCCCGAGGATGCCGCGCTGCGGAGCATCTCGTCGAGCGTCCGACGTGACGAGGTGGCGCAGCTCAGGATCACGGCACTGCCCGATCCCGGATAGGCGACGCCCCGGCCCACCTTTCCGGTGTAGGTCCCGAAGGCATGCTCCTCAATCAGGAACAGCGAGAGTCCGGGGAGCTCCACGACGATGATGCCCTCGTCGGCCCCGAGCTCGGGCAGGTCGAACACGCTCCGATAGAAGCTCAGCGAGGCGTCCAGGTCCCGGACCGGCAGGCACACCACGGTGCCGACGATCCTGCTCTTCGGAGTATCAGCGGTCATGTCTTCCTCTCGTGACATCCCTCGTGGCGGCGCGGCGCATGTGGTCGATCAGCTCCTGGGCTCCGGCGGCGCGTGGGTGCGCTCGCGGAGCACTTTACGGGGCGGCGATCGGTTTCGTCACCCACGCCGCTGCAGCGGAGCTCGGGACCGGCCGCCGCGATGGTGCAGAAGATGGCGGCCCTGTGCTCCGCTGCGCTGATGCTGTCCTGGCGCGGCGATCGATTCTGTTCGACACAGCGCTGTTCCCATGTGACCAGAACTCTTCCCCGTCGCGGAGCAGGTCCGAGTGTTCCCGATACCTCTGCCGAGTCGGCAGGACCTCGTCAGTCCTCCAACGCCTGGGCACGCACCGCGTCGATCGCTTCATGGACGGCGCCGATGAGCACGCCGTCTCTACCCAGCGTGGAAGCGACCACTGCGGGCGGGGTCGGGAGAATCGCCTGGATATGGGCGTTGATGGAGTCGACGACAGGTTGGCTGGAGGGCGTGATGCCGCCGGCGAGGACGACGGCGCTCGGATCGACGAAGCTGCTCATCGTGGATATCGCGATCGCGAAGGATTCCCCGAGCTCGTCGACGACCTCGCCCGCGAACTCATCGCCGGCCTGCGCCGCCTGGAACACGAGCTCCGCCGGGACGACATCACCTTTCCCATCCCACGCGGAGGTGAGGGTCGAGGAGCGTCCCTCGCGCAGCCCGGAGGCGGCGATGGTGCCGGCTCGCCGGCCGATGCCGGTGAGGTCGTTGACGCCGGTGACCCGTCGGAGGTAGTCGACCTCGCCGGCCGTGCCGTGATCTCCGCGATGGAGCTGCCCGCCGATGATGATGCCGGAGCCGAGCCGTTCGCCGGAGAGCAGAGTGATGAAGGTTTCTCCCGGCGGCAGATCGCCGCTGTCCCGCTCGGCGAGAGCGGCGAGGTTCGCATCGTTCTCGATCCGGACTCGCCAGCTCCGCTGGTCGGTGAGGAAGTCGTCGGCGGTGACGCGGACGGAGTCCCAGAGCCGGTTGCTCTCGGGCGGGCGTCCGTCGGCGTCGACCGGTGCCGCCACTCCGACGCAGGCGGCCGCGACTCCTTCCGCTGGCACGCCCGCTGCCTCCAGGGCCTGGTTGATCGTCTCTCCGAGATCTGCGCCACGAGGGCTGTCCCAGTCCTCGTTCGCGTAGCTTCGCTGGGCGCGGCCGACGATCGTGCCCGAGAGGTCGGCGACGACCGCGCGAACCGAGCGGTGCCCGACGTCAGCGCCCACGACGTGCTTCCTCGCGTGGTTGAACGCGAAGCCGAGCGCCTGTCTGCCGAGGGTGGCGCGCGCGGGCTGTGCCGGCATGATCCATCGCCGCCGCTCCAGATCCCGGCAGATCTCCAGGACGGTGGTCCGCGTCAGGCCTGTGGGTCCCATGAGGTCCGCGGAGGTGAGCACTTCGGTCGGGCGGGACCAGAACACGTCGAGCAGCAGGCGCAGGTTCCGGGTGCGCATCTGCTGCGGGGACGTGACGCCGCGGATGTGCGCGACGGGGGTCGAGGGCTGGTCCGTTGACATGCCCACAAGTGTGCCGTACTGTCCCTCCAGAGTCTAAATCAAGACTCTAGATTAAGACTCTGGATAAAGGCGCTGTGCCAGGTCTCCGGAGCCGCGATCGGCCATCGTCCGCGTGGCGCGCTCGCGAGCCGGGCCGTCATCCGCGTCGGGTCGGCGGAACTCAAGGGTGAGAGGAAGTCGTGATGACCAGGAAGTTTTCTCGTCGGCAGGTAGTGGGCGGCACTGCAGCGGGCATGGCCGGGATGCTCGCGCTTCCCGCGTGCTCGAGCAGCGGAGGTGAGGGGGAGACCGATGCCTCCGGCCGGCCGATCGTCACCGTGCAGGTGGTCAAGGATGCGCGGGCGCTTCCGATGAAGGAGATGCCGTGGACGAAGGCTCTGGAAGAGGCGTCCGGCTGCTCGATCACATGGATCGAGACCCCGAACGATTCCTGGGGCAACCAGAAGCAGGCATCGCTCGCGGCGGGCGACGTCGCGGACGTGACCATCGGCGGATACGGGGCAGGCGACTGGGGGAGCTACGGCAGCCTCTTCCTCGACCTCGCCCCGGAGCTGGAGAAGATGCCGAACCTGTCCCGGACCTTCAAGGAGGCCCCGCTGTCGCGGGTCGTGTCCACCTGGCAGGACAAGATCTACGGCGGGCCCACCGTGGCGGCTGGCCTCATGGCGCGAGCCAGCACGCACATGTTCATCAACAAGACGTGGCTGGACAAGGTGGGGCTGCCCGTACCGACGACCTGGAGCGAGCTGCGGGCCGCGTTCGAGGCGTTCAAGACCAAGGACCCGAACGGGAACGGCGAGGCCGACGAGATCCCGTTGACCTTCGCTCAGCCCGGCACCGGCGGCTGGGGATCGTTCCAGGCGAACGTGCTCCTGGGAGGGAGCGGCATCTCGGTCTCGGACGGCGTGCTCGGGATGTACGCCAGGGACGGTGTCGTGAAGAGCTATGTCACCGATCCCGCGTACAAGAAGCTGGTCGAGTACCTGCACGGGCTCTACGCCGACGGCCTGATCTCCAAGGAGGCCTTCACCCAGGACTGGTCGCAGTACACGGCCAGCACCAAGGGAGAGGGCGCGACCGCTTCCGCCGGCATGACGTGGATGTGGACTCCCTCGGACATCTTCGGCACCGAGCTGGCGGACCAGTACGTCACGATCCCGCAGCTGCGGCCCGACGACGACCAGGGGGCGAGCCCGGTCTGGTCCTTCAACGGTCTGAACCTCGACTACGGCGCGAACCGCATCTCGATCGCCGCCAACGCGAAGAACAAGGACGCCGCCCTCAAGCTCGTCGACGCGATCTACACCCCGGACATGAGCGTCCAGATGCGCTATGGCTCCTTCGATCTGGCCGTGAAGAAGAACGGCGAGAACGACTACACCGTCCTCGAGCCCTCCGACGCGTCCAAGAACTCCGCTGATTGGCAGTTCATGAACTCCCTGGCCGACGCCGCACCGGGCTGGGTCGCCCAGCCTGGCGTGACGCTCACACTGCCCGGACAGCTGGTGGAGGTCAGGGACGTCGACGCCGTCTACGACGAGAACTACGCCAACATGGACCTCAACCGCGACCTCGTCTTCGGGACAGCCGCGCTCACGACGGACGAGGCGACCCAGTACAGCCTGAACAGCACCGGTATCGGGCAGACCGTGATGAGCAAGTTCGCGCAGTGGGTCACCAAGGGCGGGATCGAGGACGAGTGGGACGCCTACGTCGCCGACCTCGAGCGGAACAACCTCGGCCAGCAGGTCGAGCTCCTCCAGGCGGCCAACGACCGGTTCACCCAGGTGCTGTCCGACAACGGTGTCGACCTGAACGCCGAGTTCGACACCACGAAGCATCAGTGGGCGGAGAACACGGACGGCACCGCCACGCTCGCCCAGTAGTCGGGTTGCGGGCGTTGCCGGGCGCTGAAGGATGCCTCCGGCGACGCCTGTGCCTCGGCGTCCTCGTTCGTCCCGCCACGGGTCGAACGCACGCTCTCAGGAAAGCAGAATCATGTCGGACACGTTCGCATCCGGGACCTCGATGAGCCAGGTCGAGCAGGAGGCCGTCGTGGTCTCCGCGGTCGCCCGCGACCACGATCCGCGCGGCCCGGGCCCTGCGCGGCGGCTTGCGCGGCACGTCGGCCGCTACTGGCAGCTGTGGGTCATGGTGGCCCCGGCGATGGCGTGCATCGTCGTCTTCTCCTACATCCCGATGTATGGGATCCAGCTCGCCTTCCGGGAGTTCGACCCCACCAAGGGGCTCACCGGCGGCGAATGGGTGGGGTTCAAGTACTTCGAGCAGTTCTTCGCCAACCCGCTGTTCGGTCAGATCATGACCAACACGGTCTGGATCAGCTTCTGGACGCTGGTCATGGGATTCATCGCCCCCATCATGCTGGCCCTGCTGATCAACCAGATCGCAAGCCCTCGGCTGAAGGGCCTCACGCAGACCATCACCTACATGCCGCACTTCATCTCGATCGTGGTGATGGTCTCGATCATCCAGATCTTCCTCACTCCGGGGAGCGGCGCGCTCGGCAGGATGCTCGGGGAGGACAACCTGATGGGGGACCCCGGCGCGTTCGTCCACATCTACTGGATCTCCGACATCTGGCAGCACACCGGGTGGAACTGCATCATCTACCTCGCCGCGCTGTCCGCTATCGATGTCTCGCTCTACGAGGCGGCGAAGATCGACGGAGCAGGGCGCCTCGAGCTCATCCGCCACGTCGACATCCCCGCGCTCCTGCCCACCGCTGGGATCCTGCTCATCCTGAACATGGGCAGTGTGCTCGGCGTCGGCTTCGAGAAGGTCTTCCTGATGCAGAACAACCTCAACATCACTGCGGCCGAGGTGATCTCCACCTACACCTACCGGATCGGCATCCTGGGGAACCATTTCTCCTACGCCACAGCCATCGGCCTGTTCAACGCGCTGGTCAACTTCGCCTTCCTCATCTTGGCGAACCAGATCGCCAAGAAGGCCAGCAACACCAGCATCTTCTAGGAGCAGCCGACCATGAGCAACACGAGAATCCCCGGGGGGTCCCCGGCCCCCAAGCTCGACGACGTCGCCGTGCTCGGCGTCCCGAGGAGCCGTCGTCGACGGGTCCAGAAGCGCACCCCGGCCGACTGGGCGGTGGACGTCGCGATCGGGATCATGATCGCGCTCGTGCTGGCGGCGGTGATCTATCCGCTGTGGTGGATCGTCATCTCCTCCGTCTCGGATCCGAAAGCCGTCGCCGGCGGTCAGGTCACCTTCCTCCCTGTCGGCTTCAGCTTCGACGGGTACGGGCTGATCCTCAGCGACTCGCGGATCTGGACCGGGTACCGCAACACACTCCTGTACGCGTTCGCGGGCACGGCGATCAACCTCGCCGTGACGCTGCCTGCGGCGTTCGCGATGTCTCGGCCGGAGTTCCGCCCGCGCCGGATCATCATGTTCTTGTTCGCGTTCACGATGTTCTTCGGCGGTGGGCTGATCCCCAGCTTCCTGCTGATCAAGTCCCTGGGCATGCTGGACACGATCTGGGTGTTCCTGATCCCCGGCGCGTTCTCCGTGTTCAATATGATCATCGCGCGCACATTCTTCGAGAACTCGATCCCGGAGGAGCTTCGCGAGGCCGCTCAGCTCGATGGCCTGTCGTATTTCGGGTACTTCTTCAAGATCGCTCTGCCGCTGTCGGGCGCGATCATCGCGGTGATCGGTCTCTACTACTTCGTCGGGCACTGGAACAACTTCTTCACGGGCCTGATCTACATTCGATCCCAGGAGCTCCAGCCGTTGCAGAATGTGCTGCAGCAGATCCTCCTGGCCAACCAGACGCAGCAGGGCGGATCCACGTCGGCGGGCGTCTCCGCCGGCGCGGCCCAGGAGTTCGCGGACCAGATCAAGTTCGGCGTCATCATCGTCTCGACCCTCCCGCTGCTCGTGCTCTACCCGCTCCTGCAGCGCTACTTCAACAAGGGCGCGATGATCGGCGCGGTGAAGGGCTGACCCGCTCATGACAGGCATCGCGCTCGGCTACGAGCGGTTCGCCCGCGTCGTCCTGATGATCTTCGTGGTCCAGATCGCGTTCCTCGTCCATATGGTCCTGGGCGCGGTCCTCGCCGGATTCTTCCCGTCGGTCGCGGCCACGACCTCGACCTTCCGCACCTGGGTGCTCGCGGAGGATCGCTCCTGGAGCATGGCGCAGACCTGGACCGTCTTCCACCGCGCCTGGAGCGACGATCTGGGACCGGCGAACGCCTTCGGCTGGCCGCAGCTGGTCGTCGGGCTGTTCCTGGCCTGGGAGTACTACGTCGTCAACTGGAACGACACAGGCATCACCGGGATCGCCGTCTCCGGCCTCCTCCTGGTCGCGGGCGTCGCCTACGGCGTGTTCGCGGCGGTCTCCTGGGTCGTGCGCGCGCACCTCGCCGGGACGGCGGGCTGGATCGTCCGCGTCTCGCTCCGCCTGGTGGTGGTCCGCCCGGTGTGCACGGTCGCGATCGCGACCCTGCTCCTGGCGACTGCGTGGGTGTGGTGGACCTGGCCGGGGATCCTCATGACGTTCGGCCTGTCCGCGCCGATCTTCGGAGTCGTCGTGGCGGTGCACGCCTTCGGACGGCTGCCTGGCATGGGCCTGCATCGGACCGACCATCTGGCCGACGCACGAAAGGATGCAGCACCGAGCGCCTGAGCCGACCCGGCCCACCGATGCGGCCCCGACAGCGCGACACCCAGAACTCTCCAGCACACCCCAGAACTCCAGACCCCTCAGCAACGTATGACAAGGAATGAATGATGACGCTCACTGAGACCGCTGAGACCCTGCTCGTCGACGACGCGAACTGGTGGCGGCAGGCCGCCGTCTACCAGATCTACCCCCGCTCCTTCGCCGACGCGAACGGCGACGGAGTCGGCGACCTGCGCGGGATCATCTCCCGCGTCCCGTACCTGCAGAACCTCGGGATCGACGCCGTCTGGCTCAGCCCCTTCTACCCGTCCGCCCTCGCGGACGGCGGCTACGACGTCGACGACTACCGGGGCGTCGACCCGAAGATCGGCACGCTCGAGGAGTTCGATGAGATGGTCGAAGCGCTGCACTGCGCCGGCATCCGCCTCATCGTCGACCTCGTGCCCAACCACTCCTCTGATCGTCACATCTGGTTCCAGGAGGCCCTGAGGTCGCCGAAGGGCTCCCCAGCCCGCGACCGTTACATCTTCCGCGACGGGATGGGCGAGAACGGCGAGCTTCCGCCGTCGGACTGGACCTCGATCTTCGGCGGGTCCACTTGGACGCAGGTCGAGGACGGCCAGTGGTACCTCCACATGTTCGCCACGGAGCAGCCGGACTTCAACTGGGACAACCCCGAGGTGCGCGAGGACTTCCTGACGACCCTTCGCTTCTGGTCCGACCGCGGCGTCGACGGCTTCCGCGTCGACGTCGCCCACGGGCTGGCGAAGAAGCTCGAGGACGTGCTCCCCTCAAAGGCTGAGATGGCCGAGATCCAGAAGAGCGGCGAGCCCGGCGCGCACCCGCTCTGGGACCGCGACGAGGTGCACGACATCTATTCCGAGTGGCGTCGCGTGTTCGACGAGTACACGCCGCCCCGCATCGCTGTCGCCGAGGCCTGGGTCGCCAGAGATCGCCGGCCCCGCTACGCCAGCGCCGACGGCCTCGGTCAGGCGTTCAACTTCGACCTGCTCCAGGCGGACTTCGACGCCCAGCAGTTCAGGGACATCATCCGCGACAACCTGGACCTCGCCGCTGCGTCCGGCTCCTCGACGACATGGGTGTTCTCCAACCACGACGTCGTCCGCCACGCGACCCGCTACGGCCTCCTCGGCACCGTGGAGAAGGCTGATGGCACGGCCATCATGAGCACCCCGGGCAAGGCGAAGGCCTGGCTGCTCCACGGCGCGCCGGAGGACGAGCTCGACCGCGATCGGGGACTGCGACGGGCCCGCGCCGCGACGCTCCTCGAGCTCGGGCTGCCCGGATCGGCCTACCTCTACCAGGGCGAGGAGCTCGGGCTGCACGAGGTCGGCGAGATCCCGGACGAGGCGCGCCAGGACCCGGCCTTCTTCCGCAACAAGGGCGTCGAGGTAGGCCGCGACGGATGCCGCGTGCCGCTGCCCTGGAGTAGCGACGGCCCCTCTCTCGGGTTCGGTCCTGGCGGGACACATCTCCCGCAGCCTTCCTGGTACGCGGAGCATTCGGTGGCGGCGGAGGACCGCGACCCGGGCTCGACGCTGAACATGTACCGGCGGGCCCTCGAGCTGCGCCGTGAGCTGCAGGCCGGCGAGACGCTCGAATGGGTCGAAACGGGCGACCCCGACATCCTGCACTTCCGCCGCCCGAACGGGTGGGAGGTCGTCACCAACTTCGGCAACGCGGAGGTTCCGCTGCCGAAGGAGCGCATCGTCCTCGCGAGCGGCCCGATCGATTCGACGCTCCCGGCAGAGACCACGGTCTGGATCGCCCCCTGACCTGCCCGGGATCTACCGACTGGCTCTGAACGGCCGTCGTGCTGCACATTCCGTCTGCCCGGGGCGCGTCCGAAATGCGCCCCGGGCAGGACCCCGCCCGAGAACCACTCTTGGAGGAGCCGCGCATGAGCGCCACCCCCGCCCCGACGCACATCGACCTGCCTGAACTTTTCACGAGGCGGGCCACCCTGGAGCGGTGGCTCGCCGTCGAAGCGGCTCTGAGCCGCGCCCAGGCCGCCCATGGCGTGATCCCCGCCCAGGCCGCTGACCGCATCGAGGCGTGCGCCAACCTCGGCAGCGTCGACATCGACGAGGTCACCAGACGCCAGAGCGAGACCGGGCACACCATGATGGGCCTCGTGCTGGCGCTCAGCGACGCGGTGGGGGATGAGCACGGCGGGTGGGTGCACTGGGGTGCCACGACGCAGAACGTCGAGCAGACGGCGCACGTACTCGCTGTCCGCGATGCCCACGTCGAGCTCCTGGCGCGACTGGGCCGCGTGCTCGCAGCGCTCGCTAGTCTCGCCGAGGAACACGCGGAGACGACGATGGCCGGCCGCACCCACTGGAGGCAAGCGCTGCCGATCACCTTCGGCTACAAGGTCTCGGCCTGGATCGACGCCCTGCTGCGCTCGAAGGAGCGGATGGCCGAGTGCGAGAAGCGGCTGTTCACCGCGATGGCCGGAGGAGCCGTCGGCACGTTCGCCAGCATGGGCCCGATCGGTCCCGCGGTGCAGGACGAGTTCGCCGCGCGACTGGGGTTGCGACCGATGCCGGTGCCGAACCGATCGCTCCAGGATCCATTCGCCGAGTACGTCGGCATCCTCGCACTGCTCTGCGCCTCCCTCACGGCGATCGGCGACGAGATTGCGCTGCTGATGTCCGACGAGTTCGACGAGCTCGCCGAACCGACCTTCGCCGGCCAGGTCGGGAGCTCGACGATGCCGCAGAAGCGCAATCCCGGAAAGTGCGGCGAGATCACGATCGTCGCATCCCAGGTCATGGCGCTCGTGCCGCTCGCGCTGCAGGGCGTGCAGCATTCGCACGAGGTCGAGGGAGCCCGGTCTGTCATCGTCGAGCGAGCCGTCGAGCAGGCGATCATGGGTACAGGGCGCGGACTCACCCTTGTCGCCGAAGTGCTCGAGGGGCTGGAGGTGCGAACCGAAGCCATGACCCGCAACCTCGAGATCTCCCGCGGGCTCATCGTCGCGGAAGCGCTCATGCTCGGACTCGCGGGGAAGACCGGTCGCCAGCGCGCTCATCACCTCGTCCATGAGATCGCCGAGCGGAGCCAGGACGACGGGAGGCCGTTCGACGACGCCCTGCGCGCCGACCCGCGCGTCGCCGAGCTCGCCACTCCCGAAGAGCTCGAGCGCTGGCTCGATCCGTCGCAGTACTCCGGACTCAGCGCCGATATCGCGCGATCGACCGCCGCTCGGGCCCGCGAAGCGATCGAGCGGAACGGAGAGAGCCCGTGCTGAACATTGTGCTGACAGGCCTTGTTCCCGGGCCTGCTTCCAGGCTGCAGCCCTGGCCACGCCGTCGATTCCTGTGCACCGACGTTGCTGGCAGACGGCTGGTTCCGACGGACCAGGAAGGACGCGGCGCGTGAGGCCCAGGCTCGGGCTCGACGTTGGCCGGACGAAGATCGCAGCCGCCGTCATCGACCGCGACGGGAGCGTGATCGAGCAGGAGGTCGTGCCCACCGCAGGCCAGGGATCCTCCGTCGTCGCTCAGATCTGGGCCCTCGCCGACGAGGCCGCAACGAAGCACCAGCTGGACGGCGTCGGGATCGCGGTGCCGGGGAGCGTCGAACCGAGCACGGGCACCGTCGTTTCGGAACCGAACATCGGATGGAGCCACGTCGACCTCCGTGCCCTTGTCGCGCCCGCCCTGCCTGGAGCGGCGTCGCTGAAAGTCTTGAATGACGCGAACGCGGCTGCCTGGGCCGAGTACCGGTTCGGCGGACACACGACCGGCAGCTCCTTCGCCGTGATCACCGTCGGCACCGGCATCGGAGGAGGCATCGTCGTCGACGGCAAGCTCCTGGTCGGCGCGACGGGGGCCGGCGCGGAGATCGGCCACCTCCCTCTTGTCCCCCGGAGGCGAGCCCTGCTCCTGCGGATCACGGGGCTGCTGGGAACGCTACTCCAGCGGGTCCGCGCTCAGGAGGGCAGCCCGAGACCGGGGCTTCGGGCGGGAAGACACCTCCCACCGGGTCCTCGCGACCCATGCCGACGACCCGGTGGCCAGAGACCTCCTCGACACCGTCGCCGCTCACTTCGTCGACGGACTCGAGGTCGTCTCCGCGGTGCTCGACCCCTCGACCGTCGTCCTCGGCGGCGGGCTTGGCACGGACCCGGCCTTCTTCGACGCCGTCCACACCCGATACGCCAGACAGGCCATCACGCCGCCGCGATCACGGCCGCAGCTCACAAGAGGCCGACTCGGGAACCTGGCCGGCGCCGTTGGTGCGGCCGATCTCGCAGCACCCGGTCGAACCTAGCGGGAAGTCCAGCTGCCTGCGGGTATCGGCTAGGCCTTCACCGCGCTCGGTGTGGGCCGCCCCTGCTCCCAGATCTCTCCGCTGATCGTCCTCCCCAGCTCCCCGAAGCAGCGCTGGGCACCGAGCCGATGGACGCAGAACCACCAGGCGTCCAGCTCGTCCGCGATGAAGCCACGGATTCTCTTCTGGTAGTCCTCGAACGCGGCGTTGTCGCCGTAGGGGACCACGTCGAACTCAGGCCGGGTCTCCCTGATGTGCCGCTCGATGCGGTCCCAGTAGTCGGAGGGCTCGTCGAGCTTCCCGGGCTCGTCCGTCGCGAGGATGTCGAGGTGGTGGAAGCGCCCGGACCGCCCGTACCGGGCGAACGCCGCGAAGAGTAGCGGCAGGACCGTGCTCTGCCGGATGCGCGCCGCGAGCTGTGCGGAGTACCCCTTGGCAGTTGTCCGCCCCAGGCCAGCGTCGATCGCGGAAAGCAGGCGTGCGCTGAGCTCCTCGACGTCGTGGCCCCAGTCCTTGAGCTCCTGCTTCGTCGGCCACCTGCCTTCGTCCTCGACGGCCGCGCACCCGAGCAGTACCTTCATCGCCTTCTCGGTGCCGATGCTCCCCAGCGTGAACACCGCGTCGCCGTGGGCGCTCACGAACCGCATGTCCCGGATCGCCCGGACGGAGTCGCGCATCAGGTTGCGCACGGACTCGGCCTCCTGGAGCAGGGCGGATCCTTGCAGTATGGAGAGTGCCGGGTGCAGCCCGGCTGGGCGGCCCTTTGGCGTCGTCATGTCGCTGCCTCGTCTCTGAGTTCCTGGTGTCAGACGACTCGAGGACGGCCGTCCGGCGGCAGCTGAGCCCGCGTGCTGAAGGATTAGGAATGGGCGCCGACATCTCAGGGGTTGCGGTCTCCGACGACGTACTGTGCTGGGCATGCCGAGCGGACGAATTGTCTGGCACGGCTCGATCGGCTGGTGGGAGAGCACCGCGGCACTGGTGCCGCAGATGTCCGAGGTCGGGATCGAGCCTGAGGGCACGGCCCCGGATCCTCTAGTCTCGGAGCCGTGGCGCCCCGGTGACCATTCGAGCCTCTTCGGCTCGGACTCCCGGGGCGACAGTCTTCTCCGGGCGCGTCCCCGGCTCCCGACTGGGGGTGCTGCGTCCGTCCGAGTTCGGTTCCCGCTGCGCGCATCTGGATTTCCACGCTCGCCCGCCCTGATGCACCCGTGCTTTGTAACGCGGATCTCAATGTCTTCTGTCTATTGCGCGACTCAGCGCATCCAGTCCTCCTCGGTCTTGGCGAAGAACTCTTCGCGGGTCAACGACTCGAGGTTATTGGCCCTTGCTGCGGCGCGGACCGCCTTGTCGTTGGACACGACTACCCAGATCGTCCCCCAGAGGTAGCGCGCTTCGTCGACGGTCCCGTCGAGCGCACATGCGACGAGTAGGGGGTCCGCTGCTCCCTTGTTGGCGTAGAGGTCGACGAGGGAGGTGTCGTCGACCGCCACGGACTCCATGACGTGTGCCAACTGCTGGAGGACACCCGGGGTGGTCGGGTATTCGATGTCATTGAAGGCCGCGGCCTCCGGGTGCTGCCTGGCTTCGTAGAGCACTTCGGTGGGGATCCGGCACTGTTCGAGGAAGAACTCGCTGGCGATCTGCTGCCGCGTCATGTGCGAGAGAGTGTTGTTGTCGAGGAGGTACTTCTCGTCGTTCATCGAAGCGCCGCTCTGAGTTCGTCGAGGTCGTGCGGTCGGATGCGGTTCAGGCAGACGACACGGCAGAAGTCCCCTGGCGACAACCGCCCCTGGTCGACGGCGCGCAGCATGCTCGAAGCGAGGAAGCGACCGCTGTACTTGCGGATGGCGTTGACCGGTTTCGGTCCGTGGCGCGGCCCGTTCTTGGGGATGGCCCGGAACTCGGTCTCGAGCGCGTCGAGGTGCCCTCGCGTCTCCTCGGGACTCAGCCGTCCGAGGCGCATCGCTCTGACGGCGATCGCGCTGGGAGTGACCTTGAACTGGTCGGACACGGCCTTCAGATCGTCGAGGTCACGGAGAGAGATCTCGCGGAGGTCCGTCTCCGGCATGAGGACCTCGCCCACGATGTCGTACTCCCTTCCGGGTGCGGGGGCGATGCTCTGCGCGTCGAAGCTGACGGGTTCGAAGATCCCTCTGCCGACGAGCACAGCCATCAGCACGAGGGTGAAGATCTGTCGCCCGGTCGGTTCCTGGAAGTCGAGGTGGTCGCCGCCGGCGAGGAAGATGTACGGCACCTTCGAATCCCGTACGGTCATGCCGCTGAAGCGGACCTCGATGAGCTGGGGCATGAATCCTCGGACGCTCCTGGAGACGAGGACCTGGTTCTCCTCGAGGCGGCTGATGATCAGTTCCAGTGCCGCTTCCTTCGTTTTCGACTCGCGGATCTCGCGCCGGTCGAGGCCGATCGCGTCGAGGAGCGCCTCTGCGTCCTCTCGCACGGTCCGCCGCGGCTGGCGCAGAAGGCCCAGGATCCTGTTCCTCTGGAGTCCTGGCGCGTGCTTCCTCGCCAGGTTCTGCTTCCGGAGGAGGTCCTTCACGATCAGCTCTACGTCGCGTAGTTCCACCGCTGTCCGGGTGCTGACGGTGAAGGTCGAAGGCGCGACGCCCTGCAACAGCTTCTCGTTCTTCTTTCGGATCTGCTCCTGCACGAGCTCCGGGGGCGCAAAGAACAGAGGGTGCGGGATCTCTGCCTTCCTGGCAAGAGCCACGAGCTCGGAGTAATGGATGGACGAGGCCTTCAGGGCTTTTCTGTACGGGGCGCGTCCATGGACGACCGAGTTCTCCAGCAACGCGGTGAAGACCTCGTGGCTGATCGGCACCCTGCCGGTGCCGATGATCACGTCGATGTTCGAAGGGGTCATGGAGCCGACTCCGGGGATCGGATCGTCGCCACAGCGACATGCACGCGCAGGAAGCGGAGAGCGTCGACCTGCTTCACGAGGTTGACCTTGGTGAACGTGAACAGCGTGTCGACGGTGATCGGCTTCGTGCTCCCGATCGCCAGGATGACTTCGTTCAGCTCTGCGTCGTCGATCGCGCCGGAGCTCTCCTCCTTCACGCGGTCGCCCCACGCTGTCCGGGCGTTCTCGTCTCGGGCGAGCGCGTCCGCGGAGACGAGGCCCTGCGCGATCAGGTAGCTGAGGTCCGAGGATCGTCGTCCGCGCTTCACATGGATCAGGGTCCCTGGAGGGACGAAGACGTCGCAGGGCTCGATGCCGCCCCGGGAGTGCAGGGGAGTCCTGATCAGTTTCCTGTCCATGCAGTACCCGGACAGCATCTCCGCAGCGTGCTCGTTGTAGTCCTTCTCGGGCTCGTCTCCCCAGTCCGGGAGCGTTATCGACGCCGGTTCGGCGAGGATCTCTCGCACCCGGTCGTCGATGCGGGCGAGATAGCGGTCGTCCATCCGGTACCAGTTGCCGTCGTGCAGGCAGTACCTCTGACTCCCGTCCTCCACTTCGAAGGCCAGCCAGCGACGCAGCGCGACCGGCGCGGCGACGAGCGTGCTGCCGCCATCTGGATCTGCGTCGCCGTGCAGCTCGATCTTGATCTTCTTCACGCGGTCCAGCATCAGCTCGGGATCCACGGCGGTCAGAAGGTCGACGAAGTAGTCGATGTCCGGGACGTATTCGAGCACTCGGCGTTGGCCATCGCCTACCCCCACGATCCTGACGCTGCTGGAAGGACCATAGCTGTCGAGGCGTTCATGGGGCCATGACACCCCGAGGCGACTGGTGTCCCGCTTGCGCAGCGCCTGGGCTAATTTTGCCTCGAGCGCTGGCACTCTGCTGTCGCGCGGCTTGAGCGCGGTGAGCTGTTCGAGGCTCTCGAGTCCTGGGAGCACGTTCTTCTGAGACAGCTCGTCCAGCGCTTCGAGGTCGGCGACGAGCCCTGCGGGTGACTTCGCGAGCGGCAGGTTCAGCGAATCCGCAGCTCGAAGCTGGATGGTCCTGTCTCCTGCGGCGAGCTCGGGGATTGAGGCCTTGGCCTCAATCCTGCTGACGACTTCCCCGTACCCGTCAACGCCCAGGTCCCGGATGGTGCTGCCGTTAGGCATCGAGCTCCGGTCCACGCGGGCCCTGTGGTCGAGGATGGTCTTCGTCAGGGACTTCACCTCGGCCGGCAGGGCCGAGCGAGCGACGATCCCCGCTCCGAATCCGAAGTCGATCTGCTCGGTGTCCAGGAAGTGGAACCCGGTGCCCCAGGTCAGGGCCCAGACGGCATCGTTGGTCACCTGGATCAGAAGAACAGCCCCGGGCGATTCGTTCTGGAGCACGACGTTCTCGCCGGTGAGAGCCTTCACATCCGATGACCACTTGGCCTTGCTCTGGGCAGCACCTGACACCAGACGGGCAGCACGCCCTTCGATGGAAAGGCTCCTCGAGGAGTAGCGCTCGCTCGGCTCTCGTCTGGCCTTGGTCAGGGCGGTATCGAGAGTCGTGCCCTCGAGCATCCGGTACAGCGTCATCCGCTTCGTCGCGACAGCAGCAGTCATGACTGTTGGTAACACGGCGAAAGAGCCGAGGTTCGCCGGTCGCCGCGATCCGTGGCCGGTTCGTTACCCCCGGGAGCTCAGCTCCCGCCTTGGTGCGCGATGCAGCATCGTCCTACCGGCCCGCGGTCCGAGCCAGCACGATTCGGACCGAGGCGATCAATCTACGGAGTTCGCCTACAAGAAGGTGCTGGAGAGGGAGCGCTGCGTGACGGCCGATGGAGCCGCCCTGGGCTGAGTGAACGAAAATCAGCCCGCGCCTCGCGGCCTCGGGCTGATCATGATGGCTCTGACGATAGCGAGGCATCCGCCGGCTACCTACGAACTCGCTCCTCTGACCAGCTCCTGCAGCGGCGCAGCAGCCGCCCAGTCGGGACGCTCGGGAACATCCCAGCTTGAGGGTACTTCCCTGGACGCCCCAGCGATCCGGAGGAGGCCCGATGGCCGAGGACGAATGGCTCGACGTCGAAGCCGCGGCACAGCGTCACGACTGCAGCATCAAGAGCATCTGGCGGCGCATCTGGCAGGGCAAGCTCTCCGCCCGTACCGAGAAGTTGGACGGACGCGACGGACGCCCGGTCATCAAGACGCTGATCCGGGTCTCCGACCTGGACCGAGCGTTCGGCCTGACCGCGCACGCCGAGTACGTCCAGAAGATCCGCGCGGCCGCGCCGCCGCTAACGCGCGAACAGACGACGTTCATCGCCAAGGTCTTCACGGACCACCTGCTCGAACAAGACGCCAGGAGAAGAAGGGAAGGAGAGATCGGGACTGAGTCGTAGGCGATGTAGTGCCCAACTTCGATGGCGGCGGCGTCCTGTGCGCACGGTCGTGGATGCCCGATTCTCCCTTCGACCGGGGCGTTGGCATGTTGAAGTCTTGAGGTCGGACTCTGGTGCGTAGGCAGCGCACGTCCTTCGCACGTCATCTCACCGCGAAGCGGCCTCTGACCAGCGGAAACACCGCCCTATCGGACTCACCGTTTTTCAATGTATCTATCGTGGGACGCAGGGTTCAGCAGGCCTCTTTCGAGCTGTCTATGGGCTCGCTGGCCGCCCTTGCAAGCGCTGCGGGACGCCGATCGTGCGGGAGAAGTTCATGAACCGGTCGAGCCACTTCTGCCCGGTCTGCCAGCGAAAACGCTAGTCTGAGCCGCCACTCGCACGCCGACCTCGATCGTGGCGCTGCCTCGACAGACAGTACGTCAACGTATACCGAGCTTGAGCACTGCGCGAGCTTGTTCCGCTCACGGCCGCCAACTATGAACTCGCTTGCGGCGATCACGCGTCAATGGCGAGGACGAGCTTGCCGCGCGCGTCGCAGCTGACGAGGCGCGCCGCGGCAACCGCGTGCTCTTCCCAGTCCGCGGTCCGGTCGATGACGGGTCGGATTCGGCCGTCGAGCACGGCGGGGACGGCCTCTTCCTCGAGCGCGGCCAGGATCGTCCCGAGCTCGTCGGGGCGGCTCGCACTGAAGGAGACGCCGTAGACGGTGAGGTTGCGGTAAGACAGGGCGTCGATGTCGATCGTGGCCGCGGGGCCGTCGAGCCGTCCGATGTTCACGACCCGTCCGTCCCGCCGGGTCAGCGGCAGGCAGTCAGCGAACGTCTGGCCGGCGACGTGGTCGAGGACCAGGTCGACGCCTTCGCCGCCGGTGGCCGCCAGGACGGTCTCGGCGAGATCGTCCTGGCCGGTGACGATGACGGTGTCGACGCCGGCCGCGGCGAGGAGGTCCCGCTTGCCCGGTGAGCGGGTCGTGCCGAGCACAGCGGCGGCACCGAGCGCCTTGGCCAGCTGCGCGCCGAGCAGGCCGATGCCCGTGGACGCGCCCGTGATGAGCACCGTGTCGCCCGCGGCGAACCCGGCCTTGCGCAGAGCGCCGAGCTCGGCGGAGAGGCCGACCGGCACGGCGGCCGCGATGGCCGGGTCCAAGCCGGCGGGGACGGCGATGACGTGGCCGGCGTCGACGACGACGTACTCGGCGAAGGCTCTGGGCGCTGTGCCCATTACCGCGTCCTCGGTCTGCCAGGCGGTGACGCCTTCGCCGAGGGCGGCGACGCGTCCGACGAACTCGTAGCCCGCCACTTGCCCGGCGGTGCCGTCATCGCGCAGCTGCAGGCGGTCGACCTCGTTGGTGGCCGCTGCCTGGACGTGGACCAGGATCTCTCCCGGTCCTGCTGCCGGGCGGGGAACCTCTGCGAGTTCCCACTTCGGGCCGGCCGTGCCGATCAGGGCCTTCATCGTCTGAGTCATCGTGTTCTCCATCTCTCTGCAAGGGGTACTGGCGATCGCGGTGGTCACCTCGGGTCAACGCGCACGGTGGCCGCACGGGTGCGCTCGGCGACCATGGGAGGCAGGTAGGCGCTTCCCGCGTACTTGGCCTCGTAGGCCCGGTCGATGCGGTCGTTCAGCTCCTGGTCGTCGATCGGGGCGAACGAGACCTCGTGCTCTTCGTCTGCGGCGGTGATCTTTCCGGCGCGCTGTGCGAGGGCGGATCGGTACCAGCGCCCGCTCACGCCGTTGTAGGCGCATACGTAGACGGAGCCGTCGACGACGACGGAGCAGATCCAGGTGAGGGTGCCGGGCGTCGCGCCGTCGGCGCGGTAGGGGGCGATGTGGAAGTCGTCGGTGGAGGCGATCGCCTCGACCTGCTCAGGTGTCCATGCGGGCATGTCGTGGGTCCTTTCACTCGAACGCGAAGGCTCTCGGAATCGCTGATTGCGAGAGCCTTCGCGAGCCGCTTCTCGATGGATTTCAGAGGCCGGTCACTTGCCGCTGAAGACGGGGAACACGGCGTGTTCGCCGTAGTCCTGGGCGCGCAGGTCCCGCAGCGCGGCCATGTCCGCCTCGGTGATCTCGAAGTCGACCTCGGCGTTGGCGCGCATGTGGCCTGGATTCGCGGTCTTCGGCAGCGAGACGGTGCTCAGCTGCAGGGTGTACCGGATGCACAGCTGCGGCACGGATACTCCGTAGCGCTCGGCCATCGCCTGGACCTCCGAGTTGTGCAGGATCGCGCCGTGGGCGATCGGCGAGTACGCCTCGACGAGGATGCCCTTGTCCTGGCAGTAGGCCAGCAGCTCGGACGGGGTGTTGCCGGCGTGCACGAGCAGCTGGTTCACGTGCGGGACGATCTCCGCGGTCTCCAGCAGGCTCTCCAGGTCGGCCTGGAGGAAGTTGGAGACCCCGATGGCGCGGATCTTGCCCGCTCGGTGCGCTTCCTCGAGCGCCCGCCAGGCCTCGCGGTTACCGTCGGCGTAGTCGCCGCCGCGGAAGTCGTCCCACGGCTGCGGCGCGTGGATGAGCATCAGGTCGAGGCGGTCGAGCCCCATCACCTCGAGGGACTGCTCGATCGAGGCGACGGCGCTGTCGTAGTCCTTGGCCTCGGCGGCGAGCTTGGTGGCGACGAACAGCTCGTCGCGCGGCACGGCCGCGGTGCGCACGCCTTCGCCGACGCCGCGCTCGTTGCCGTAGGCCCGGGCGGTGTCGATGTTGCGGTAGCCGATCTCGACGGCCGCGCGCACGGCGTCGGCGGCTTTGTCGTCGTCGATGAACCAGGTGCCGAGCCCCAGCTTGGGGATCTCGACGCCGTTCGACAGGGCGTAGGTCTCGTGGAGGATGGTCATGGTCGTCGTCCTTCGTCGATCTGTTCCGATGGTGTTCTCCCTGCGCGGGGCGCTGGGGCCGTCAGGCTGGCGAGCAGTCGCATGGCCTCCGCGGTGCGGGAGCCTGCCTCGATGGTGAAGACGAGCATGACGAGACCCGGTTCGGCGGACAGCTCGAGGGACTCGTAGCCGAACTCGAGGTCACCGACTTCGGGATGCGTGAGCAGCTTGGCTCCAGAGCGGTGCCGGAGTACGTCGTGGGTGTTCCACAGGGTGCTGAACTCCTCGCTCTGCGTGGTGAGGGTGCCGACGATCTCGATGAGCTCGCGGTCATAGGGGTCCTGCGCGGATGCGGCGCGGAGCATGGCGACGACGTCGTGCTTGGCGATGTCGGCGTCGCGGTGGAAGCGCATCGCGGCGGGGTCGAGAAACAGCCAGGTCGCGTAGTTGTACTGATCCCCGGACCCGTCGGTCGGCAGCGAGTGCAGCGCGCGCCCGATCTTGTTGAAGGCGAGGCGGTCCAGCCGGGCGTTCTGCACCAGGGCAGGGGCCTCGATGGAGTCGAGGACCTGCTGGATCCCGGGTCGCACGGTCCTGCGGGTCGAGGTCTTCCTCCGCGGGGCTCGGCGCTGGGTGATCTTCACCAGGTCGAAGAGGTGCCGCCGCTCGTCCTCGTCGAGCTGCAGGGCACGGGCCACGGCCTCGAGGACCTCGCGGGACGCACCGGAGATCCTGCCGCGTTCGAGGCGGGCGTAGTAGTCGGCGCTGACGCCGGCGAGGTGCGCGACCTCCTCGCGGCGCAGGCCCGGAACCCGGCGCGCCCCGCCGTGGAGGGGCACGCCAGCGTCCTCCGGGGAGAGCCGGGCCCGCCGGGAGGTGAGGAAGCTGCTGATCTGTGACCGACCGTCCATGCGAACCGGGCTCCTTCGGTGCCGTGGTGGCGTCAGTGGGTGGTGAATCCGCCGTCGACCGGCAGGGCCACGCCGAGGACGAAGCTCGACGCGTCGCTGCACAGCCACAGGACCGCGGCGGCGATCTCCTCGGCGGTGCCGAGGCGGCCGATGGGCTGGTCCTGCATGATCGCGGCCATGGCCTCGGCCTGGCCCTCGAGCATCCCCGCGACCATCGGCGTCTCGATCACGCCGGGGCAGATCGCGTTGATGCGGATCCCGCGGGGTGCGTACTCGACGGCGGCGGACTTGGTCAGACCGATCACGCCGTGCTTGGAGGCGTGGTAGGCGGCGCGTTCGGGGAGGCCGACGAGGCCGCCGAGCGAGGAGTTGTTCACGATCGCGCCGGAGCCCTGGGCGCGCATGTGGCGCAGCTCGTGCTTCTGCGCGGCCCAGATTCCGCGGAGGTTCACGGCGTTGACGTGGTCGAAGTTCTCCGCGGTCTCCTCGGCGGCGTCCGACGGCGGGGCCTGGATGCCGGCGTTGTTGAAGGCCATGTCGAGGCGGCCGAAGGTCGAGGCGACCCGGTCGAGGGCCGCGGCGACCTGGTTCTCGTCGGTGACGTCGCAGGCGATGCCGATCGCCTGGTGGCCGGCGTCACCGAGGTCCTGCGCGGCCTTGCGGACCTCGTCGGCGCTGCGGTCCAGGAGCGCGACCGCGGCTCCGTTCCGCGCGAAGCCGCGGGCAGCCGCCAGGCCCATGCCGGAGGCGGCTCCGGTCACGAGCGCGACCTTGCCGGTGAAGTCGTAGGCGGGGGAGTTCGTCATCGGGGTGTCTTCCATCTCTCGTGTTCTGTGCTCTGCTAGGGGGTCTTCCTCTCGCAGGAAGCTCCTTCTCCTCGACGCTAGGTCCTGTGCCCGGCACGAGCCAGGGCCTGTCAGACCACGGCTCGTCGGGCCCTGCCCCGAGCTACGTGCGGCGCGGCCGCGTCAGCCGGCGGCGAGCCCGCCGTCGACGGGGAGTGCGACGCCGGTGACGGAGGCGGGGGCGGGTCTGCTCAGCCACAGCACGGCATCGGTGACCTCGGAGGCGAGTCCGATGCGACCGATCGCCGTGCCCTGCGCCATCGCGTCCTTGTCGAGCTCCCCGGCGGCAACCATGCGCTCGACCATCGGGGCCTGGATGATGCTCGGGCAGACGGCGTTGACCCGGATGCCGTGGTGGCCCTCACCGAGCGCCGCGGACGTCGCGAGGGCGGTGACGGCGTGCTTGGCCGCGACGTGGGCCGAGCGGGTCGGGCCGGGCTCCGGCCCGGCGTTGGAGGAGCTGTTGAGGGGCTGTGACCAGCTCGTCGGCCGCGGCCCGTGCTGCGTCGGCGTTCGTGTCGAGGAGGGGGTCGATGCGCCCGCGGCGGCGAAGGCCTGGGCGGCGGGCAGGCCCATCCCGGCGCCGGCACCGGTGACCTGAGCGACCTTGCCGGTGAAGACATGGTTCAGGGTCATGTCTGGTCTCCTCGGTTCCGGGTTGTGCTCGGGCGAGCGTGCGTCCTGGCTGGTTGTTCGGCGTTTCACCGGCCAACGACACACAGCCTCACGCCCACGTCGCATTCGGGGACGTGCCTGCCGGGCCGCGGTCCGGCAGGTCCTGTTCCGGCTGTTCACCCCCGGGCAGCGGAAGCTTGGTGTGAGTTCACGTCCTCCTGGCGCGTCGGCATCGGGCCATGGACGGGATCCGAGCCGCGCATGCAGGCGACGGGGACCTCGATGACCGCCTCGGTCGGCCGGATCCAGATGAGCAGGGCCGGGCCGGACCGCTCGATCTCGGCAGGTCGGGAGGCGGGTGCACGAGCGCCCCCGCCGTAGGATCGCCCGATGACTGCTCCCATCCGCCGTGAGATCGGCCAGGTCTTCATCCCTGTTCGCGACATCCGCCGCGCTGCCGCCTGGTACGGCCGCCTCCTCGACGCGGAGGTCTCTGAACCCTCGCACGGGGACAGCATCGTCGAGATCCCCATGGACAGCGGCCCCCGCCTGGCGCTGGACGCGAATGCGCCGTACACGCCCGATGGCCCACCCCGGTTCTTCTGGTGGGCCGACGACCTCGACGCGGTCGTGACGCATCTTCGAGAACTGGACGTCGAGCTCGCCTCGGATGTCGTCGACATCGGAAGCGTCGCGTTCGTGCAGTTCCGGGACCCGGACGGGACGCTCCTCATGGTCTGCGCACGAACGGGCGCGGCCTCGGGACCCCAGCTGCTCTCGTAGGTGCAGCGACGATGCGATGTCGGCAGCATCCTCGCCTGCTGGCCCTCCGTCGCGGGTGAGGCGACCGTCCTCGCCGCGGCCAGGACCGCTGCTGCGTCAGGCGAGCGTCGGGGCGAGCACGGGCTCGACCTCCCGTTCGTCCGCGATACGCGGGGTCCCGTGGTCGAGGGAGCCGTCGGTCACGGACCCGTCGCCGTGCGGCACGAGATCGTGGGCCGAAGATGGAGAACAGTCCCAAGGGTCGCTGCACGTTCATGGGATCGCTGAAGGGCGACGGGTGAGAGCATGGAAGACCGGTGTGCTTCTCATGAAGGAGGGTCGACGATGGGCGACGAGAGGAGCGAGCGCCACCTCCGGCTGGTGTGGCCTCAGTGGCAGGGGGCAGGGACCTCGAGTGTGCGCGAGCTCGCGCCGGAGCTCCCCTTCGACGTCGCCCGGCGCGGCTACGCGGTCGGGTCGAGGGTCCTGCAGGCCGTGCTGCCTGAGCATGACGGTCCGACCGCAGTCGTCCCGGTCGACATGAGCGACGCCGGTCTCGAGGAGCGCGACGGCGTCGAGGCGAAGGCGGCTGTGCTGAGGCAGCTCGGAGCGGCCCTTCGCCTCATCCGCGAGCACCGGCCGGAGCGCATCACCACGCTGGGCGGGGAGTGCTCGGTCAGCCTTGCCCCGTTCTCGGCACTGGCCGAGGCCTACGGCGGCGACCTCGCGGTCCTGTGGATCGACTCCCACCCGGACATGGGCACCCCGGAGTCCTCGTACCCGGGACACCACGCCATGGTGGTCGCGGCGCTGACCGGGCGCGGTGACCCTGATGTGCTCGAGCTCCTGCCCGCGACGGTGCCGGCGGAGCGGATCGCTCTGGTCGGGATGCACGACTGGACGGACGACTCGTATCCGGCGATCGCCGAGGAATGGGGGCTGACGGTCCTCGGCCCCGACGCCCTGCGCGAGAACAGCGCGCCGGTGCTGGACTGGCTGCGCAGGACCGGGGCCTCCAGGGTCGCGATCCACTTCGACGTCGACACCGTCGACGCGGACGAGGTCCGCCTCGGGCTCGGCGCCGATGTGGGCGGGCTGACGAGTGCCCAGGCCCGGCGCGTGGTCACCGACGCCAGCCGCACCGCAGACGTCGTCGCCCTCACCATCGCGGAGTTCGTCCCGCGGCAGGTCATGCGCCTCCAGCAGATCCTCGAAGGGTTCCCGCTGCTCGATTGAGCCAGGCGTCGACCAGCATCATCCGTGAAGGCAGATCAGCCGACCGGACCTGACGGATCGGCCCGTGGTCGATGGCTTCAGGCCGCGTGCACGTCCTCGGCGGTCGCTGGTCCGGGAACAGCGTTCCTGGCGGCCTTCCGTGCGGCGTGGACGAGCCCGAGCCCGGCGACGGTGAGGACCGCGCAGGCGAGGAAGATGCCGCGCTGTCCGAGGAGGGGGAGCGCGCCGAGGGCGATGATCGGGCCGGAGACGATGGAGCCGACGCGCCGGGTGTTCATGTAGAGCCCTGTGGACAGCCCTGCACCGGGGATGAGGTCCTGGAACAGGGCGAGTCCGATGCGGGAGATCGCGGCGAAGCTGACGGCGTTCAGCAGCTGCAGGGCGAGCAGGAGGATGGGCCCGGTGACCGCGGCGAGCCCGAGGTAGTAGACGATGCCGGCGATGGCGCCGACGGCCACCAGCGTGAGGTGGGAGATGCCGGTCGCAAGCGGCGGTCCTCCCATCCATGCGACGGAGATGATGGCGCGGATGTTGACGATGCTGGAGGTGCTCGCGCCGGCGTCGCGGAGGTGGGCGAAGAGCATGGTGCTGCCGAGCCCGGCGGGGCCCCCGAGCACGACCAGAGCGGTCGTCGCCAGCGGCAGCGAGGTGACCGCTGCGAGGACGCAGGCCAGGGCGATGGTCAGCGCGCCGCAGCCGAGCATGACCTGCAGGTAGGAGCGGCGCCTGTCGGCCCAGGCAGGGATGGCCAGGGAGGCGACGAAGCCGCCGGCGTTGTAGACGGCGAGGGTCCAGCCGATGTCAGCGGTGGACGCGTCATAGAGCGTGGCGAGGATGATCGCCAGCGCCGGGCTCAGCAGAGAGGAATGGAGGCCCCACAGCAGGGCAGAAGAGGGCACGAGAAGGCGCGAGGTCACGGTCGAGGGTGCTCCGAGGCGGGGTTGGAGGAGAGGGGGTGCGGTTGGTGGCGAGGCCCGGGGTCAGCCGAGCTGATCGGCGGGGCGCAGGAGGACCTCGTTGATGGCCAGGTGGCGCGGCCGCGCGAGGACGAAAGCGATCACCTCGGCGACCTCTTCGGGCTTGACGGTGGCGGCGTCATAGCCCTTCTGCACGGCCTCGCGTGTGGCCTCTTGGGTGATGTGGGTGGGCAGCTCGGTGTCGACGACACCGGGCTCGATGAGGGAGACACGGACGCTGGGCAGAAGCTCCTGGCGCAGGGACTCCGACCAGCCGTTCATCCCCCACGTGGTGGCGGCGTAGACGCCGTTGGTCGCTCGAGCGGTGCGCCCGGCGACAGAGGAGATGTTGACCAGATCCCCGGCTCCCTTGACCCGGAGCTGGTCGAGGAAGACCTCGGTCGCGGTGATCGCGCCCAGCAGGTTCGTCTCGATCATGGCCCGGTAGTCGGCGTGCTGCTCGGAGGAGAAGGGGCCGAGGAGCATCGTCTCCCGGAGGATGCTCCGGTGACGACGGCGACGCGGCCGGTGGTCTGTCCGCTGCTCATGCTCTGGTCTCCTTCGATGGTGTTCGAACCGGTCCTCTCATCGCATCACCGCGGCGCTGTCAAGGAAGGTACTGCCAGTTCCACCTTCCCGGCGGACAGGCTCTGCATCAGGCCGTTCGCGTGCAGCCACGCTTCGACCTGCTGGCGGGCTGGTCCTGGGGCGCGCAGCCGGCCAGGGCCGCGAGGGCGGCGATCCCGGTCGCGCCCATGAGGGACCTTCGGCTGATCTCGATCACGCTCCCACAGCACCATCGCTCAGGGATGCGAGGAGGGGACTGTCTATCGGTGCACTGGCAGTCCCTCCCTCCCACTGGTGCTCGCGCCTAACGTGATGGCCAGTCGAGAGAAGAAGGATGGTCATCGCATGGAGAAGCGTCGTCTGGGGCCCCTGGAGGTCTCCGCGATCGGGCTGGGCTGCATGGGCCTCAGCGCCAACTATGGTGAACCGGTCGACACCGCTCACGGGATCGGCCTGATCCGCGGTGCCCACGAGCAAGGGGTGACGTTCTTCGACACCGCCGAGGCCTACGGCCCGTTCGCCAACGAGGCCCTGGTCGGCGAGGCGCTGGAGCCGATCCGCGACCAGGTCGTGATCGCCACGAAGTTCGGGTTCGGCTACGACGGCACCGCCCGTACGGGGCTGGACAGCCGGCCGGAGAACATCCGCCGCGCGGTCGAAGGGTCGCTGCAGCGGCTGCGGACCGACCGGATCGACCTGTACTACCAGCATCGGGTCGATCCGCAGGTGCCGATCGAGGAGGTCGCCGGGACCGTCCAGGAGCTCGTGGCCGAGGGAAAGGTCGTGCACTTCGGGCTGTCGGAGGCCAGCGCCGCGACGATCCGCCGGGCGCATGCCGTGCTGCCGGTGGCCGCGGTGCAGAACGAGTACTCGATCTGGGCCCGCGACGTCGAGGCGGAGGTGCTGCCCGTCTGCGTGGAGCTGGGTATCGGGCTGGTTCCGTGGTCGCCGCTGGGACAGGGATTCCTCACCGGCACCGTGGGCCGCGGCGAGACCTTCGCGGCCAACGACATCCGCTCGCGGTTCCCGCGGTTCACCCCGGAGGCGCTGGCGGCCAACCAGCCGGTGGCCGACCTGGTGGTCGAGGTCGCCGCACGGAAACAGGTCACGCCCGGGCAGATCGCCCTGGCCTGGCTGCTGGCCAAGGGCCCGGGCATCGTGCCGATCCCCGGCAGCCGCCGGCCCGAGCGGGTGACGGAGAACAACGCCGCCGCGGGCGTCGTCCTGACGGCGGAGGAGGTCGCCGAGATCGACGAGCGCTCCGCGCGCCTGACGGTCGCCGGGGCGCGCGGCAGCGGTCACGAGAACCACGCATGAAGGCCGCAGCAATTCGGTGTACCGCCAGTCCCTCCCTGAGCGCGGCCCAGATCCGTAGCGTGGAGGGCATGAACCAGCGAGACACGACAGGCGACTTCCTGCGCACCAGGCGGAACCGGATCACGCCCGAGCAGGCGGGCATCCTCCCCGGCGGACGACGCCGGGTGCCGGGGCTGCGCCGTGAGGAGGTCGCGATGCTGGCCGGCGTCAGCGTCGAGTACTACGCCCGGATGGAGAGGGGGGACCTGCGCGGCGTCTCGTCCGAGGTCCTCGACAGCCTCGCCCGGACGCTGCGGCTGGACGAGGCCGAGACCGACCACCTGCACGCCCTGGCCGAGGCCGCCGGCCCGCAGCCCGCGCGCCGGAAGAAGAAGACTGAGCAGCCGTTCCGGCCGAGCCTGCAGCGGTTCATCGACGCGATCGCGATGCCCGTGTGGGTGCGGGACTGCCGGATGGACTTCGTCGCCGGCAATCCGATGGGACGCGTCCTGTACGCACCGCTGCTGGAGGACCCGGCGAGCCACGGCAACACCGCCCGGTTCGTGTTCTTCAGCCCCGCGTCTCGTGTCTTCTTCCCGGACTGGGAGGAGAGCGCCGCCAACATCGTGGCCTCGCTGCGCACCTACGCCGGGCAGAACCCGCGAGACAAGCGCTTGACCGACCTGATCGGCGAGCTGGTGTGCCGCAGCGACGACTTCCGGGTGCGCTGGGCCGCGCACGACGTGCGTCACCACCGCACCGGCGTCAAGCGCATCCACCACCCCGAGGTCGGCGACCTCGAGCTGGTGTACGAGGCGATGGACTTCCCGGCCGAGCCCGAGTGGTTCATGTTCGGCTACACCGCCGAGCCCGGGAGCCCCAGCGAGGACCGGCTGAAGCTGCTGGGCAGCCTCGCCGCCAGCCCCCAGAACATCCACCATGAGGAGCGCACATGACCATCACCTTGAACAACGGCGTCGAGATGCCCGCCCTGGGCTTCGGCGTCTTCCAGACCCCGCCCGAGGAGACCCAGGCTGCAGTGGCGGAGGCCCTGCGGGTCGGCTACCGGCACATCGACACCGCCGCCGCGTACGCCAACGAGCGCGGCGTCGGCGACGCCCTCCGCGACTCGGCGCTGGACCGATCCGAAGTCTTCGTCGAGACCAAGCTGTGGATCTCCGACTACGGCTACGAGACCGCGCTGCATGGCTTCGAGAAGTCGGCAGGCAAGCTCGGGGTCGAGAAGATCGATCTTCTCCTGCTGCACCAGCCGCTCACGAGTCGGTTCGACCTGACCCTCGACGCCTACCGGGCGCTGGAGAAGCTCTACGTCGACGGGAAGGTCCACGCCATCGGTGTGTCCAACTTCATGCCCGACGTCCTCACGGACCTGCTGGACAAGACCGAGGTGGTCCCGGCGGTGAACCAGATCGAGGTGCACCCGTACTTCCAGCAGCCCGAGCTGCAGGCCCTGCACGCTGAGCACGGCATCCTCACCCAGGCATGGTCACCGATCGGCGGCATCACCTTCTACCGCGACGGGCAGAAGAGCACGCTGGACAACGAGGTCATCGGCCAGATCGCTGCGGCGCACGGCAAGTCCCCGGCGCAGGTGATGCTGCGCTGGCATCTGCAGGAGGGACGCTCGGCGATCCCGAAGTCGGTCACGCCGGAGCGGATCGCGGAGAACTTCGACGTCTTCGATTTCGAGTTGACCGACGACCAGCTCGCGGCGATCGACGCCCTGGACACCGGCATGCGCAGCGGGCCGGAGCCCGACAGCATCACCCTCGAAGCGTACGGCCGCGACATCCCCGAGGCCTGATGCACGAAAGAGCGCCCCGTGATCGCGATGATCTCGGGGCGCTCCCTCGTATCCGCCGCCTGTGCCAGGCAGGGCGGCTCGGCCTGCGGATCAGCGGTCGATCCACTTCTGCATCTTCTCCGGGTACCGCGGACAGGTCGTGTCGATCCGTGCCGACACCTCGCCCAGCTGGGCCAGCTCCTCTGCGCTCAGCTCCACTGCGGCCGCGCCGACGTTCTCCTCCAGCCGGTGGATCTTCGTCGTCCCGGGGATGGGAACGATCCACGGCTGCTGGGCGAGCAGCCAGGCCAGCGCGACCTGGGCCGGCGTGGCCTCCTTGCGCTCGGCGATGGCGGCGACGAGGTCGACCAGCTGCGCGCCGGCCTGGCGGCTCTGCTCGCTGTAGCGCGGCAGGGTGGCGCGGACGTCGCCCTCGGCGAACGACGTGGAGCCGTCGACGGTGCCGGTGAGCAGGCCCTTCCCGAGCGGGCTGAAGGGGACCAGTCCGATGCCGAGCTCCTCCAGGGTCGGCAGGATCTCCGTCTCCGGTTCGCGCCACCAGAGCGAGTACTCGCTCTGCAGTGCAGCCACGGGCTGCACGGCGTGGGCGCGCCTGATGGTCGCCACTCCCGCCTCCGAGAGGCCGAAGTGGCCCACCTTTCCGGCTTCGATCAGCTCCTTCACGGTCCCGGCGACGTCCTCGATCGGCACGTCGGGGTCGACGCGGTGCTGGTAGAGCAGGTCGATCTTCTCCACGCCGAGCCGCTGCAGGGAGGCGTCCACGGTCTGGCGGATGTACTCCGGCGTGCTGTTCAAGCCCGACTCGCGGGTGCCCTCGAAGTCGAAGCCGAACTTCGTGGCGATCGCGACCTGGTCCCGGACCGGGGCGAGGGCCTTGCCGACCAGTTCCTCGTTGACGAACGGGCCGTAGACCTGGGCGGTGTCGAAGAACGTCACCCCGAGGTCGACCGCCCGGCGGATCACCTCGATGCCGTGCTCGTCCTCGACCCTCTTCCCGTACCCGTGGCTGAGCCCCATGCATCCGAATCCGATGGCGGCCGCCTCCAGGCCGTTGCCGATCGTGCGCTTCTCCATGCTTCATCTCCTTCTTGTGTGGTTCGTTCGAGGCTAAGCGTCCCGCCGCGGATGTACGGCGTACTGCCAGTGCCTCCCTCCCGGGGGCCGACCGGCCTAGCGTTGGAGGAGACAGCATCGCCGCCACGACTCGAAGGAGCCCTCCATGACCGGCACCAATCCGCGCGTCGCCCCCGACCTCGTCCGGGAGCACGCGCCCAAGCTCGCCGACCTCACCGACGACGTGCTCTTCGCAGACGTCTGGGAGCGGAGCGAGCTCTCCCCGCGCGAGCGGAGCCTGATCACCGTGGCCGCTCTGATCGCGCTCGGTCGCGACGCGCAGCTGAAGGGCCACATGGGCCGGGCGCTGCAGAACGGCGTCAGCCGCGAGGAGCTCGCCGAGGTCGCCACGCACCTGGCCTTCTACGCCGGGTGGCCAGCCGGTATGAGCGCCGTGAACGTCCTCGCCGAGGTGGGGGAGTGAGCGTCGGGGAGGAGCTGGTCGAGCTCTCGCGGCAGAAGTGGGACTGGATGTCCGCGAAGGCTGTCGAGGACCTCGATGAGCTCTTCCACGACGAGGCTGTCTTCGTGCACATGGGAGCGACCTTCAGCAAGGTGGAGGAGCTCGACGTCATCCGGACCGGCCGCATCCACTACCGAGACGTCGACATCGAGGACGTCTCCGTCCGCATCGTCGAGGGCACCGGCATCGTCCTGACCACCCTGGTGCTCGGCTCGGTCGTCGACGGCAAGGAGGTCAGCAATCCCTTCGCCGTCACCGAGGTCTACGTCCGCCGCGACGACGCGTGGAGCCTCGGGTCGATGTCGTTCACTCGGCTGGTCACCCACTAATCGGCCCGCCACCGATCAGCATGGTGCCGGGCACGGCGGTCCGCGTCCCCGCCGGAACGAAGCACTGGCACGGCGCGAAGGTCGGCTCGTGGTTCTCCCACCTCGCCTTCATCACGCCGGGAGAGGGCGTCAGCAACGAATGGCTCGAGCCGGTCACCGGAGGGGTACGGCCAGTTGCCGAGGAACGGAGAGAGCGCGTGAGCGTCCCGCAGCTGTGCATCCGCTACACCCTGCAGCCGGCCACGGTCTCGCTGCCGAAGACCGCCGACCCGCAGCACATGCGCTCCGACGCTCGGGTCGACTTCGCCATCTCCGACGACGACATGGCCGCACTGGAGGACCTCAGGGCCCAGGACCACGGCGACTCCAGCGTCTTCCCGGTCTTCAGCGGGAAGTGACTCGAACGCTCTCCTTCCGCGACGTTCGGCCGGTGAGGGGCGGAATGCCGCGGTGAGCGGGCCCCGGGCGCTGTATCCGGGGTCCGGCTCGGTCATCCACGGGCCGACGCTCATCGCAGGGCGCCACGCCTAGGGGTCCCTGGCAGGGTCTGGCACCCGACCGGATCGCCGACCAGGCTTGGTCCTGGGCCGCGGCTCGCCGAGACCGCGACGCCCGATGAGGACAGCAGAGGAGGCAGACGTGACCACCTGGACCCCTGAGCAGATCGACGCGATCCGCGCCATTGACGACTTCCACATCTCTCCGTACCGCGGTGACGGCACCACGCCCGGCACCCCCGGATCTGGTCGGTCGTCGTCGACGGCGACGTGTACGTGCGCGCCTACCATGGCACCGCCTCGTGCCGCCACCGTGCGCGTCGACCATGCGCCGCACGTGGATTGAACGACCCCGGGCTCTCCCCCCCCCCGACGCCCAGAGAGGCACGAGCACCATGAACCACGACCGCCCGACCGTCCCGATGATCTCCCTCCGCGACGGGAGCACGATCCCGCAGATCGGCTACGGCACGCTCGCCGTCCAGCCCGACCGCGAGAACAGCGACGCCAACGCGGAGCTCACCGCAGGCGTCGTCGGCGAGGCGCTGACGGTCGGATACCGTCACCTTGACTCCGCCCAGTCCTACGGCACCGAGCGCGGAGTGGGCCGCGCGATCGCGGAATCGGGGATCCGGCGCGGGGAGCTGTACGTGACCAGCAAGCTCGCGAACCCCCACCACGCCCCGGACGACGTGCGCCGGTCCTTCGACCAGACCCTCGCGCACCTCGGCCTGGATCACCTGGACCTGTTCCTGATCCACTGGCCGCTGCCGACCCTCCACGGCGGGGATCTCGTGTCCACCTGGAAGGCCGTCGCCGCTCTGGTCGAGGACGGTCGGCTGCGCAGCGCCGGTGTGTCGAACTTCCTTCCCGAGCACCTGGACCGCATCGTCGGGGAGACCGGCATCGTGCCCGTGGTGGACCAGTTCGAGTCCCACCCGTACTTCCGGAACACGCCCTCGCGGGAGGCCTGCGCCCGCCTCGGGATCACGGTGCAGACCCACAGCCCGCTCGGGCACAACCGTGAGCCGCTGTCCGACCCGGTGATCGCGAGGATCGCGGCCGAGCACGGGAGGACCCCGGCGCAGGTCATCCTGCGCTGGCACATGCAGCTCGGCGACGTCTCCATCCCCAAGTCCTCGCGGCCCGAGCGGATGGCGGAGAACATCTCGGTCTTCGACTTCGCGCTGAGCGAGGCCGAGATGGCGGCCATCGACGCCCTCGACCGCGGCCCGGAGGGGCGCGTCGGGCCGCACCCGGCGACGTACGAGGGCTGAGGGGTGTCCTCCGAGGGCCTCCCACCGGCGTCGTCGGCGGCCTAGCGTGGAGGCGTGGACGGCGATGGTCCACGGACTCGAACCGCCGATGGAAGGATCCCTCATGACCACGATCGCGATCATCGGAGCCGGTCCCGGGCTGGGGCAGGCGGCAGCTCGCCGCTTCGGCCTGGAGGGTTTCTCCGTCGCCCTGATCTCCCGCACTCGGGAGAACGTCGACCGCCTCGCCGGCGAGCTCGCCGCCGAGGGGATCACGGCCCGGGGCTACGCGGCGGACGTCCGGGACCCGCAGCGGCTGCGTGCCGCGCTGGACGCCGCCGCTCGCGAGCTGGGCCGGATCGAGGTGCTGCAGTACAGCCCGGTCCCGGCGAAGGAGTTCATGACGCCGGTCCTGGAGACGACCGCCGAGGACCTCGTCGGCCCCATCGAGCAGTCGGTCTACGGACCGGTCGCCGCCGTCCAGCAGGTCCTGCCCGGCATGCGGGCGCTGGGTCGCGGGACGATCCTGCTCATCAACGGTGGCAGCGCGGTGACCCCGAACGGGAACGTGGCCGGCACCTCGATCGCCTTCGCCGGCGAATCCGCCTACGGGCCGATGCTCCACGACGCCCTCGCCCCGGAGGGCATCCATGTCGCGCAGCTCATCATCCCCCGCGGCATCGGCGGCGGCGAGCCCGATCACGAGCCCGACGCCCTGGCCGAGCGCATCGTCTCCCTGCATCGGGGCCGCGGCCCGTTCCGCTCCTTCGTCGGCGACGCGAGCTCATGAGCACCGCCGGCCCGGCCCGGCCGGCGGTCGTGCTGCTCGCGCCGCTGCTCGTCGCGGCGGTGCTGACCGGCTGCACGAGCGGCCTCGAGAGCTCGCCGTCCGGGCCCGGCGACCCCCGAGGGATCTCGGTGAGCACGGGCGTCGGGACGATCGCGTCCGGGCTGGACGTGCCCTGGTCGATCGCCTTCCACGAGCAGACAGCCGTGCTCAGCGAGCGGGACTCCGGCCGGATCCTCGAGCTCGCCGACGACGGCGCCGCCCGTGAGGTCGGCATCATCGACGGCGTCGTGCCGAGTGGCGAGGGCGGCCTGCTCGGCATCGCGGTCCACGGGGACCATCTCTACGCCTTTTACACGGCCTCCGACGAGAACCGCGTGGAGCGGTTCCCGCTGACCGGTGGGCCGGGCGCGCTCGGCCTGGGGGAGCCGGAGACGATCCTGGACGGGATCACCTCCGCGAGCTACCACAACGGCGGCCGGATCGCCGTCGGCCCCGACGGCATGCTGTACGTGACCGTCGGCGACGCCGGGAATGGCCAGGATGCCCAGGACCCCGGCTCGCTGTCGGGCAAGATCCTGCGTGTGACCCCGGACGGGGACGTCCCGGACGACAACCCGTTCGATGGCTCGCCGGTCTACAGCTACGGCCATCGCAACCCGCAGGGTCTGGCCTGGGGCGAGGACGGGACGATGTATGCCTCCGAGTTCGGCCAGGACACCTGGGATGAGCTCAACATCATCGAGCCCGGTCGGAACTACGGCTGGCCGGAGGTCGAGGGTATCGCGGGTGATGACCGCTTCGTCGACCCCGTGCAGCAGTGGGCTCCGCAGAAGGCCAGTCCCAGCGGTATCGCGGTCGCTGGCGGATCGATCTGGATCGCGAACCTGCGCGGCGAGCGGCTCCGAGAGGTCCCGCTGGGGGACCTGTCCTCATCGACCGAGCACCTGGTGGGGGAGCACGGCCGGCTGCGCGATGTCGTCCTCGCCCCTGACGGCTCGCTGCGCATCCTCACCGGCAACACCGACGGCCGCGGCGACCCGGGCCCCGAGGACGACCGCGTCCTGCGGCTGGACCTCTGACCTGACGAGAGGAACCGTATGTCACGCATCCTGGTCACCGGCTCGACCGACGGCGTCGGCCGGGCGACGGCAGCCGCACTCCTGGACGAGGACCACGACGTCGTCGTCCACGCCCGCAGCCTCCAGCGGCTTGCCGCGATCGAGGACCTCACCGCCCGCGGCGCACGGGCCGTCGTCGGCGACCTCGCCGATCCCGCGGAGGTCGAGGGCATCGCGGAGCAGGCGCACGGGATCGGCCCCGTCGACGCGGTGATCCACAACGCCGGGGTCATCGACGGACCGGACATGCTCCAGGTCAACGTCCTCGCGCCCTATGTGCTCACCGCGCACGTCCCGGCCTCCCGGCTGATCTACCTCTCCAGCAGCATGCACCGCGGCGGGCGCGCCGACCTCTCCCGCATCGACGGGAGCGGCGCCGCGGCCACCTACTCCGACAGCAAGCTCTTCGTCAGGCGCGGTTCCAGGAGCAGCTGCGCGCGATCCTCGCCGAGCGCACCGGCACGGTGCTGCCGGGCGGTGCCGGCGCGACCTCCCGCTGACCGGGCGTCGCAGAGAGGCGGCACAGCGGTGCTTGTCCACGGGCGAGGACGTGTGCCAGGATCGCAGCGATGAGCGACCACGCCATCATCATCGCGGACACGACCGGGCACATCACCCGGTGGAACAGCGCAGCAGAGACGCTGTTCGGGTACCCCGCGTCCCGGGCGCTCGGCGAGAGCCTGGACCTCATCGTCCCCGAGGAGCTGCGGGACGCGCACTGGAGGGGCTTCTTCCGCGCCATGGCGAATCCTGAGATCAGGGACCTCGCGGCAGATCTCCCGGTCCGCTGCGCCGATGGCACCACCCGGCATGTCGCCGGCCGGCTCCTGGTCCTCAGCGACGGGCTGGGAACGGCGATCGGCGCGATGGCCATCTTCACCGCGACCGGGAGCACGGGCATCCGCCCCTTCGGATGAGCCACCTCCGATGCGCACGCATCGGCTCGTGTCCAAGCTCCCGCTCCCCTCACCAAGTCAGGGGATCCAGGCGCAGGACGAAATCCCGGCGGGGCCGGTCGAGGACGAGGCCGAGAGCCTGTTCGAGCAGGCGCTCGGCATGGGCGGCGGCATCGCCGTCCGCCCAGACCTCGCGCGCGGTCGCGAGGAGGAGGGCGAGGTCGAGATACGGATCGCCGCGCCCCAGCCGCCCCGCATCGACGAGCCCGGTGACCTGGCACGTGTGCGGGTCCACGAGGATGTTCGGCAGGCACAGGTCGCCGTGGCAGACCACGGTCTGCGCAGCCTCCTGGGACAGGCGCAGCGGCGCCTCCACCTCGAGGCTCTCGAGGATCTCGACGGGTGGTGCGTCCTGGAGCTCCTCGGGCAGGAACTCGGTGCGCACCCGGCCCCCGGCCACCGTGGCCCGGGCGGCGGCAAGCATGTCCGCGATGCCGTGCACGAAGGGGCAGGAGCTCGCGGGGAGCCGATGCAGGGAGCGCACGAGCGCGAGGACCGACGGCCAGGCACGTTCGAGGCCGACGGGACCGAGCTCATCGGCCGGGACGCCCGGCAGCGCCTCGATGAGGAGCATCGCCCCGTTCACGTCCGTGCCCCAGCCGAGCACGGCGGGGGACGGGATCGCCGTCCCGTGCAGCCAGAGGAGGCGATCGCGCTCGCCGGCGAGCTCGTCGCCGCGCGCGGGGGAGGCGACCTTTGCGATGCGCCCGCCGTCGGGGGAGCGGAGGACGAGATCGCCGGATTCGCCACCCGTGATCGGCCGCCAATCCCGCAGCTCGGGTGGAGGAGCCGGAGGGACCGGGAAGCTCGCCATGGGAGCGATCCTCCCATGCGGGCGGCTTCCGGGGCTCCCGTCTCAGACCAGGGAGGAACGAGTCGCGGGATCGCTCGCACGGGCGGTGAGGACGAGCGGTTCGCCGTCCGTCACCTGCAGGGTGTGCTCGGCGTGAGCTCCGCGGGAGCCGTCCGCGGACAGGACCGTCCAGCCGTCCCGCTCGTCGGTGAGCATGTCCGAGGTCGTGTGCATGAGGAAGGGCTCGACGGTCAGGAGCATGCCGGGCAGCAGCTCCGCCCCGGAGCCGGGCACGCCGTGGTTGGGGACGAAGGGCGGCTCGTGCATCGTCCGGCCCACGCCGTGCCCGCCGTAGGTGTGGTTGATGGTGTAGCCGCGCTGGTGCGCGGCCCGCTCGACGGCGGCTCCGATGTCTCCCACATGCGCCCCCGCCCGGACCTGGTCGATCCCCGCCCACATGACCGCCTCCGTGTCCCGGATCAGCTGCAGGTCCTCGGGTCGCGGGGCGCCGACGATGACGGAGACCGAGGAATCCGCGACCCAGCCCTCGAGCTCGACCGCGAAGTCGAGAGAGACGAGGTCGCCGTCCTCGAGCGTCCGGTCGTAGGGCCGGCCGTGCAGGACGGCCTCGTTGACGGAGGTGCAGATGACCTTGCCGAAGGCGTCCCTGCCGAAGCGGGGATGGTAGTCGAGATAGCAGCTGGTGGCGCCGGCCTCGCGGATCAGCCGGTGCACCTCCGCATCGATGTCGAGGAGGTTGTCGCCCACGGAGACGGTGCGGCGCAGCTGGGCGAGCACGGAGGCGACGAACTCGCCGGCCGGCCGGGCCTGCTCGGCGGTCGGCAGCTCGCGGGTCTGCTGCGGGCGGCGGCGGGAGAAGATCATCGGGGGCCGTCCTGTGCGGTGATCGGGGTGCCGTCCGCGTCCAGGGCGATCACCGCGGACTCGTCCGGGGCGGCCGGCCGCCAGCTGTACAGGGCCGCGCCGCACCAGGCGATCGCGGCGGCGAACAGTGCGGCGCCCAGCATGTGCGCCCCCACCAGGATCTCCGGGAGTCCGGTGAAGTACTGGAGGTAGCCGATACCGGCCTGCAGGAGCGTCACGATCACGAGCCCCCAGGCCGCGTGGCGGGCGGGGCGGGCCGTGCGGATGAGATGCAGCGCGATCAGCAGGCCCACGAGCAGGCCGCAGAACAGCATGACCGCATCGGCATGGAGCCAGGAGATGGTGCGCGGGTCGAGGGGCAGGCGCGGGGAGTCCGGGTCCCCGGCATGGGGACCGGACCCGGTCACGAGGGTGCCGAGCACGAGGACGAGGAAGCCGAGCGCGGCCATCGCCGCGACCATCCAGCGCAGTGCCGCGGGAACCAGGGAATGCCGCTCCCCGTCGCCGCCGTAGAGGCGCACCACGAGCACCGCGGACAGGGCCACGAGGATCGGCGAGATGAGGAAGTGCGGGCTGACCATGCCGGGGTGCAGGTCCATCCACACCACGACCGCCCCGACGATGGCCTGCACACCCGTCCCGATCAGGGGCACGGCCGCGAGGGCGAGGAAGCCGCTGCCCTTGTGCCGCAGCCACAGGAACGCGACCAGCAGCAGCGCGAAGGAGAAGACGCTCAGGACCCCGGTGAGCGCGCGGTTCCCGAACTCGATGAACGGATGGATGCCGGCGGCCATGGTGAGCTCCGGCGTGAAGGTGCCCGGCTCGCAGTTCGGCCATGTCGAGCACCCCAGGCCGCTGCCCGTCAGGCGGACGACCCCGCCGGTGACGATGATCCCCATCTGGCACAGGAGATTTCCCCAGAACACCACCTTCGCGATGCGGGAGCGCGCCGCCGCGCCGAGCCCCGTGAGCACGGAGGCGGCCTGGGTGCTCACGCCGCCGGCGACCTCGACGGCTCCCTCCGGCGAGGTGTCGGAACCGGATGCCGGGGCAGGGTCTGCGGGGGAGGGCGCGGTCATGGCTGCGATCGTACTCAGCCTCTCTGGAGATCCGCAGCGGCCGCGGCGGGGACGGCGGCGTGCGCGACGGGTCTCACAGCGGCCTTCTCAGCTCGAGGTCCAGCGGAAGGACCGGGAGACCAGCAGGACCCCGGCGATCGCCCAGATCGGCAGGACGACCAGGGCGCTCGGGACGAGCGGGGTGCCGGCGAGGCTCGCGCGCAGCAGCTCGCCGAGGGCGCTCGAGGGCAGCAGCTCCACGATCGCCCGCAGCAGCGGCGGGTACGAGGTCGCGGGCACGGCGATGCCGCCCGCCGCGACGAGCACGACGAACACGATGTTGGACAGCGCGAGCACCGCCTCGGTGCGCAGGGTGCCGGCCAGGAGAAGCCCCAGCGCGCCGAAGGTGACCGTGCCCAGCAGCCAGACGGGCAGCGCGGCCAGCAGCCCCAGGACCTCGGGGCGCCAGCCCAGGGCCAGGGCGACGCCGCCGATCACCAGGACCTGCACGAGGTGCACCAGCAGGGTCGCGAGGATCTTCCCGGCGAGGTAGCCCGAGCGTCCCAGCGGGGTCGTCGCGACCCACCGCAGCACGCCTCCCCGCCGGTCGAAGCCGGTCTGGATCGCCTGGGAGGTGAAGCAGGTCGACACGAGGGCGGTCGCGGCGGTCGCGGCGACCGCGGAGTCGATGCCGCTCACCCCGTCGATCCGGCCGATCGGCAGCAGGACCAGGCCGACGAGCACCCCGACGGGGAGCAGGATGGCGACCATCAGCTGCTCGCCGTTGCTGAGCAGGATCCGCGCCTCGAACAGGGCGTGGCGGGCGACCCGCGCGAGCAGCGGGGCCGGGCCGGGGGAGAGGGGCGCGGGTGCGGACCCGTCGGCGGAACGAGCGGAGAGCGTGCTCATCGGACATCCTCCCTCGGGCTCGTCGCCGGGGCGGGCTCGTCCATCACGTCCAGCAGCACCGCCTCGAGATCCGCTGCGCCGCCCGTGCTCAGCTCGAGGGTCACGCCGTGCCTGCGGGCGGCGGCCTCGAGATCGGCACGCAGGGCGTCGGCCGCATCGGCGGGCACGCCCTGGGCGCTCGCCCGCACCGTGAGGGTGCCGCGGCGGGACTGGTGCTCGGCGACGACCTCGTCCACGGTGCCATGCGCGACGACGCTCCCGCGGGCGATGACGACGACCTGGTCCGCGAGGCCCACCACGTCATCCATCAGGTGGGTGGTCAGCAACACGGAGGTGCCCTCGGCGGCGAGCTCGGCGACCAGGGCGCGCACGTCGCGACGGATCGCCGGGTCCATCCCGGCGGTGGGCTCGTCGAGGAACACGACCTCGGGCCGGCCGATGATGGCCAGGGCGAGCGCGAGACGCTGGCGCTGGCCTCCGGAGAGACGGCGCACGAGCGTCCCGGCGAACTCGTCGATCCCGAGCCGGTGCGCGATCGCGTCGACATCGAGGGGCCGGCGGTAGAGGCCCGCCCCGTAGCGCAGCAGGCCCAGGGCCTTCGCGCCGGAGGCGAGCCCGCCGTCCTGGATCATGACGCCGACCCGGGCGCGATGCCGGGCATCGGCCCGGAAGGGGTCGGCGTCGAGCACACGGACGGTTCCGGCATCGGGAGCCAGCAGCCCGGTCGCGCAGGAGATGGTCGTGGACTTGCCGGCGCCGTTGGGGCCGAGGATCGCGGTGATCTCGCCGCGGCGAGCGGTGAAGGAGACGCCGTCCAGGGCGCGGACGGCGCCGAAGCTCTTGGTGAGGCTCTCGGCGATCAGGGCAGGAGGATTCGTGGTCATGGCGCGACCATCGTAGGTCCGGCCCCGTCCGGCTGCGCTGGGAGCGGGACCGGTCGGGGGTCCACGTCCTGTCTCCGCGGCGCGGTCCGCGCCCGGAGGCTCAGCGACCGGTCACGTGCAGCGGGGTGTGCGCCGGGTCGACGACCTCCGCGGCGAGCGGGGACAGGGGAGCGGAGCCTCCGGGGCCCCAGGTGTCCGAGGGGAGGAGGTCGCGGTCGTGGGGCTCGAGGAACCGCTCGAGGTCCGGTCCGGCAGGGACGACCCGGGTGGGGTTGATGTCTGTCTGGACGACGTAGTAGTGCTCCTTGATCTGCTGGAAGTCGATGGTGTCGCCGAACCCGGGGGTCTGGAACAGGTCGCGGGTGTACGCCCACAGGTTCGGCATCGTGAACAGCGGTTGCCGGTTCGTCTTGAAGTGGGAGAAGTAGACCGGGTCGAAGCGGACGAGGGTCGGGAACAGCCGGACGTCCGCCTCGGTGATCGAGGGCCCCATGAGGTAGCGGCGGTCCGCGAGCCGCGTCTCGAGCACGTCGAGCGCCTCCCACAGCTCGGCGTACGCGGTCTCGTAGGCATCCTGGGTCCCGGCGAACCCCGCCTTGTACACGCCGTTGTTGACGCGGTGCAGCATCCAGCGGTTCAGCTCGTCGATCTCCGCACGCTGCGCCTCCGGGTAGAGGTCCGGGGCGCCCTCGCGGTGCAGCGGGGCGAACTCGGTCGCGAAGTCGAGGGTGATCTGCTGGAAGTCGTTGGTCACGACCTTCCGGGTGGGCACGTCGACGACGGCGGGGACGGTGATGCCGCGCGGGTAGTCGGGGTAGCGGGCGAAGTACGCCTCCTGCAGGCGCTCATAGCCCAGGACCGGGTCCCGCCCGTCCGGATCGAGGTCGAAGGTCCAGGAGCGCCTGTCGTGCGTGGGCCCGGGCATGCCCAGGCTGATGGCCTCCTCGAGGCCCAGCAGGCGGCGGGAGATGAGCGTGCGGTTCGCCCAGGGGCAGGCCCGCGCGGCGATCAGCCGGTAGCGGCCGGCCTCGACGGGCCAGCCGTCGCGGCCGTCGCGCGTGATGCGGTCGGGGATGTAGCGCATGTCCCGCTGGAAGGACTTGCCCTCATGGACGTAGCTGCCCTTCTGGTCGTGCGGGGAGCGGGCGGGCTCCTGGGGCTCGGGAGGAGTGGGGGCGGGCGTCGTCGCGGTCATGCTCCGATAGTAGTTGAAGATCGAATTAGTTTCCAGGGTCCATCGCGTCGAGGTGGGGTGCGGCGGAGCTCGGTGTGACGGGGTCGGGGAGAGGGTGCGGCCCCGGGCCTGTGAGGTGAGGGTGTCCTTGCTGGTGGTGCGCCCGATAGGCTCGATATGGCCCCGCGCTCCGGCGGCGGTGACCCTCGTCATGTTCGCGGGTCGACGCCCCCATTTAGCAATGCGGGGCTTGTAAAATGATGAGCGTCGGTGTGATGGTCGTACCGGAGGGTGCGAGCACCCGTCGGGCGCCATCCGGCGCACGCGCCGGCAGGACGTCGGCAGGACAGGGAGGTGGGATCGTGGAGACGGCACCGCATGCGGAGCTGGGCCGCGAGGACCGACCGATCGCCGCGGGCACGGATCCGCGCGACACCCGCGATCGGCTCATCGAGGCGATCTCCGCCCACGGGCCGATCACCGCCAAGGACCTCGCCGCGCGGTTCTCGATCACGAGCGCCGCGGTGCGGCGCCACCTGGCGGCCCTCGAGGCCGAAGGCATCATCCAGGAGCACGCCCAGCCCGTCGGGCCCCGAGGGCGGGGACGCCCCTCGAAGTCCTTCGTCCTGGCTCCCGCAGCCCATGAGAGCCTGGGCAGCGAGTACGACCAGCTGGCCCGGCTCGCGGTCGAGGAGCTCATGGCCCTCGGCGGGGACGGGGCGGTCCACCGCCTCGCCGAGCGCCGGGTCCAGCCCTGGATCCGCGATCTGGCCGCCCGGATCCGCGCCGCCCAGGAGTCCGGGAGGACGGTCGACGCCTCGGCGCGCGTCCAGCTCCTGGCCCAGATGCTCACGGAGATGGGCTATGCCACCACCGCCCGCCCCGTGACCGTCCCGCTCCCCGCCGCCTCCGGACGACCGGGAGGCGGGACCCGCACGCTCCGCACCGCGCAGCTGGTCCAGGGCCACTGCCCGATCAAGGACATCGCCGCCGAGCACTCCGAGCTGTGCGAGGTCGAGACCCAGGCCATCTCCCAGATGCTCGGGGTCCCGGTGCAACGACTGGCGACCCTCGCAGGCGGCGCCCACGCCTGCACGACACACATTCCGCTCACGGAGGGAAGGACATCATGACGAGCGCACCGGAACAGCAGCTCAGCCAGGAGGAGATCATCTCCTCCATCGGCTCCTACGCCTTTGGATGGCATGACGACGACGCGGCTGGGGCCTCGGCCCGCCGTGGTCTGGACGAGGACGTCGTCCGCAACATCTCCCAGCTCAAGAACGAGCCCGAGTGGATGCTGAAGCGCCGCCTGCGCGGCCTGCAGCTGTTCGAGAAGAAGCCCATGCCCAGCTGGGGCGCGGACCTCTCCGGCATCGACTTCGACAACATCAAGTACTTCGTGCGCTCCACGGAGAAGCAGGCGACCACCTGGGACGAGCTGCCGGAGGACATCCGCGAGACCTACGACCGCCTGGGCATCCCCGAGGCGGAGAAGCAGCGCCTCGTCGCGGGCGTGACCGCCCAGTACGAGTCCGAGGTCGTGTACCACCAGATCCGCGAGGACCTCGAGGCCCAGGGCGTCATCTTCACCGACACCGACACCGGCCTGCGCGAGCACCCCGAGATCTTCGAGGAGTACTTCGGCACCGTCATCCCCGCGGGCGACAACAAGTTCGCGGCGCTGAACACGGCCGTGTGGTCCGGCGGCTCCTTCGTCTACGTCCCCAAGGGCGTCCACGTCGAGATCCCGCTGCAGGCCTACTTCCGCATCAACACCGAGAACATGGGCCAGTTCGAGCGGACCCTGATCATCGCCGACGAGGGCTCCTACGTGCACTACGTCGAGGGCTGCACCGCGCCGATCTACTCCTCCGACTCGCTGCACTCCGCGGTCGTGGAGATCATCGTGAAGAAGGACGCGCGCGTGCGCTACACGACCATCCAGAACTGGTCGAACAACGTGTACAACCTCGTCACCAAGCGCACCACGGTCGAGGCCGGCGGCACCATGGAATGGGTCGACGGCAACATCGGCTCCAAGGTGACCATGAAGTACCCGGCCGTCTGGCTGCAGGGCGAGCACGCCCGCGGCGAGACGCTGTCGATCGCCTTCGCGGGCGAGGGCCAGCACCAGGACACCGGCTCGAAGATGGTGCACATGGCGCCGCACACCTCGAGCTCCATCGTCTCCAAGTCCGTCTCCCGCGGCGGCGGCCGCTCCTCGTACCGCGGCCTCGTCCAGGTCAACAACGGCGCCCACCACTCGGCCTCGACCGTGCTGTGCGACGCCCTGCTGGTGGACACCCAGTCCCGCACGGACACCTACCCCTACGTCGACGTCCGCGTGGACGACGTCCAGATGGGGCACGAGGCGACCGTCTCCAAGGTCTCCGAGGAGCAGCTGTTCTACCTCATGAGCCGCGGCATGCCGGAGACGGAGGCCATGGCGATGATCGTGCGCGGCTTCATCGAGCCGATCGCGCGCGAGCTGCCCATGGAGTACGCCCTCGAGCTGAACCGACTGATCGAACTGCAGATGGAAGGAGCCGTCGGCTGATGACGCTGACCACGGACCATTCGAAGGCCGAGCTCGAGAGCGAGAACCTCCGCTTCGGGCCGGCGCGGGCGGGGGAGTCGCGCGCCACGCGCTTCGCCTCCTTCGACGTCGCCGCGCACCCGGTCCCGACCGGCCGCGAGGAGGAGTGGCGCTTCTCGCCGCTGCGCGCCCTGCTCCCGCTGTTCCAGGCGGAGGAGACCACGGTCTCCGCGGATCACGTCAGCTACGACGTCGACGAGGTCGAGGGCATCGAGATCGGGCAGCTGGGCGCCTCCGAGGCGCCGCGCCACAGCGCGCTCGTTCCCGAGGACCTCATCGCCGCCCGCACGGCGCAGCTGTGCGCGAACGCGCTGCACCTGAGGGCCCGCCGCGGCACAGAGGCGGATGCGCCCGCGATCGTCGAGATCACGGGCCACGACGCCTCGGTGGTCGCGCACGGCGCGGTCGTGCTGGAGACGGAGGAGAGCTCGCAGGCCACCTTCGTGCTGAACCACACCGGCTCCGCGAGCTACGCGCAGAACGTCGAGATGATCCTCGGGGACAACTCCCGCATGACCGTCATCTCCCTGCAGGACTGGGACGATGACGCCGTGCACGTGGCCACGCATGTGGCGCGCCTGGGACGCGACGCGACCCTCAAGCACATCGTCGTCAGCCTCGGCGGCAAGGCCGTGCGCGTGAACTCGACGACCCGGTTCGCGGCGCCCGGCGCCGAGGTCGAGCAGATCGGCCTCTACTTCTCCGATGCGCACCAGCATCTCGAGCATCGCCTCTTCGTCGACCACGCGGCCCCGAAGTGCACCTCCAACGTCACCTACAAGGGGGCGCTGCAGGGCAAGGCCGCGCGCAGCGTGTGGATCGGCGACGTGCTGATCCGCGCCGAGGCCGAGGGCACCGAGACCTACGAGGTCAACCGCAACCTCGTGCTCACCGAGGGGGCGCGCGCCGACTCCGTCCCGAACCTCGAGATCGAGACGGGCGAGATCGAGGGCGCCGGCCATGCGGCCGCCACCGGGCGATTCGACGACGAGCAGCTGTTCTACCTGCGCTCCCGCGGGATCCCGGAGATCGAGGCCCGCCGGCTCGTCGTGCGCGGCTTCTTCGCCGAGCTCATCCAGAAGATCGACGTGCCCTCGATCCGGGAGCACCTCACGGCCTCGATCGAGACCGAGCTCGCCCGGAGCATGAACTGATCATGGCTCCCTTCGTCCCCGTCTCCCGCCTCGACGAGCTGGCACCCGGCGAGGTGCTGGCGCTCGAGGTCGACGGGGTCGAGATCGCCCTGGCCCGTGACGAGGACGGCGACGTGCACGCCCTCGAGGACCGCTGCTCCCACGACGACATCGCCCTGTCCGACGGCGACGTCGAGGGGTGCACCCTCGAGTGCTGGAAGCACGGCAGCCAGTTCGACCTCGCCACGGGCCGCCCCCTGCAGCTGCCCGCGACACAGCCCGTGGCCGTGTACGCGGTCGACATCGATCGATCCAGCGGGGTCATCAGCGTCGACGTGACGACGCCGATCCCGCAGTGAGCACCCCCTTCCACCTTCCGCACAGCTCTCCGAAGGAGAACCGCACCATGTCGATCCTCGAGATCAAGGACCTCCACGCCACCGTCGAGACGCCCGAGGGCACCAAGGAGATCCTCAAGGGCGTGAACCTGACCATCCGGTCCGGCGAGACCCACGCCATCATGGGGCCCAACGGCTCCGGCAAGTCGACCCTGGCCTACGCGATCGCCGGCCACCCCAAGTACGAGATCACCTCCGGCGAGGTCCTCCTCGACGGCGAGGACCTGCTCGAGATGAGCGTGGACGAGCGCGCCCGCGCCGGCCTGTTCCTCGCCATGCAGTACCCGGTCGAGGTTCCCGGCGTGACCGTCTCGAACTTCCTGCGCACCGCGAAGACCGCCGTCTCCGGCGAGGCCCCCGCCCTGCGCACCTGGGTCAAGGATGTCAAGGGCGCCATGGACAACCTCCGCATGGACCCCGCGTTCGCCGAGCGCAACGTCAACGAGGGCTTCTCCGGCGGCGAGAAGAAGCGCCACGAGATCCTGCAGATGGAGCTGCTGAAGCCCTCCATCGCGATCCTCGACGAGACCGATTCCGGCCTCGACGTGGACGCGCTGCGGATCGTCTCCGAGGGCGTCAACCGCGCCAAGGAGAACACCGAGGTGGGCGTCATGCTGATCACGCACTACACCCGCATCCTCAACTACATCACGCCGGACTTCGTCCACGTGTTCGTGGACGGACGCGTCGCCGAGGAGGGTGGGCCCGAGCTCGCCGAGCGCCTCGAGAACGAGGGCTACGACCGATTCCTCGCGGCCGCGAACTGACCGCAGGACACCGGAGAGGAGCAGCCATGACCGAGGAGACCGCCGGAGCCTTCGTCACGAAGGAGGAGGTCATCGAGGCGATGAAGGACGTCATCGATCCCGAGCTGGGGATCAACGTCGTGGACCTGGGACTCGTCTACGGCGTGAGCGTCGAGAACGGCGAGGCGGTCGTCGACATGACGCTGACCTCGGCCGCCTGCCCGCTCACCGAGATGCTCGAGGAGCAGACCTTCGCCGCCCTGGACCCGATCACCGAGTCGCATCGCATCAACTGGGTGTGGATGCCGCCGTGGGGCATGGAGAAGATCACCGAGGACGGGCGCGAGCAGCTGCGGGCCATCGGCTTCAACCTCTGAGGCGCGCCGAGAGGCCCCCTGATCTGTGTCAATGCAGGTCAGGGGGCTTTTTGGACCGTCGCCTCGTGTCGCCGAGCGTGCTCCAGACGTGCCTCGTCCCCACGAGCGAGGTCTCCGAGCCGTGAGATTCCCGCATTGCTGGGCACCGGACTTGTGATTTTGGGTGACAGAGTGAGCTGTCGGAAACCGTGTGGTTCCAGCACTGTGCGGGATCTTGTGCGGGACGGCGATGCTGGTGCATCGATGCCGATCAGGTCTCCCGCAGCCCCGCTGCGTCGCTGAGACCTGAGAGATCGCTCGCGTCCGTGTCGTCGAGCCTCGCCACCTCCGTGGAGTGGCCGAACTGTGAGTTGAGGACCGCTTCGGGGACCTTCCCCTCGTAGAACGAACGGAGGGTCGTGCGCCAGAGGTGGGACCGTCCTGTGGTGAACAGCTTGATCTTCGTCGAGGTCGCCATGCGCTCGTACAGCGACTGGACGGCCTTCACGCAGCTGGCGCGGTACCACTCCTTCATCGGATCGGTCGGGGTTCCCACGATGTACCCGGCGCCGTCCTGAGCATCGCGACGCTTCAGCAGGCGCTCGGCGACGCGCTGGTCGAGCACCAGGACCACGCGCGGATGGCCGCCTCTCGCGACGTGCGCCGGAACGTCGATGCTCAGGATCCCGTCGGCGGACACGCGCGCCATCGGCCACTCGACCCGGCGAGCCTCCGTCTGGCGCAGACCGGTCGTCATCTGGAGCAGGGTCTGGTCGACCGCGGCCCTCGATGTCGCCACCTGCGTGTCCGGACGCCAGATCCATCCGCCCTTCTTGTGGGACACGAGCCACGTCACGGGATCCGCCTCGAGGAGCCAGACGAGGGTCTGCTCATAGGCGTCCGCGCTCAGCGTTCGTCCGCCCCGGGTCCGCTCAGGTCTGCGCACTCCCGTCAGGTCATCCAGGCGCACGCCCGCCAGGGGATTGGCCGCCATCAGGCCGTTTCGGATCAGTCGGGCTGCGATGTACTTGTTCCACACGGTCCGGCACGACCGCATCGCCGAGGAGCCGTGCCGCTGGCTGATCTCCGTGAAGAGGTCCTCGAGCCCTCGTGGCCTGGTGCCGGAGCCGATCGTGTGGTCCTTCAGCCCGAACTCGTGCTTCGACCGGTTCTTCGCGCAGAGATCGCAGTCCCGAGCAGGAGCCTCAGGCCCCGGCCGTAGTTGTCCTTCGACATCGGGGCCAGCTTCACCTTCTCCATCGCCGGCCGGGTCACCTGCTCGATGTAGTCGCTGAACGGGCTGTCCAGATCCCACGCTCCGCCGCCGGTGCGCAGGAGGCTCTCGGCCTTCTGCATCGTCCTGCGGCGCACCCCGCCCTTGGTCGCACCGTAGCTGTCGAAGGAGAACCGTCGACCGTCGAGATGCCGACCCCGAACGCTGAGTCGGAACCAGTCGCCCCTCCAGGGCTGCGGGGTCGACGTTCCTGCCGTGTGCTTTCCTGGGGCCAGCCTTCTCGTCGTCGCTCGTGCCACGGGCACAGTGCAACCATCCTCGGATGTTGCCGAGATCCGGAGGGGCCCTGCTCAGACAGTGGTCTCTCCATGGATGCTTGGGGCGCTATTCACGCGTCCCTGTTGCATCCGTACCTTCCCAGGTCAGGCGCGTATACCACCTTTCAGAGACCAGGCGTGAATAACGCCCTCAGCCCGGAGCGGTCCAACTCAGGTCTTCCTCGGGTCCTCGTCACTGCCTTGCGTGGGGGTATGCGGTAGAGTGAAATTCCGGGTGAAATAAGGCGATGAGCCGGTTCCGCCTCCGCCGATACGCTATCGTCTGCCCACAGAAAAGCATGGGGCGGGATCTTCACGAGCGCAACTTCGACTGAGGCGGTCGGGATCTCCCTGAGCCCAACGGTGGGCAGCTGTCGTCCGTACTTCTCGATTTCACGATCGGAGCCCCGGGGATCATGAGTGTCACTCGAATCGCCGTCTCGCCAACCTGCCGCATCGCCAGTGCGCTGCAGCGCTCATCATGCTCGGCGCCTCGCTTACCGGCTGCGGTTCTGAAGGCGTCGGGCGCGATGGAACGTACCTGCTGGCCGACGGCGACCACCCCCTCACCATGGAAGTCAGTGGTGACCAGGTGAGGTCATCGACAGCTGATTGCCTGGGAGCCGTCGTGCAAGGGTTGGAGCTCGCCGGTGAGCTCAGCGACGACGCGACGACGGTGGTCTGGACTACTGCACCGAGCGACAGCGCATCCGAGAGCATGCATGCACGACGGAAGACGGCGCCCAGGAATGCGGTACGCCTTTGGTTAGCGTGCCGATCAGCACTGACGACGACACCTTGACCGTTCCTATTCCTGACGAATCAGCAATGTATGTGGGTGCATGTCGGGCGTTCTCTCTCGACGGAAGCGAAGAGGCTCGTGACGCGAAGCAGGATTTCTCCGTGTGTCCTGCCAGTGCTGACATCTGACCTGCTTCCGGCGGGTCGGGATGATTCTGACTCCTCAGGGGCCAGCGACGTCAGAAGTCGTCATGTCCTCCCCATTCACGGACACGAGGATCTCGTACTTCCGTGGTGACGACTACCTCCGCAGACCTGCTGAGCTCTCCCGCAGCCACCATCACCAAGCTCCACACCCTCGCTGAGGAAGCGAGGGTGTGGAGCTCTGGTCTTCCTCACCTCAGATCGCGCCCTCCGAGTAGACCTCCCGAGGCAAGCCCTGGATTCGTGGGCCGAAGCTGATCGCGACGTAGGGCGGCCGTCAATGTCAGCGAACTCGAGGACATCGGCGCACTCGAGTGATGGAGGGCAATCCAGATCCACGCAGACACAACACCCGCGAGCTTGTGCTAGGCTTACTGGCGAGGGATCCACTTTGAATTGTGACACCAGGGGAGTTGTTGTGGCCATTCTGACGTCCAGGACATCGATCGTGCGTGCGATAGGTATTGCATGCACCCTGATTCCCTGCGCTCCACTCTCGGCCGCGCAGGCAGAAGATAGTTTCAGATCCGGCGAGTCCGTGGTCACGTCCACTGGGGATGCCAATCCGAATGCAGATATGACCCAGGATCCTGTCGGCGGCGATCTCGAAGGGGCCGTGGTCGACATCGAATTCGAGCCGGCCGTCTTCGTGAGGGCCGACTCTTTTGAAGAGGCCGAGCGTATACTTGCCGATGCCGACGGCGTGTCCGCCCAGTCGAGCTCTGGAGACGTTGTGAGATATGGACCGTGCCTGCTGGAGGCTCAAGGAACCCATCTCCGCCAATCGGGTAATTGCAGCACTGTGGGCTTCAAGGCCTACACGAAACGCACCGTTCCGGTGACATCGATCTCGCATACACTGTACCTGCGAGAGAAGCGCCTGCTCACGTGGAAGAAAGTTACACCAACGGTCGGCGGAAGCAACAAGAACTACGGCGCCTCCAGCCTGAAGAGCATCGGAATGTCCTACACCTGCACGTCGAAGACAACGAAGCGCTGGTGGTCGGGAGCCGTTCAGGGTAAAATGGTATACAAGGGCAAGGAGTACTACGCAACTGCATACGCTCGGGTGACGAGCGATATCGTCCCCTGCTCGTCATGAAAGCGATGCGAGCGGTCGTCGTGTTTCGAAAGGTGACATGCCGGGCCGACGACGGACCGGTCAGCCACACTCCAGCCATCGGTGTCGTCCTTGACGAAGCGGATGCCGCTCTCTTCGAAAAAGACAATCCAGAGTTCCATGTTGAATGGGAGACCTTCGTCGTACAGGGATTCTCCGAGGAGAATCGGCCGGTGTCCTTATGGGTAGCGGTTCTCCTTCCTCCGTTCCCGGACCCCGATGAACTTCTCGATCCGAGCCCTGTCGCCGTCTTCTATGATGCACCGTCGGCTCATCGCTGGATTAATTCCCGGGAGCGGAGAGAAAGTAGGCACGCCCTCTGGGAAGTTCCTACGGGTGTGTTGGGCGACGGAATCCCGCAATGGCCTACTACGTACTTCCCCGAACCCAGACTCGGTCGCCTGGATTCCCAGTCTAAGGCGTAGCGCCCGCTCGTGCTACTGCGAGGGGAGCGCGGCTGAGCTCGCCCGCAGCCACCATCATGAAGCCCCGCACCCTCGCTGAGACGGCAAGGGTGCGGGGCTTCGGTCCTATCCCGTGCAGGAGGCGCGTGCATGGTCGCTCCAGCTGCCTGTCATGCCTGCCCGGACGGGAGCCCCTTCCGAAAGACGTATCTCGTACTCCCCGGGATGTGTCCTCGCGCCGCTATGCCTCGACGGGGCGCCCATCGTTCGAGACCACGACAGTGACGTCAGCACCATCTACTGCAGGTTGTGTCGTCTTCCGCATACACGACACGGCTCGTTCACGGGTCGACATCCTCTTTGCCCTCGTCATAGCGCGGCGGGTCGGCATCGGTCGTCTCGACCACGACATCGACCCCATCGGTGGCGGCTTCGCCGGCGGTCTCCATGTCGCGAATCTCGGCAGGTGTCACCTCGTCGCCGAGGGTGTAGAGCGTCACTACGACGCGATCGTTCTCCGCGTCGTATGCCGCCCCCTTGGGGCGCGGATCGTAGTCGATGGCGTCGAGCACGGTCATCTCGATCTGCGCCCACGCCTCCAGGTCGGGCTCCGGGTCCGACGCGGCGGACGATGTCGGTTGTTCCGCAGGAATGTCCGGAGGGGAGGGAGGGCTCGTGCAGGAGCATACGAGAAGGCCGATGGAGAACGCCGCGATCACTGCGCGTACTGCTCGCATGAGGATGCCTCAACTCGTCTTCACCGAAACGCCGGTGATGTTGACACGGATGAGATCGGCGTGATGTACGAGCCTCCGCTGTCCGCGCCCGTCGTGGTCGCGAAACCTTTCGCTGCGATGAACCAGGGACCACCTGAGTCGCCTCCCGAGGTGATCTTCGTCGCTGTATAGTAGAGGTTGCACCAGGTACTCCCGGAAAACGAGACGCATCCCTTGTAGGATTCGACTTTCGAGGACCCGTACCCTGAGGCCACTCCGTACTTGTAGAGGATGAACCCGATCGTCACGACGCCGGTCGATGTGATCGTGCGGTACTGAGAATTCCCGTACCGAAACTTGTTCTCGGGCGTTCCTCCGCTGAGCGAGGTATAGCGAATGTCTCGGCTCCCTGCAGCCACATATGTCGTGCCAGTCGTGTCGCCGTCGTACTTGCTCGGTTTCGTCGTGCAGTGGGCCGCCGTGATGATCCCGTATCCGGTTCCCTTCTTCCCGATGAAGCCACCCGTGCATGAACCGTAGAACTCGCCACCCTGCGTCGTTGACTGCTCCATCGGGACGTCCTCTGCGTCGGCAAACTCGATGCGGAGCGGGAGGTCGAGCGCGACGGTCCTGGAGCTGTCGCCGAGGCGAGTATCGATCACGCGGCCCACCTCCGCTTCCTGGTCGGTCCACACGGTGGCCGCGAATGAGTTGTCCTCCGCTTCGTACCGCGCGGCTAGCGACGTGGCCCCGGGAACCTCGCCGATGGCATCAAGGATCGCGAGCTCGTGATCCGATCGCTCCAGATACGCGATTGCACGCGCCTCCGATTGCTCGATGGTGATGTCGAACCCTCTTTCACCTGCGAGGGTGGTGACGGCGGTTGCCGCTTCCGGCCGCACCAGGACTGTTCCGTGGTGTCCGTCCCAGAAAAAGTCAACGACATCTCTCGGATGGGAATCCAAGATCACCTGTACCTGAGTAGAGAGCTCCTCCTGGCCGCCGGTCGCGAGGCGCTCCTGGCTGACTTCCGTCGAGTCTCCGGGAGCGTCTCCTTTGGCAAAAGCCGCCGTCGAGGTGCTGAGCATTGCGACGACGAGCGCTCCGCAGGAGAGGGCTGCCATGGCGCTCTTCAGAAAACCGATACCAGATCTGCTGTTTGCGGTGGAAGGCATGATGACCTCCATGATCCTCATGGCGGAGGATCGGTCGCCGGAATGACGCCGTTGTCACCCAGAAGCATACGACAGGTGCGGGCAGCGTGATGCCTCAGCGTTCCGACATCACCCGGGCAGCCACCCTCGCTACCCCCGTGCGCCAGGCACTGCGTTAGCGCCCGCAATCCCGGCATCGAACAGCCCTTCGCGGTCCGCCCGCATGGAGGCCCGTGATCTGTATCCCCATCGGCGGCCACCAATCGCGTGCCCGTCGCGTCGTCGGCGAGCTCCCCGATGGTCGTCATCGTGCACGCTTCCTGGTCAGCCTGCCCGCGCGCAGGTGGCCGATGTCGCTGCCGAGCGGGTCGGTCGCCTCGACCACTTGGTCGAGCACGCCGAGGGCGCGCAGGCACCGCGCGACGCCCGGAAGCTGCGGCCTCCTTCGCCTCTGGCGACAATAGTCGTATCAACGGCATTCAGTGGCTAGGTTCCTCGTCATCGGAGCCGGCAGGTGCCGGGCACCGTGCGGCCGTCGATCGGGATCGGCCGACAGGCGAACCACCCGCCGATGATACCGGGCACGGTCGTTGCGGCGAGCACCAGCAGCGGCACCGTCCAGGATCCGGTCGCCTCGTGGAGCAGCCCGAGGCCGACCGGGCCCAGACAGGCGATCCCGTACCCGATACCCTGGACGATCCCGGAGGTCGCCGATGCTGCCTGCGGGCCGCTGGTCCTGAGGTTGATGAGGGTCATGCAGAGGGGGAAGGTGCTCACGCCGATGCCCAGGGCGCAGACCCACACGAGCGTGCCGACGAGCGGGGAGAGGAGCAGCCCCAGATATCCCGCGACGAGGAGCACGCCGCAGGCGAGCACGATCGGGAAGGGTCGGGGCATGCGGGCCGTGAGCCGGGGGACGAGCAGCGCGGCGAGCATGCCCCAGGAGGAGTACAGCGCGACCATGGCGCCGCCGAGCGCGGGATCTGCGCCGGCTTCGACGAGGATCGCCGGCACCCAGGTGATGACGGCGTAGTTGGAGACCGACATCATCGCGAACAGGACGGCCAGACCCCAGAGCGTCGGCGAGACGAGGAGCGAGGAGCGGTCGGGCCTCGTCGCGGAGGCGGTCCGGGCATGATGTCCGGTGGGCGCTCGCACGGCGAGCACGCACCAACTGATCGCCGCGAGCAGCGCGGGCCCGGCCCAGATGCCCACGGAGAGACGCCACGTCCCGGCATCGGCCAGCGGAACGGCGAGCAGCGGGGCGAGGAACTGGCCCGTCTGCATGAGGATCAGGTACAGCGAGGTCCACAGCGCGAGCCTGTTCGGGAACCAGGACTTCACCAGCGGGACGATCACGACGTTCGCAGCTCCGATGCCCGCCAGCGCCAGCACCGTCGAGCCCACGAGCGCACCAGGTGACGGGGCCGCGGCGCGCAGAACGAGCGCGAGGGCCGTCGCCGCGAGCGCCGCGGTCGCGGTGCGCTCGAGGCCGAACCGTCCGGTGACCACCGGGGCCACGGCGCCGAACACTCCGAAGGCCGCCGCGGGAACCGTGCCGAGGAGCCCGGCCATCGCCAGGCCGTACCCGAGGTCACGGCCGATGATCTCCAGCAGCGGCGTGAACCCTGTGACCGCGGTGCGCAGGTTGAGCGCGGTCAGGCCGATCGCGAGACCGGCCCACAGCAGCACGGTGCGCCGGGGCGGGGAGGTCGACGGCTCGGTCGGGGGCGTCACGATAGACTCCTGCAGAAGATCAACGGATGATGGGATCATGGGATGAATCCAGGCGATTCTGGCACACGCCGGCCGATGCGTCGAGCGGGGCTCATCGACCAGGCCGCGGAGAGCTTCCGCGACGAGATCGTCCAGGGGCGCTGGCCCGTCGGCGAGAAGATCCCGACCGAGCCTGCCCTCGTGGCGGAGTTCGGCATCGGCCGCAACACGGTCCGCGAGGCGCTCCAGTCGCTCGTCCACGCGGGTCTGCTGCGACGTGAGCAGGGCAGAGGCACCTTCGTGATCTCGTCCTCGGAGCTCACAGGGACGCTCGAGCGGCAGCTCGGCGGCGGCACGCGCCGCCAGTACCTCGAGCTGCGTCTCGCCCTTGACAGCACCGCCGCCTCCCTCGCGGCGAGGCACCGGACGGATGCGGAGGCACAGGAGCTCCGCGCCCTGCGCGACCATCGCGAGGAGATCTGGCCCGCTGCCGGCCCGGAGGTGCGCGCACGCACCGATCTCGCGCTGCACCGCGGCATCGTTGAGGCGACCCACAATCCCCTCTACGTCACCCTGTACTCCAGCATGCTGGAGGTGTTCGCCGCCCACATGCGGGACGAGGAGAGCGAGGACCTGGACGCGGCCCACCGCCATCACCGCGAACTGGTCGAGGCGATCGCCGATCGCGACCCGGAGCGCGCGCTCGCCCAGGTCGCCGCGATCTTCGCCCCGTTCATGGGGTGAGGGCGGCGGAGCCTGCCCGCGGTCATGGCCTTGCGAGCACCTCCGCGGTGCGCGCGAGACGCACCAGGGGCGGGAGCAGGCCCATGGTGTGCAGGGCGGCGGCGCCGTTCTCGGGGGCGGAGGCGGCGCAGGTATCGGTCAGCAGCTCCCGCTTCATCTGCCACGTCGGCCCTGGCCGCATCCCGGCCCAGCCGAGGCCAACGGACTCCCGTCCCTCCTTCTTCTGCACGCGGTCGATGAGCGTGGCGATGCCCGCGTCCTCGTGCCGCTGGCGGAACATGTCGAAGGGCACGTGCAGACCCGCCGGCAGCAGGTCCGTGAGCATGATGCCCGCCCTCGCGTACCGGACGCCGCCCACGATCTGCGGCAGGAGCTGGTGTGCGACCCTCGTGAGCTCCACCGGATCCGCCGTCGGGAACGGGAGGCGCACCGAGATCGACGGATGGTGCTTCTGCTCCACCCAGTGCGACGTTCCGGCGAATGCCGTGAGCGTTCTCGCGACCTGCTGGTGGCGTACGAGCCGTGCTGCGCTCCGCTGAGCGTAGACGCTGAGCTCCTGGCGGATCCCGCCTGCCGTGGTGACCTTCTCGCTGAAGCTCCGCGAGACGATGAGCTGGTCTTTCTTCCCCTCCCGGCCCTCCTCGGGGCCGATGCAGGCGACTCCCCGCAGCTCGAGGGCCGTCCTCATCACGACGACGGTGAACTGCCTCCGGATGAGCACGGGATCAGCCGCGGCGAGGTCCGCGACGCTCAGGATGCCAGGGCCTGCGAGCCGTCTCTCGAGCCGTGAGGCGATACCCCAGACCTCCGAGACAGGCAGACGGGTCATCAGCTGGTCACGCCAGCCCTCGCGGGTCGCCGGCCAGACGAAGACCCCGTCGAACGCCTCCACCATCTTCGCCGCCCAGTTGGCGAGCTTCGCGAGAGTGCGGGTGCCTGCGATCCCGACGCACACCGGCACCCCGAGCAGCCTCCTCAGCGTGTCCTTGATGTCCCGGCCGAGCCGGATCATCGCCTCCGGATCCGCCGCGGTGCGTCGGTCAATGCCGAGGAAGGCCTCGTCGATGCTGTAGACCTGCAGATCGCTCGTGAAGCGCTCGAGCACCTGCAGTCCCAACCGGGGTGTAGGGCTTGAGAAGGTGCGATAGGACGCTGATGCGGCGCGCCGATATGACGTGGCTATTCGCTCCCGGGCGCCGAGAAGCTCAGCTCTTGGCGCTGGAAGAACGGCATGAGGATGTGGCTGTCGAGCACCCTCGTGCTGAGGTCGGAGATGCCCTGTCGCATGGAGGGGAGCATCGCCATCGGCGCGACATGGTTCGCGTACTCGAACGCAAGGTCCATGCTCAGTTGGTCCGCGTGGGAGGGGTCGATGCCGTAGAAGCCGTCGACGACAGCTCGCGCGCGCCCTTCGCTCACCTCGCGCTCGAGCTTGAGTCCGAAGCGCAGGCCCCGCCTCTCTCCGGGGCGAACATCCTCGGTGCGGTGGACGTCGACCTATAGCATGAACTGTGGAAGATCGTCCGGGTCCTTGACGTCCTTACGGGTGCAGTACAGCTCGCAGAAGCGAATGGTCTCGAGCTCGATGTGCGGGTGGATCTCTTGCAGAGCTTCGCTGGGGCCGTCGAGATCAGGCACGCGCGAGCCTCGATTCGCTCCAGCGGATCGCTCGCGGCTCCGGCTTCTGATCGACCACGAGCATGGGACGAGCCGCGTTCTGAGTCACGTAGCCTGCGCGGTCGCTCTCGACACGGACGGGGAGATTCGCCTCAACCACCAGCGCATAGCGCTGGATCGTCGCCGGCGTCGGGTTGGAGTCGCGTAGCGCTCGAACTGAGCGACAGCGCTCTGGGAGACGCCCATGCATTCCGCCTGCTCCTTCTGGGGCAGCCCATGCTGCTCCCGGAGATCGACCAGGTCCTCCTTCGTGTTCGTCGACGCCCTCGCCCGCTATGCATCGTGACCCCGGAACGGGGCTCCGAGGAAGGCGACAGGGGCATGGAGAAGATCACCGAGGACGGGCGCGAGCAGCTGCGGGCCATCGGTTTCAACCTCTGAGGCGCGCCGCGGTGTGCGGGGCCGGGACATCGGCCCGGCATGATCCGACCGCCGGTGGGCTGCTTACGCGCTGCGCAGGAGCCCACCGGTGGTCGGATCTCTGCGGTCAGCCGGCGAGGACGTCCTGCACGGCGACCGCCTCGATGCCATGCGCCTCGCCCACGCCCGCATGGGTGAGCTTCCCGCCGTGCGCGTTCAGGCCCCGCGCGAGCGAGGGGTCCTCCGCGAACGCCTGCCGCCACCCGCTGCGGGCCAGGCGCAGGATGTAGGGGAGCGTCGCGCTCGAGAGGGCCGCGGTCGCCGTGACGGGCACGCTGCCGGGCATGTTCGCCACGCAGTAGAAGGTCGTCCCATGCACCTCGAAGGTCGGGTCGGAATGGGTCGTCGGACGCGATCCCTCGAAGCAGCCGCCCTGGTCGATCGCCACGTCCACGAGCACCGCACCCGGCTTCATGGTGGAGACCATCTCGTCGGTGACGAGCTTGGGCGCCCGCTTGCCGGGGATCAGCACCGAGCCGATGACCACATCGGCCTGCTCGATCTGCTCGGCCACGTCGAGCTTCGTCGAGTAGCGGGTGAGGATGCCCCCGTCGTGCACGGTCGCGATCTGGCTGAGCCGCTCGAGGTTGACGTCCATGACGGTCACGTTCGCGTGCAGCCCGCGCGCCATAAGCGCCGCCTGCTCGCCGACGACCCCGCCGCCGAGCACGACCACATGCGCCTCCCGGGTGCTGGGGACCCCGCCCATGAGCAGACCCATGCCGCCCAGCGGCGCCATCAGATGGTAGGCCGCGACCTGCGTCGCGAGGCGCCCTGCGATCGCGCTCATCGGCGCGAGAAGGGGCAGGTACCGGCTCTCCAGCTGCACGGTCTCGTAGGCGATCGCCGTCGTCCCCGAGGCGAGGACGGCGCGGGTGAGCGCCTCATCCGCGGCCAGGTGCAGGTAGGTGAACAGGATCTGGCCCTCGCGCATGAGGTGGTGCTCCGCGGGGAGCGGCTCCTTGACCTTCACGATCATCTCCGCCCGCGACCAGACCTCCTCCGCCGTGGTCGCGATCCGGGCACCCGCGGCACGGTAGTCGTCGTCGGAGATGCCCGCGCCCCTGCCGGCCTCGTGCTCGACCAGCACGTCATGTCCTGCGGTGGCCAGCTCGTGCACGCCGGCGGCGGTGAGGCCGACGCGGTACTCATGGGTCTTGATCTCTCGTGGAACACCGATCAGCATCGTTCGGACACCTTCGCTCTCTTCCAGGGTCGGGCCGGTTCGCCCGGGATTCATCTCATCACAGCGCAGGGAATCCCGTGGCCCGTTCGTGCAGGTCCTCCGTATGCTGGGGCGGGTCCGCGCGCACCCGCGCCGCCCCGTCCGTCCCAAGGAGCATCCCCGCCGTGATCACCGTCCACGACCTCGAGATCCGCGTCGGGGCACGGCTCCTCATGAGCGAGGTCAGCTTCCAGATCACCGCGGGCGACCGAGTGGGTCTGGTGGGCCGCAACGGCGCCGGCAAGACCACTCTGACCAAGGTCCTCTCGGGGACGCTGCAGCCCTCGGGGGGAAGCGTCGAGGTCTCCGGCGAGCTGGGCTACCTCCCGCAGGACACCCACGCCGGCGGGGAGGAGGAGACCGTCATCTCCCGGATCCTGTCGGCGCGCGGCCTCGACGCCCTGCTCGCGCGCCTGCACCGAGCCGAGGAGGAGATGGCCGACATGTCCATCTCCGATGCCCAGCGCGAGAAGGCCATGAACCGCTACGCGCGGATCGACGCGGAGATCGAGACCCGCGGCGGCTATGCGGCGGAGGCGGAGGCGAAGCGGATGTCCGCGAACCTCGGCCTGCCGGACCGCCTGCTCGAGCAGGGGCTGGGCACCCTCTCCGGCGGACAGCGGCGCCGCGTCGAGCTCGCGCGGATCCTCTTCTCGCAGGCGGACACCATGATCCTCGACGAGCCGACGAACCACCTCGACGCGGACTCGATCATCTGGCTGCGCGACTACCTCATGACCTACAGGGGCGGGCTGATCGTCATCAGCCACGACGTGCAGCTTGTCGAGCAGGTCGTCAACAAGGTGTTCTACCTCGACGCGAACCGCAGCGCGATCGATATCTACAACATGGGCTGGAAGCTGTACCAGCGTCAGCGCGAGGACGACGAGAAGCGCAGGAAGCGCGAGCGGGCCAACGCGGAGAAGAAGGCGAGCGCCCTCACCGCCCAGGCCGAGAAGATGCGTGCCAAGGCCACCAAGGCGGTCGCCGCGCAGAACATGCTGCGCCGGGCCGAGAGGATGCTCGACGGGGTCGAGGAGGAGCGGCGCACCGACAAGGTCGCGAGCCTGCGCTTCCCGAAGCCGGCCCCGTGCGGGAAGACGCCGCTGATGGCGGAGGACCTCTCCAAGTCCTATGGCAGTCTCGAGATCTTCACGGGCGTCGACCTGGCGATCGATCGCGGGAGCCGGGTCGTGATCCTGGGCCTGAATGGCGCGGGCAAGACCACCCTGCTGCGGATCCTCGCGGGCGTGGACCCGTCCGACACCGGCGGCATCATCCCCGGGCATGGGCTCCGCATCGGCTACTACGCCCAGGAGCACGAGACCCTGGACCCCGGACGCACGGTGCTGGAGAACATGATGTCTGCAGCTGTCGAGCTGCCCGAGGTCGAGGCGCGCAAGATCCTGGGCTCGTTCCTGTTCACGGGCGACGACGTGCACAAGCCCGCCGGGGTGCTCTCCGGCGGGGAGAAGACCCGCCTCGCGCTGGCCACCCTCGTCGTCTCCAGCGCGAACGTGCTGCTGCTGGACGAGCCGACGAACAACCTCGATCCCGCCAGCCGCCAGGAGATCCTCGGGGCTCTGGCGAACTTCGAGGGGGCGGTCGTGCTGGTCTCCCACGATCCCGGGGCCGTCCGCGCGCTCTCCCCGGAGCGCGTGCTCGTCATGCCCGATGCGGTCGAGGACCTCTGGAACTCGTCCTACGAGGAGCTGATCCAGCTCGCCTGATCGACGACGGCTCAGGTCGCAGGCTCCCGGGCAGTTGGGGCCGCGCCGTCGACCGTCCTGGTGACCGGGGGCGATGAGGATGGGCCCGTCGACCGCGGTTGTGGCAGCGGGCGAGGGGGGGCGGGGGCGAGGTCGTTGACCGTCGTTGTGACAGGGGGCGGCGGCGCTGCTCCATCCCCGGTCAGCGGTGGTAGGCCCCTGTCGTTCTGGCTCATAGGCGGTCAGCGGTGGTGAGGGGGAGGGGACTGACTCATCCGCGGGCAGCGGTGTCGTCTCGGAGCAGGGTGTGGGCAGGGAGATGTGAGTTCCTGCGGAGCGGCGTGGCGGGGACGCGGGCGAGGGCTTGCCGGGCCCGCGTGAGTTCCTGCGGTGCGGGGCGGCGTGAGGCCGGCCGTTGACCGCCGTTGTGGCTGAGAGCGATGAGGGCGGGGCCGTTGACCGTCGTTGTGACAGCGCGCGGCTGCTCTGCGCCATCCCCGGTCAGCGGCGATGGGGCTACGGCGGTTCTGGCTTGTTCCCGGGCAAGGGTGGATGGGGCGGTTGACCGTGGTTGTGGCTGGGCAGGGTGGCTCTGCTCCGTCCCCGGGCAGCGGTGGCGGGGCATGGGGGCGGACGGAGGCGCGCGAACCGGTGCCGAGAAGAGCGTCTGCGGACGCGGGGGCCGGGACCTGCCTGCGACGACGTGCTAGCGTCGCGGCATGTTCGTCCTCTGCTATGACCTGCACGGACGCGGGCGCAGCGCCCTCGATCGGGGCCGGGCCCGTGCCGATGCGCCGGACCGGGTCCCCGAGCTCCTCGCCGCGATCGCCCCGCTCGGGCTGCGGCGCGCTCCGGAACGGGCTCTCGGAGACCAGGCGGTCGCGATCGCCGACGAGGCGCGCGAGGCGGTGGACCTGCTGCGGATCGGCTGCGAGCTCGGCGGCTGGGCCATCGGGCTCGGGATCGGTCCCGCCCTCGCCCGCCCGGCCGCCCCTCCTCTCCGGGCGGAGGCGACGGACGGATCCCTCGGGGCGACCGCTCCCGTCCGCGCCCCCGCCGCCCCGGCGCGCGAGGCGCGGGGGCCGGCGCTGGCATGCGCCCTGGAC
>NZ_JBHLSV010000021.1:0-75371 GCF_042434575.1 Brachybacterium hainanense
CGGCGCTCCGGCTCGGGCCCGGGCGCGGCGGGATCGTCGGTCGGCCCCGAGCAGGCCGTCAGCGCGGCGAGGGCCGGGGCGCCGGCGAGCAGGGCGCGACGGGCGGGACGAGGGGCATCGGCGGGCATCCTCCGATTCTCGCATCGGCGGGGCCCTCCGTGGTGACCGGGCGGCGCGCTCCACACCACCTGCACATGGGCCGCCCGCAGGGCCTGCGCGGCCGCGGGAGGACCAGTACTGTGGCCGGTATGACGAGCACGCAGCGCATCGCCCAGCTTCCGGCCCCCGACGGCACGACCGATCCCTGGCAGCATCTGGAGGACGTGACGGGCGAGGAGGCCCTCGCCTGGGTGCGGGAGCGCAATGCCCGTGCGGAGCGCGAGATCGACGCGATCGCCGGGCCCGGGGGAGAACCCCTCGCCGCGACGCTGCAGCAGGAGATCCGCGAGATCCTCGACGCGAAGGACCGCATCCCCGCGGTCACCAAGCGCGGGGGCTTCCTCTACAACCTGTGGACCGATGCCGAGCACGAGCGCGGCCTGTGGCGCCGGACGACCCTGGACTCGTACCGCACCGAGGACCCCGCGTGGGAGGTGCTGCTGGACATCGACGCGCTGAACGAGGCCGAGGGCGAGAACTGGGTGTGGCACGGTGCGAGCCTGCTGCGCCCCGCCCCGGAGGAGGGCCCGGACGCCCCCTACCGCCGGGCGCTCGTGACCCTCTCCCGCGGCGGCTCCGACGCCGACGTCACCCGTGAGTTCGACCTCGAGGCCCGCGCCTTCGTGCCCGAGTCCGAGGGCGGCTTCGTGCGCCCCGAGTCCAAGGGCGGGATCAGCTGGGTCGACGCGGACACCCTCCTGGTGGCGACCGACTTCGGCGAGGGCACGATGACCAGCTCCGGGTACCCGCGCCAGGCGCGCCGGTGGCGGCGCGGCACCCCGCTCGACCAGGCGGAGCTGCTGTTCGAGGCCGATGTCGAGGACATGGGCGTGTTCGTCTCCCATGACTCGACCCCCGGCTGGGAGCGGGACTGGGTCATCCAGATGCATGCCTTCTACTCCTCGACCGTGCACCTCCTCGACCTCGCCGCCGAGCCCCCGCAGCTCACGGCCCTGCCGGTCCCGAAGGACATGGAGGCCAGCGCCCACCGGGACCTGGGCGTGTTCATGCCCCGCTCCGACTGGGAGATCGAGGGGACCACCTTCCCGGCCGGGTCCCTGGTCGTCGCGGACTTCGACGCCTTCCTGCGGGGAGAGGCATCCGCGCGGGCCCTGTTCGAGCCGACGCCGTCCTCGTCCCTGCAGGGTCTCGCCATCACCCGCAGCACCCTGGTCCTCACCATCCTGGAGGACGTGATCGACCGGCTCGAGGTCCATCACCGCGACGGCGCCGGGGCCTGGATCCGCGAGGACCTGTTCCCGCAGCTGGAGGGGGCGATCGGCGTGAGCGCCGTCGACGCCGACGAGGACGACCGCGTGTGGGTGAGCGTGACCGGCTTCCTGACCCCGACCACGCTGCTGATGGGCGACCTCGCCGGCGTCCCCTCCGGAGCCGGCGCCGGCGACCTCGAGACGATCAAGGCCACGCCCGCCCGCTTCGATGCGACCGGCCTGCAGGTCACCCAGCATTTCGCGACGAGCGTGGACGGCACCCGCATCCCCTACTTCGAGATCGGGCCCGATGCCGAGCACGCCCCCGCCGGCCCGCGCCCGACGCTGCTGTACGGCTACGGCGGCTTCGAGATTCCCATGACCCCCGCCTACCTCGGCGCGATCGGCAAGGCCTGGTGCGAGCGCGGCGGCACGTACGTCGTGGCGAACATCCGCGGCGGCGGCGAGTACGGCCCCGCCTGGCACCAGGCGGCGCTGCGCGAGAACCGGCACCGCGCCTACGAGGACTTCTCCTCCGTCGCGACGGACCTCGTCGAGCGCGGCGTCACCGACCGCGATCACCTGGGCGTGCGCGGAGGCTCGAACGGCGGGCTCCTCACCGGGAACATGCTCGCCCAGTACCCGGAGCTGTTCGGCGCCGTGATCATCCAGGTGCCGCTGCTGGACATGAAGCGCTTCTCGCACCTGCTCGCGGGCGCCTCCTGGATGGCGGAGTACGGCGATCCGGACACCGAGGACTGGGAGTTCATCCGCACCTTCAGCCCCTACCACCTGCTGCGCGAGGACGTCACGTACCCGCCCGCCTTCGTGCTCACCTCGACCCGAGACGACCGGGTCCATCCGGGGCACGCCCGCAAGTTCGCGGCGGCGCTCGAGTCGATGGGCGCCGATGTGCGCTCCTTCGAGAACATCGAGGGCGGCCACGGGGGCGCGGCGACCAACGAGCAGGCCGCCCGCATGAACGCGCTCATGTACACGTTCCTGTGGAAGAGCATCGGCGGCAGGTCCGCGCAGCGGTGAGCGGGAGCATCGGACGTCCCGTGCGGCGGGCCGTGCCGTGAGACGGGGCGGGGCATGAGCAGGGCACGGATCCTGGACCGCGCGGCGCAGGACGAGCTGCTGCAGATCCGCAACGACCTGGTGACCGTGTACCGGCCGATCAGCGCCGAGGACCCGCGGCTGTTCCCGCTGCGGTACTCCCGGCAGAGCCCCCGCCCCGTGCTGCGCCCGCGTCGACGGCGCGCGCCCGCACCGGCGCCCGTGCCGCTGCTGCTCATCCCGGACGGCCCCGGCCTGGCCTCCGTCCTGCCGTACGATCCGCTACGCCGCGCCTTCAGCGCCGCCGGCCTGGACGTGGTCATGGTCGAGCACCGCGGTGTGGGGCTGTCCCGCCTCGACGCCGAGGGCCGCGAGCTGCCGGGGGCCGCGATGCGGGTGCGGGAGGTGATCGAGGATCTGGCCGCCGTGCTGGACCATGCCCGGATCCGGCAGGCGGTCGTGCTCGGCACCGGCTACGGTGCCTACCTCGCCCAGGGCCTCGCCGCCCTTCACCCGCAGCGGGTGCACTCGCTGGTCCTGGACTCGCCGCTGACCTCCGCGGACGATGAGCTCGTCGCGCAGGCGGAGCTGCGGCGGCTGTACTGGCACGGGGAGGACCCGCGCACGGACACGATCGCCGCGGCGCTGCGCCGCCTGGTGGACGACGGTGTGATCGACGGCCCGCATGCCGGGTCGGTGATCCTCGCGGTCCACGAGTACGGCGGCATCGGCGCGGTCCGCGAGCTGGTGGACCTGCTCGCGACCGGCCGCGGCGCCCTGACCTGGCGCAGCGTGCGGCAGGTCCTCGCCCAGGACTGGCTGCAGTCCACGCCCTACGTCCACGAGCTCGATCTGGTGGCCCCGATCGCCCGGACCCGGCTGGGCCAGGGCGCCCATGCCGACGGCGGCCCGCTGGACAGCCTGCAGATGGTCGAGCAGCGCACCCGCGGCGTCGCCGACTTCGCGGGGGAGGAGCTGGACCTCCACGCGCTCTCGCGCCGCATCGAGGCCCCCGCGCTGGTCCTCAGCGGGGAGCTGGACCTCATCACCCCCCGCCGCGTCGCCGAGGACCTGGTGGACCGCATGCCGCGGGCACGGCTGCTGCCGCTGCGGGAGTCGGGCCACGGGATGCTCGACGTCCACTCGTCGATCGCGCTGGTCGCGGCACGCTGGAGCGCCGCCGGGGCCGGGCACCTGCTGCCCGAGCACGCGACCGCGCTCGCCGGCCTGCCCTCGGCCCCGGCCACCGTCGCCCTGCGCGGCAGCCTCCACCTCGCGCTCGCGGCGGAGCAGATCGCTCCGTGGCGCCTGCGCGCGGAGACCGTCCGGCAGGCGCGCGAGGGCACGCATATCGATCCCTCCTCCCGGCGCGCCCGCACCGCCCGGCCGTGATCCCGGGCGGCGGACGGATCCGGCTTCGGGTGGGCCGGGGGCGCGGGCGCCGATAGGATCGGGCGACACGGGGCGCCCCGGGACGGCGCCGCGCCGGCACGCTCGAGAGGGACGAGATGCGCAGACGAGCACGCGGGGTCCGGTCCGCCTCGGAGGTCCGCCGCCCGCGGCCCTACGCGGCCGTGGCCGGCGCCGCCCTCGCGATCCTGGCCGTGGGCTCCCTCGCCGTCGCGGGAGTGGCGGGCATCGGCCCGCTCGCCGCGCTCGCCGGGGAGGGGCCGGGCACGAGCGCACCCGTCTCGAGCACGCCGGGGCAGTCCGCGTCCTCCGCGGCGGAGTCGACCGCGCCGGCCCCGACGAGGACCATGCCCTCGACGACCCCGGTCGCCACCTCCTCCGCCCTGGGCGAGGACCCCGAGCAGGATCCGAGCAGCGAGCCCGAGCCGGCGACGGAGCCGGAGCCGAGCAGCGAGCCCGAGCTGCGCGAGGACGACACCCGCGACCCGCCGGCGACACGTCCGTCCCGTCCCACGACCACGGATCCGACCACCACCGTGCCGGAGCCCGAGGAGCCCGGGACGACCGAGCCCGAGCCGACGGAACCGACGGAGCCTGGGACGACGGAGCCGACGGAGCCAGAGCCGACGAGCCCCGAGAGCCCGGGACCCACGGAGCCGGAGGGACCGGGGACGACGGAGCCAGGGACGACGGAGCCAGAGCCCACGGAGCCGGAGAGCCCGGGGACGACGGAGCCGGAGAGCCCCGGGACGACGGAGCCGGATGGCCCGGGGCCGACCGCGACGGAGCCGAACACGACGGAACGCGCGGCGACCGCCCCGACCACGGTCGAGCCGAGCGGGAGTGCGCCGGTCACGATCGAGCCGGGCAGGACCGCTCGGTCATGACCGTGCCGGGTGGGGCCAGCCCGACCACGACCGAGCCGCGGACCATCTGACCCCGTTCATCGGCGCCCGCTGCTCCGCATCCGTCCGCAGCGAGCCGTCTTCCGGCATCACATCGATGCGATGTCGCCTCCGCCGATCCTGTCGCGGACGATCGTGGACGAGCAGGCGTCCCGCACCGATCAGCGCCCCGCAGCATCCGTCGATACGGCGGTGTGGACGACGGAGACGACGGTGGAGGACGGCCAGCGCGGGGGCGGCGGTTCCGGGGGGGCAAAGGATGAGTGACGTGTTCGTGTCGTTCTGGGCGGTCAGAACGGCGTGGATCCTTCGGCCGGCCCCGAAGGCGGCCGATCAGGAACCGGCCGTCTCCGGAGGACCGTTCAGAGGACCTCGGGTCGGCAGGTCGCGATGAAGCCGCCCTCCTCCGACAGCGGCTGGTATGCGACCTGGTAGGTGTCCGCCGCCCACTGCACAGGATCGGCGGGCGGGGCACCGGACCAGGAGAAGGCGGCACGGTCGATGACCACGCAGTCGGGCACCCGGGCGTTGGGCCCGTGCGTCCACTGCACGTCATGGCCCGGGACGAGATAGGCCATGAGGGTGATGTCGGAGGCGACGGTCGTGCCCGCGGGGAGCACCGCCATCGTCTGCTGCGCCGCGTCCCATCGGGGGCTGCGGGCCAGAGGATCGGCGGAGGCGAGGGAGGCGATCGGCATCTGCCCGCCCAGGATCGCGGTGACCGCCACGCTCGCGAGCACCGCGCCGCGCTGCACCAGCCGCCGCGGGCGCAGCGCGGCATCGGTCGCGAGGTACGCGGTCGCGCGGCCCGTGCGACGGTCGCCCAGCGCATCCAGCAGGGCGACGAGCGCGATCGGGACGAGGACCGCGTTGTAATGCCAGTACCAGGTCCAGTAGTGCTCGACGGTGCCGGTGAAGCGCCAGCCCAGGGTGGGCACCATCAGCCAGATCAGGGGGGAGCGGGCGCCGATGACCCCGGCGGCCAGCAGCAGCATCCCCACCGTCATCCATTTCTCCGCCGGGAAGAACACATCCAGCGGCGAGCCCAGGTTCCCCGTGTAGTCGTACTGCCCGGCCGTGTTCAGCAGCGGCAGGATCACGAAGGTCGACAGCAGGAACCAGCCCAGACCCCAGGCGGCGAGGACGGCGCCGTGCAGGCGATGACGCGCGTCCCGCAGAGCGATCACCCCGCCGAGCACCGCGACCGTGAGCCCCAGATCCTCCTTCACGAAGACCAGCAGCCCGGCGAGGACCAGGGCCTGCCGGAGCCGGCCGCGCAGCAGGGCGGTGAGGGAGAAGGCCAGCAGCGGGACCGCGAGCGCGATCTCGTGGAACTGGACATCGGCCGCCGCCTGCAGGCCGAAGGAGAAGGCGTACCCGACCCCGGCGAGGATGCCGAGACCGCCGCCCAGCCGGTCGATCGCCAGCCGCGTCAGCGGGATCGCGCTGATCCCCAGCAGCAGCGCCTGCGCCCACAGCAGCGCGAGGCCGGAGGGCCAGAGGGCCCAGACCGGGCCCAGCACCACCAGGAGCGGATGGAAGTGGTCGCCGAGGAGATTCACCGCGTCGCCCTTGATCGACACGATCGGCGCGTCCAGGCGCGAGTAGGCCTTCGCGAGCTCCGAGAAGATGCCGAGGTCCCAGGAGCGCGGGGCCAGGGATCGCCATTGCTGCACGCCCAGCAGCCCGTAGAGGAGGGTCGCGGTCGCGGCGATCGCGAGCGGCGCGGCCCAGCACAGCCACGGCGAGGGGCGCTCCGCCGGGTCGGGGGTGCCGATGGGATCGGTGCTCACGGCCTCGCTCATGCGCACGAGGGTACCGGCGCCGTCCCCGGGCCCGCGCCGGAGGTCGGGTGCGGGGCGCGACCTTCGTCGTGACGGGCCTCGGCGGCAGGCTCCTAGACTCCCGATATGACGACGCACCCCGCCGCCCTCGCCGCCCGCCCCGCCGCCGTCCGCACCGGGAGGATCGCCGCGCTCGCGATCGGATACGGTGCGCTGTCCCTGGTCGATCCGCGCGAGCTCGGGCCGTGGGCGCGGTCGGCGCACCGCACCGCCCGAGCCACGATCACCGCCGTTCTGGTCGCGGACACGCCTGGGGAGCGGCTCGTCGGCTCGATCCAGGACGGCGTGGTCGCCGGCTCGCTCGAGATGGGATTCTCCGAGCTGACCGAGCATCTGGACGCCCGCGGCGTCGCCTGGCTGGGTCGCCGCGGCGTGCCCCGTCCGCGGGTGCTGCTCGCGGGGCTGTCGGCGCTGTCCGTCGGGGCCGCCTACGTCCTGCCGGCCCTGCTCGAGAGGGTCGCCGAACGTGCCGAGGAGCGTGCTCAGGAGCGGGACGGAGAGCTCGAGGACGCCCCCTCCGTGTCGCTCGACGAGGCCACGGCGGCGCTGGTCGAGAGGCTCCTCCAGGCGGCAGGACCGCAGGCCGCCGGGGCCGATGCGCTGCGCGGGCAGCTCGCAGCCGCCCGGCGGGAGGACCTGCCCGAGCTGACCGACGTGGTCTTCGAGGTCACGGAGCCGGCGGCGCGCGCCGTGCCCCACACACAGGTGTGGCCGGTGCAGGGTGCTTTCGCACATGAGGGGCTGCGCTTCCTGCTGCAGCTGCACATCGACGGCGGGGTGCTCGAGGCGCTCACCGTGGTGCCGGACGTCGAGGACCCCGATGACCAGGACGAGGCCTACGCCCTCCTCGTCGAGGGCTTCCCGCTCCCGCGCGCGGACGAGCTCGAGCTCATCGCCGAGACCGCCTGAGGGGCCCGCCCGGCGCAGGAGAGGGAGCAGGCGACGCCCGGGAAGCCGCCGTGGATGCGGCGGCCGCCGGGGGTTCGTCGCGGTGATGTCAGCGCGAGAGGATCCAGTCCATGTCCAGGCGGGCGATCATGATCGTCTCGTCCTGGCCCTCGTAGGCGAGCAGGTACTCGTCGCGGCCCGTGGCGATGATCACCGAGTACTGGCAGGCGCCGGGCTGGAAGACCCGCTTGCGAGCCCAGCTGGCGCCGTCGTCCTCGGAGATCTCGACGGTGCCGTTCACGCGGTCGTTCGGCGCGTGGTCGGCGTGGGAGAACAGCAGCACCCGCGCCTTCGCCGACCCCTCCGGCGCCTGCGGGTAGGCCCGCGTGAGCTGGGCGTTGTTGCCCGGGTCCACGAGGCTCGGATCCCGGTGCAGATCCTCCCAGGTGGCCCCGCCGTCGTGGCTGAGCGCGACCCAGCGCCGGCCGGTGCGGCGGTTCTCGCGGGAGTTCATCATGAGGGTGCCGTCGGAGAGCTCGGCGACCTTGTTCTCGTCCAGCTCGGTGCCGACGGGGGTGCCCATGGTCCAGGTCTCGCCGTGGTCGTCGGAGAACACGGAGTAGGCCTGGACGATCTCGCCGCCCTCGGGGCCGCGGAACCACCCGGCGTACTGCTGCACCAGCCGTCCGCGGTGCGCGCCGTAGCGCAGCTGCACCCCACAGCCGGAGCTCGCGAACATGGCCCGGCAGTCCTCGGGCTTGACGACGTCGGTGAGGGAGCGGTGCTCCCAGGTGCGACCGGAGTCGTGGCTCACGGAGAGGCTCGCGCTGACGACCATGCGGTCCTCGTCGTCGTCCCCGTAGACGCCGTTCCACACGCCGGCGTCCTTGGAGTGGACGCAGAACAGGAAGATCGTGCCGGTCTCGGTGTCCACCACGTAGGAGGGGTCCGAGTAGCCGGTCTTCTCTCCGGGCACGGTGGACTCGTTCCCGGCGCGCACCACCTCGGGTTCGCCCCAGGTGCGGCCGCCGTCCGAGGAGCGGCGCTGCCAGATCGAGTTGGGGCTCGGGGCGTCGCCGTGCACGGGACGCTTGTCGAAGGCGGCCAGGAGGTCGCCGTCGGGGGCGACGGCGAGTGCGGGGATGCGGAAGTTCGCCACGCCCCAGTCACCCGGGGCGGCCAGGACCTGCTCCTCGTACATGCCTCGTCGGGTCCTCTCGTCCTGGGCGGGCGGCAGCGCGGCAGCGGTGCCGGCGCCGGTGAGCGCGGCGCCGATCGCGGCCGAGGCGCCGATCAGTCCGCGGCGGGTCATCTGTGCATCCATCGGGGATTCTCCTTCATCGGGGGTCCTTCAGGGGGTGCCGGCCCACGGGATCGCGGGGCGGGGTCGGGATGCGCCGGCGCCCGGGCCGGGCCCGCGCCCCCCACCCGTCATGGAACCGTGCTCGGACGCGGGGTGCGGGGGGCGGAGGCCGGCCGACGGCGGGGCTCCGGGACGGGGAGGGCACGGTCAGGGCTGGGTGAGGGCGCGGTGGAACCACGTGGTGAGGGTGGTGGGGTGGGTGATGGCGGTGCCGACGACGACGGCGCGAGCGCCGGCGGCGCGGGCGGCGGCCGCGTGGGCGGGGGTCTGGACGCGGCCCTCGGCGACGAGAAGGGCCGTGGTGGGGAGCGCCTGGGCGAGCTCCTCGACGAGGCGGAGGTCGGGGCCGATGGTCGTGGCACGGGCGGGGGTGTAGCCGGCGAGGGTGGTGCCGACGATGTCGGCGCCGAGGTCGGCGGCGATGTGCGCGCTCTCGACGCTGTCGCAGTCGGCCATGATGGGGCCGTCGAAGCGGCGGCGGACGGCGGTGAGGGTCTGTTCGAGGGTGCGGGAGTCGGGACGGGGGCGGGTGGTGCCGTCCAGAGCGAGGATGTCGGCTCCGGCGTCGACGACGGCGAGGGCGTGATCGAGGGTGGGGGTGATGAGCACGCCCTGGTCGCCGTCCTTCCAGATGCCGATGACGGGGATGTCGACGGCGTCCTTGACCTGGCGGATGTCCTCGAGGCCCTGGGCACGGACGGCCGCGGCGCCGCCGGCCTGGACGGCGGCGGCGATCTGGGCCATGGTGCGGGGGTCGCGCATGGGCTCGCCGGGGTAGGCCTGGCAGGAGACGATGAGGGTGTGCTCGAGCGCGGCGGTCATCGGATGCACGGGAGGGGCTCCTTCGGGAGAGGGGATCAGAGGGAGGCGGCCGCCTGGTGCGCGGCGCCGAGGAGGGCGGCGTGCTGACCGGCCCGGGCCGGCACCACCGGGGTCGCGGCGACCACGTCCATGGCCTGCTCCGCCATCCCCTCGGCCAGCGCCTCGCGCCATACGCCGCCGGGGGCGGAGACGCCGTCCGCCTCCGCGACCCCACCGGTCAGGGCGACCAGCTCGGGGTCCAGCACGTTCAGCAGCCCGCCCAGCACCCGGCCGGTCGCGCGGCCCGCGATCGCGTAGGCGCGGGAGGCAGGGCCCTCCGGATCGGTCAGCGCCAGCGCGGCGAGGTCGCGGCCGTCCGTCACCGCCCCGCCGTCGGCGAGCCGTGCGCCGAGACGACCGGCGAGGGCGAGCACGCCCGGCCCGGAGGCGAGACCCTCGAGGTGGCCGGTCCGTCCGCAGGTGCAGGGCACGTCCGCCGCCTCGGGGACCGCCACGTGGCCCATGTGGCCTGCCGCACCGCGCGCCCCGACGACGACCTCGCCGTCCAGCACGTGGCAGCCGCCGATCCCGGTCCCCACCGCGAGGAGCAGCAGGGATCCGGCGCCGCGGCCCGCACCGGAACGGGCTTCGCCCAGGCCGTGGGCCTGCACATCGTTCAGCACCCGCACGTCCACGCCGAGACCCGCCGCGAGCGGACCCGCGACATCCGTCCCGGCCCATCCGCGCAGCGAGTCGGTGGCATGGGTGATCGTGCCGCGGCGGACGTCCACGACGCCGGCGGAGGCGACCCCGGCGGCAGCCACCTCCACCTCGCCGCGGGCCTCGAGGGCCAGGGCGAGCGCCCGGTCGAGGATCGCCGCGGGGCCGGCCGCGGCCGGGGTGGGGGCGGTGCGGAGGACCAGGACCTCCGCCGTGCCGTCGGCGGCCTCGCGGACGAGCGCGGCGCTCGTCTTGGAGCCGCCGATGTCGAGGGCGAGCAGGTGGCGTCCGGCGGGATCAGGCATCGGCCAGCAGCCCTGCGTCGGCGAGGATCGCGCGGATGCGGTCCACGGCCCCGCCCTCGATCGGGGACATGGGCGTGCTCATGGTGTTCGTGCTGATCACGCCCAGCTCGCGGAGCGCGGTCTTGAAGGCGCCCACGCCTGCGGCGGGGCCGGCCTTCCCCTCCGGCTGGAACACGATCTCGAAGAGGGCCGCGAGGCGGTCCTGCTCGGCGCGCACGGTCTCCCAGTCGCCGGCGCGGGCGGCGCGGTCCATGCGCACGTAGCCGGCGGGGTCCACGTTGCCCAGGCCCGGGACGGAGCCGTCGGCTCCGGCGAGATAGGCGCCGTCCACGACGACCTCGTGGCCCGTGAGCAGGGTGAGCGGGGAGCCGGCGGCCCGGTTGATCGCGGCCAGGCGGCGGAAGGACACGTCGTCGCCGCTGGAGTCCTTCACCCCGGTGAGCACGCCGTCGGAGCCCAGGGCCGCGAGCTCGGCGGGGGAGAGCTTCACGTGCACGCACACGGGGATGTCGTAGGCCCAGATCGGCGCGTCCGCAGCGGCGGCCACGGCACGGAAGTGGGTGTCGATCTCCTGGGGGCCGGTGATCGCATAGAAGGGCGCGGTGACGACGTAGCCGGCCAGGTCGAGGCGCTCGGCGGCGCGGACATGCTGGATCACACGGTCGGTCTGCATGTCGATGACGCCGGCGAGCACAGGCACCTGCCCGGCGACGGTGCCGGTGACGACCTCGAGCACCGCGGCGCGACGGGCGTCGTCGAAGAAGGCGATCTCACCGCTCGAGCCGAGCGCGAACAGGCCGTCCACGCCGCCCTCGAGGTGGCGCGCGACGAGGCGCTCGAGGGAGGGGACGTCGAGGTCGCCGTCCGCGGTGAGGGGGGTCAGCAGCGGCGGGACGACGCCCGTCAGGGGGGTGGTCATGGTGGAGCTCCTCGGCGGTGGTTGGGTTCGGGCGGGCGAGAGGATCAGAGCAGGGTCGGCGCGGCCGCCAGCAGGCTGCGCGTGTACTCGTCGCGAGCGGAGGTGAAGACCGTCTCGGCATCGCCGTGCTCCACGACCTTGCCGCGGTGCATGACGATGATCGAGTCGGCGACGAAGCGCACCGTGGACATGTCATGGGAGATGAACACGAGACCCAGCCCCAGCTCTTCCCTCAGATCCATGAGCAGGTTGAGGACCTGCGCGCGGACCGACACGTCGAGCGCGCTGGTGGGCTCGTCGGCGACGATGACGTCGGGCTGGAGGGCGAGGGCGCGCGCGATCGCCACGCGCTGGCGCTGGCCGCCGGAGATCTGCCGGGGCAGCACGTCCAGCGCGGAGGCGGGGAGCCCCACCTGGTGCACGAGCTCGGTCACAGCGGCCAGGCGCTGCGCCTCGGTGCCGATGCCGTGCACGCGCAGCGGGTCCATGAGCGCCTCGCGCACCAGCATCCGGGGGTTCAGCGCGGTCGCCGGATCCTGGAACACGACCGAGACGGTGCGGCCCAGCTCGCGGCGGGCACGCCGGGAGCGTCCGAGCGCCGTGCCCTGGAAGAGCACCTCGCCGCTGGTCACGGGCTGCAGCCCGGTCATGACGCGGGCGAGGGTGGACTTGCCGGAGCCGGACTCGCCGACGATCCCGAGCACCTGGCCGCGCTCGATGCCCACGGAGACGCCGTCCACCGCGCGGATCGTGTCCGGTCGCAGCAGGGAGCCGGTGCGCAGGGTGTGCACGACATGCACGTCGCGCAGCTCGATGACGGGGGTGCTCGTGCTCATCGGCTCTCTCCTGGCTCGACGGCGACCAGCGGTGCGGGCAGGTCGCCCGTGCTGGCCACGAGGTGGGTGCCGCCCGAGACCTCCAGGAGGCGGGGTCGCAGGTCGGCGCGGGCCGCGGGGTCCAGGGACCGGGGGGCGAAGCGGTCCCCGCGTGCGAACTCGCGGGGCGAGGGCACGGTGCCGGGGATCTGCAGCAGCCGCACGGCCTGCGCCTCGATCGACAGCACGGAGCCGAGCAGACCGCGGGTGTACTCATGGCGTGGGTCCACGAGCAGGTCGCGGGTGTCGCCCTGCTCGACGACCTGGCCGGCATACATGACGGTCACGCGGTGGGCGATCCGGGAGACGAGAGCGAGGTCATGGCTGACGAACACCATGGCGAAGCCGAGCTGGTCACGCAGCTGCAGCAGCAGCTCGACCACCTGCTTCTGCACGGTCACGTCGAGGGCCGTGGTGGGCTCGTCGGCGATGACCAGACGCGGGTCGCGGGTCAGGGCCATCGCGATGAGCACGCGCTGGCGCTGGCCGCCGGAGAGCTCGTGCGGGTACGAGGCGAGGGTGCGCTGCGGGTCCAGGCCCACGAGCTCGAGCAGCTCCTCGGCGGAGCGGGTGCCGCCGCGGCGGGTCAGCTGCGCCATCTGCGAGCGGATGAGCATCGAGGGGTTCAGGGAGCTCAGCGCGTCCTGGTAGATCATCGCGACGCCGTGGCCGCGCAGCGCGTTCAGGCGACGCTGATCGAGGTCCAGGAGGTTCACGCCGTCCAGCAGCACCTCGCCGGAGACCCGGGCGGTGCGCGGGAGCAGGCCCATGATCGCGAGGCTCGTGACGGACTTGCCGGAGCCGGACTCGCCCACCAGGCCCATGGTCTCCCCGGGGCGGACGGTGAAGGAGACGCCGTCGACGATGTCCACGTCGCCGTGCGCCTCGGGGAAGGAGACATGCAGGTCCCGCACCTCGAGCACGGGGGCGGCGCCCGGGTCCGCGGCGGGGCGCGCGGGGCGGGACAGCTCGGCCTCGCGCAGGCGGCGCAAGGAGCTGCGGAGCACCGAGTCGGTCGTCGACTCGGAGACCGCGCCGAGGATCTCGCCGGTCTCCGCCTCCTCCTCGTGGACATCCTCGTCGGCGTCGACGTCTGCGCGGTGCTTCACGCGGGGGCTCGCGAGCGCGTCGGTGAGGCCCTCGGACAGGATGTTCAGGCACAGCACGGTGAGCAGGATCGCCACCCCGGGGAAGAAGGTGGGCCACCAGTAGCCCGCGAGCAGCACGGCCTTGCCCTCGGCGAGGATGTTGCCCCAGGACGGGGCCGGCGGCTGCACGCCCGCGTTGATGAAGGACAGCGAGGCCTCGAAGACGATCGCGTCGGCGACCAGCACGGTCGCGAACACGAGGATCGGCGCGAGGCAGTTGCGGGCCACGTGCCTGAGCAGGATCCACGCGGTGGAGGCGCCCATGACCTGGGAGGCGGCCACGTAGTCCTCGCCGAACTGGGCGAGCACGTTCGCGCGCACCACACGGGCCAGCTGCGGCACGTAGAGGAAGGCGATCGCGAGGATCAGCACCGGCAGCGAGGTGCCGAACACGGCGACGAACACGGCGGCGAGCGCGATGCCCGGGAAGGACATGATCACGTCGAGGATCCGCATGAGGACCTCGGAGGGGAGCTTCGCGGCGGTCGCGGCGAAGGAGCCCAGCAGGGCGGCGACCACGAGGGCCGCGGCGGTCGCGCACAGGCCGATCAGCAGCGAGGCGCGGGCACCGTGCAGGATGCGGCTGAGCACGTCGCGACCTACGGAGTCGGTGCCCATGAGATGCGCGGCGCTCGGCGGCTGCACGGGAGTGCCGGTCTCGAGCGGATCGTAGGGGGCGATGAGCGGGGCCAGCATCGCGGCGAGGACCAGCAGCAACAGGAAGCCGACGGCGATCCGTGAGGGGAGGGGGAGCCCGCGCAGGCCGCCGAGGCGGGCTCCGGAGACGGCGGTGAGACGGTCCTGACGTCGCATGCGCATGTCAGATGCTCCTGATCCGTGGGTTGACGAGGACGTACAGCAGGTCCACGAGGATGTTCACGAGGATGAAGGCGATCGCCACGGTGAGCGTCACGCCCTGCACGAGGAACACGTCGTTGCGCTTGACGCCGTCGAGGATGAGCTGGCCCATGGCCTGGATGTTGAAGATGATCTCGATGATGACGGCGCCGCCCATGAGGTAGCCGACCCGCAGCCCGAGCACCGTGATGGGGGTGATGAGGGCGTTGCGGAGCACGTTGCGGGAGACGACGACGGGGTAGGGCACCCCGGCGCCGACGGCTGTGCGCACGTAGTCGCGGTCCAGCTCCTCGACCATGGCGGTGCGGACCACGCGGGTCAGCGATCCGGCCACGGGCACGCCGAGGGCGAGGGCGGGCAGCGCCACGTTGCGCGCCCAGGTGCCCGGGTCGGCGAGGGCGCCAACCCACGTCGCGACGAGCGCCGGGAACAGGCCCCAGCCGCCGGGGACCTCGCCGAGCCACTGGATGAGCAGGATCGCGAGCCAGAAGCTGGGGGTGGCGAGCGCGGCGATGGACAGCACGCGGATGACCTGGTCGACCCAGCGGTCGCGGAAGAGGGCGGCGAGCACGCCCAGCACCGCGGCGATGACGATCGCGAGCGCGAGGCCCAGGAAGGTCAGCTGCAGGGTGATCGGGAAGGCTCTGGCGACCACCTCGGTGACGGGGGTGTTGCCGGCCGTGGTGCCGAGGTCGCCGCGGACCATGCCCGCGAGGAAGGCGACGTACCGGACGATCAGCGGGTCGTCCAGCCCGTTGGCCTCGCGGTAGTGGGCGAGGGCCTCGGGGGAGGCGGACTCGCCGAGGGCGAGCCGGGCCGGGTCCGAGGGGGAGAAGGACATGACGACGAAGACGAGCAGCGTCACCCCGAGGATCATGAGGGGCAGGGAGACGAGGCGTCGTCCGACGAGTCGGATCAGCGGGGTCACGGGGGCCTCCAGGCGGGCCGGGTGCGAAGGACGGGGGAGTGCGGCGGGGCCGGCGGCGGTCCTCGGCGGGGGAGGGCCGCCGCCGGGCCGCGGTCACCGGGAGGAGCCGACGCCCACGAAGCTCAGCCCGGTCAGCGCCGTGGGCTGGAAGTCGACGAGGGTGGACGCGTCCCACGCGGTGGGCGCCTTGCGGTGGAAGAGCGGGTACAGCGGGACCTCGTCGGAGATGATGTCGAACGCCTGGTGCCAGATGTCGACCTGCGCGGTCTCGTCGGTCTCCTCCATGCCCCGGTCCAGCAGGTCGTGGACCTTCTGGTAGCTCTCAGAGCCCTTCCAGTGCATGCGGGTGTCCGTCCAGGTGTCGGCGTAGTACCACCAGCGCATGAGCAGGTCGGGGTCGTTGCCGAAGACCGAGGGGTCCCCGGGGGCGATCACCACGTCGAAGGCCTCAGGCTTGCCGTCGATGGTGTTGTACACGTCCGCGGACTGCTTCTCCGCGAACTCGACGGTGACCCCGGCGGCCTCGAGGGACTGCTGGATGATCGGCGAGCACTGCTTGACCCAGTCGTGGTCCGTGCACAGCAGGCGGAAGGAGGTCAGCCCCGTCTCGGCGAAGAGGCTCGTGGCCTTCTCGAGGTCGAGGGCGTAGACGGTGGAGGCCTGCTTGTACTGCGGGTGGTCCTTCTGGACGAAGGAGGTGGCGGCCTCGGCCTGGCCGGCGAGACCGTCGGTGATGATCGTGTCCATGTCCAGCGCGTACAGGAACGCCCGGCGGTTCCTCACGTCGGCGAAGGGGTTGGACCTGTCGTTGTTGAACATGGCGAACAGCAGGCCGAAGCCCTGCGCCGACTCGACGGTGCTGCTGGCCTTGAGCTGGTCGATCGAGAGGTAGGGGACCGAGTCGATGGCCTGCGCGGTCGTGGACTGGATCGCGTTGGTGCGGGTCGAGGCGTCCGGGATGATCTGCCATGTCATGGTCTTCGCGAGAGCCGGCTGCGGGCCGTTGTAGGCCTCGAAGCGCTCGAAGCCGACGGACTTCGAGGAGGCGCCGTTGTCGGTCATCCTGTAGGGGCCGGAGCCGACGGGGCTGGCGTCGAAGGCCTTGGCGTCGGCCTCCACTGCGGCCTTCGGCACGATCTTCACGACGCTGAGACGCTCGGCGAGGATCGCGACGGGGTGGGCGAGGGTGACGGTGACGGTGCTGTCGTCCTTCGCCTCGACGGATTCGATGAAGTCGATGAAGCCGGCGTAGAGGGAGGCGTTCGCCGGGTCGAGCACGCGCTCGAAGGAGTAGACCACGTCGTCCGCGGTGACGGGGCTGTCGTCGTGGAAGGTCGCGCCGTCGCGCAGGGTGATGTCGACGCTGGTGCCGGTCGCGCTGGGCAGCTCGGTGGCGAGCGCGGCGTAGACCTCGCGGGTGACCGGGTGCAGCTCCGTCAGGCCCTCGAGCGTGTGCCAGTTGACGGCCGTGGTGAGGGCGGCCGAGGTGGTCATGGGGTCGTAGCCGTTGGTGCCGAGCTCGTAGGAGATGGCGGCGGTGATGGTGCCGTCGGTCTTCGCCTCCGCGGCGCCGGAGGCCTGCTGGCCCGGGCTGCCGGAGCTGTCCCGGGGCGCGCAGGCGCCGATGGTCGCGACGATGCCGGCGGCGCCGGCGAGGACGGTGGTGGCGCGGAGGAATCCGCGGCGGCTGGTCGAGGTGCTCACAGGGGCTGCATCCCTTCGGTCGGGCGGTCCGCTCGGACCGCTTGCACGACTGCTGCGTCCCGGAGGAGCGGTGGACGCCGCCATGGGCGTCCTCCTGCCGGGCGGTTCACGACCCGCTGCGAGTGGGAGGCCGACCGCTTCCTCTTCCAGGACATCAGACGTATGATGTCTGATGTTCAGGACTGTACCTCCTTTCGGAGGACAGCGCGAGCCGCGCGCTCGGGGTCGTGACCGCTTCGAGACCTTCCGTTTCGAGGTCTTCCGCCCCGAGCGGCGCGCGTCGCCGGGCAGAGCCAGGCAGACTAGGGATCCACAGGGGAGAAGGAGACGATATGGCCCGCATCAGGACCGAGGGGACCGCCGTGCGTCGCATCCAGGACCTGATCCTGGAGGAGGGGCTGCGCCCCGGCGATCCCATGCCCACCGAGAGCGCCCTGTGCGAGCGGCTGGAGATCTCGCGGTCCTCGCTGCGGGAGGCGATGCGCACGCTCGCCTCCCTCGACATCGTGGAGGTGCGTCACGGGCACGGCACGTTCGTCGGCGCCCTCTCGCTCGCCCCGCTCGTGGACGGGCTGCTCTTCCGCGCCCGGCTCGACGACGGGAACGACCTGCGCGCCCTGCGAGAGGTGGTCGAGCTGCGCATCGCCCTGGACCTCTCGGTCGCGCAGGAGCTCGTCGAGCACTACCGCGGCACGCAGAACCCCGAGCTCGAGGAGCACGTGGAGGAGATGCGGCGCCTCGCGGACCTCGGCGAGCCCTTCCCGGAGGCCGATGCCGCCTTCCATGCGCGCCTGCTCGCCCCCGTCAGCAACGGCCTGCTCGTGCAGCTCGCGCAGGCCTTCTGGGAGATCCACACCTCCGCGGTGCCGATGCTCGGGCTGCCGCCCGCCCGCGACATCCTCGAGACCGTCGAGGCGCACCGGGCGATGGTCGCCGCGGTCGAGGCGGGCGACGCCGACGCCTACCGGCAGGCGGTGCGCGTGCACTACGGACCGCTGTCCCGCGTGCTGGCCGCCGCCTCCGCGCAGGCGCAGGGCTGAGCGGGAGCGGAGGGCCGATCAGCCGATCGTGCAGGCGACGCCGTTGAAGCCGTGGTTGCAGTAGCCGCCCGGGTTCGTGGCGAGGTACTGCTGATGCTCGGGCTCCGCGGTGTAGTAGCGGCCGTTCCCGGCCTCGGCCAGCGGCGCGAGCTCGGTGGTGATGGTGCCGCGCCCGGCCGCATCCAGCGCCTCCTGGTAGCGGCGGGCCGAGTCCTGCACGATCCGTCCCTGGTGCGCGGTCGTCCAGTAGACGGCGCTGCGGTACTCGGTGCCCACATCGTTGCCCTGTCGCATCGCGGTGGTCGGGTCGTGCTGCTGCCAGAACTCGGTCAGCAGCGCCCGCAGCACCCTGTCCCGCGCCTCGTGGTCAGCGCCGCGGTACACGACGCGGACCGCCTCCGCATGCCCGGTCCGAGCGGAGAAGACCTCCTCGTAGGTGGGATGCGGGGTGTATCCGCCCGCGTACCCGGAGGAGGTGGTGTGCACCCCCGGGATCTGCCAGGCGATCCGCTCGATGCCCCAGAAGCAGCCGCCGGCGAGGATGATCTCCTCGGCATCGGCGGGCCAGGGCCGGGGGTCCTCCGGGGCGTCCGGCCCCAGCATGTCGGTGCCGAGCACGGCATGGATCCGGGCCAGGGGGTACGGGGAGCTGCTCCGGCCCGGGAGCGACTCCTCCGCCGTGACCATCTGCTTCTTGTGCCCGTACAGGAGGTCCATCATCTGCCACATGGCACACACGGTAGACCCGCGAGCTGGCCGGCGGCGGAGAAGTCCCGCTGCGCGGGGTGCGGGTCCGCGGGTCGCCGCCCGGTCCTCTCCGCTCAGCGGCGCCGACGCCGCTGCGGGGCCACGAGCGGCTCCTCCCGCGGCATGAGCATGATCAGCAGCACGACCAGGGCGAGAACCCCGGGGATCATCGCCCAGCCGCCGATCCGCAGGCCCTCCGCGGCGGCGAGCCACAGCACCGCCCCGCCCAGCAGACCGAGCCCGAGGGCCGGCAGGCTGCCGCGGGCGTGACGGCGCACCGCGCCGCCCCGGATCACGCCGTAGGCGGGGGAGATCGCGGCGAGCGCCCAGCAGGAATGGGCGAGGAACAGGACGGCCGCAAGGGAGAGCAGGTGCGTCAGCGGGAACGGTCCCCGCGCCGCCGCCGTGAGGATGATCAGCCCGAACGCCACGAGGCCCACGTCGGAGTCGGGGCGCAGGGTCTGCGCGAGCCCGAGGACCAGCACGAGCACGCTGACCAGGGTGGGGACCGTGCCGCCCAGCGGATCCAGGTCCAGGGCGAGCACGTCCGCGGCCACCAGGAGGGCGAGCGCGCCCAGGCGCAGGGCCCAGTGGCTGCGGCTGACGATCCGCAGATCCGCGAGGGACTGGGCGATGGTCTCGACGAGATGCCGCATCAGGACCTCCGGATCCGGGGTGCGGAGCCCGCCGCCATGAGCGAGAGCACGATGGGTGCCAGGGAGGCGGGGCCCTCCCAGGCGGTGACGGGGACGCCGCGCTCGCGCAGCTCGCGGACGGTGCGCTCGCGCAGCAGGCGCCGCATGACCCAGGCCTCGGTCCAGAACCGGTCCGAGGCCCGCCCGTCGGGGCGCCGCTCCGGTCGGCCGTGCAGAGCGGACGCGTCGCCGACCCCCAGGGGCAGGGTATCGACCACGATCACATCGGCCCCCTGCGCGACCAGATCGCCGATCTGCGCGACGACCTGGTCGTGCAGCAGCGGGGTGAAGACGACCGTGAGCGTTCCCGAGCGCACCGAGCGCAGCGGCACCGCGCGGCCGGTCCCGGTGTCGCGGGCGGCGCGCGCGAGGGCGTCGGTGAGGACCCGCAGATGGCGTGCGCCGGTGCCCGGACGCACGGGCCCGATGAGACGTCCCAGGTCGTGCAGGGCGACCCGGTCCCCGGCCGTCAGGTAGTGGCGGGCCACGGCCGCGGAGGCGCGCACGGTCACGTCCAGGCTCGAGGGGGAGTCCTCGGGAGCGGACGGCGGGGGCACCACGTCGACCAGGGTGTCGGTGACCAGGAGGACGTCGGTGTCCTGCTCGGTGAAGGTCGCGCTGGTGTGCATGACCCCGGTGCGGGAGGTGACCCGCCAGTTGATGCGATGGAGCCGGTCCCCGGGCTGGAAGGGACGGACGTCCGCGAGCGCCGTGCCGGGGCCGCGCCGTCGCGAGATGTGGACGCCGCTGATGCCGATCACGGACGGCACGTCCACGGGTGCTTCGAGGACGGGAGCATCCGGGGTGACCTGCAGGTGCAGGGGGCCCAGGTCGACCTGCGCCCGGAAGGCCCCGCTCGGGTCGAGCAGCTGCACGGTCGCGGGGCCGACCTCGTAGTCGCCCCAGCGCCGCACGGTGAGGGAGATGCCGGCGCTGTCGGCATCGGCCTCGGCCCCGTGACGGGGGCTCGAGTAGGCGTGGGCCCGTGCCGGGAGCACGGCGCCGACGAGGAGCCCGGGGGAGGCGTGCACCCGCGCCGTCACGGTGCGCCCCTCCGCCACCCGGTTCGTGGACAGGCGCAGCACGGGGGCGGCGACGGTGCCGGGCTCCGGGCCGGGGCGGCGCAGGCGGGCGACATGGGCGAGCAGCACCCACACCAGCAGCGGCAGCACGAGGACCAGCAGATCCGGTCGTCCGGCGAGCACGGCGATCAGCGCCGCGAGGGCGCCGGTGAGAAGCGCGCGGGTGTGCGCCGCGGTGGGGCGCAGCGCCGGCCGCTCCTCGGCGCGCGTGCGGGCCCCGCCTGCGGGCATGACGGGCGCATCGGAGGTCATGAGCGGTTCACGCCCGGGCCGCGGCGGGCGTCTGCGCGGCGGACCGCGCGACGGGGACCTCGACCTCGGAGAGCGCGGCCTCGACGACGCCGTGCCCGCTCGCGTTCTGCAGCCACAGCTCCGGCTTGATGGTCACCCGATGATCGAGCGCGGCATGGGCGAGGACCTTGACGTCCTCCGGCAGCACGAAGCCCCGTCCGCGGATCACGGCGAGGGCACGGGCGCAGGTGATCAGGGCGAGGGTGCCGCGTGGCGAGGAGCCGACCAGGGCATGCGGGTGCCGCCGAGTGGCGCGGACCAGCTCGACCGCGTAGGCGCCGACCTCGTCGTCGACGTGCACCTGCTCGACCGCCTCCTGCACCGCCAGCAGTCCGGCCGCATCGATGACCTGCGGCACGGACTGGTCCTCGGTGCCGCGTCGCAGACGGCGGGAGAGGACGTCCCACTCCTCCTGCGCGCTGGGGTAGCCGAAGGACAGCCGCAGCAGGAAGCGGTCCAGCTGGGCCTCCGGCAGGGGATAGGTGCCCTCGTGCTCGACCGGGTTCGCGGTGGCGAGCACGTGGAAGGGCCGCGGCAGCTTCCGGGTGGTGCCCTCGACGGTCACCTGGCGCTCCTGCATGGCCTCCAGCAGGGCGGACTGCGTCTTCGGCGGGGTGCGGTTGATCTCGTCGGCCAGCAGCAGGCCGGTGAACACCGGACCGGGGCGGAAGGCGAACTCGCCGGTGCGCTGGTCGAAGACCTCCGCTCCGGTGAGATCGGCGGGCAGCAGGTCCGGCGTGAACTGGGCGCGGGTGAAGGGCAGCCCCAGCGCCTGCGCGAAGGATCGGGCGGCGAGGGTCTTGCCGAGTCCCGGGAGGTCCTCGAGGAGCACATGGCCGCCCGCGAGGATCCCGGCGAGGATCTGCTCGAGGACGGGGCGCTTGCCGACGACGGCCTGCTCGACGGCGTCGAGGACCTCGGCGGCGCTGCGGGAGGCGCGGGCGGGATCGACGCTCGCCGGGCGGGGGTCGCTGGGGGCGGGGGTGCTGGTCATGCGGGGATCTCCTCGGTCGCGGGCGGGGCCTTCGGGGGTGTCGGGACGGCGGCGAGCTCGCGCAGGTGGCGGTGCAGCGCGGCGCGGTCGATGGGGCCGATGGGATGCGCGTCGTGGTCCCCTTGCTGGGACTCGGCGATGAGCCGGCGCAGCCCCTCCGACAGCGGCGGCACGTCCTCGCGGTGCTCCCGCTCCTCCGCGATGCGTGCGAGGATCTGGCTGACCGCGCGGCCCGTGATCTTCCGGGAGGGCTGCGCGGAATAGGCGGCGGCCTCCATCTTGCGGACCAGCACGTCGCGGGCGTCGGGACGGGCGGCGTCGGGGTCCAGGTCGAGCTCGGGATGGTCGGCGGCGTCGGCCCGGGAGATGCCCCGACGCAGGAACCACAGCCCGGTCGCGCCGAGCACCGCGAGGGACAGCGGCAGGATCGGCTGGAGGTGCATGCCCACGAAGGACAGGACGATGATCGCGAGCAGGGCCGTGGCGAGGCCGATCGCGATGTCGCGCAGGAGGACGGCGAGCTCCCGCGCGCCGGGGGCCGGGGTCATGCCGTCCCTCCCGCGCGCGCCGAGAGCTGGCCGGACAGCCGGGTGAGCAGGGAGAGCGCGGTGTCGCGGTCCTCCTCCGTGATCGGCTCCCCGGAGAACAGGGCCTGCCCGTAGAGCGCGGCGAAGGACTCGAGATCGGTCCGGTCCAGGTCGAGGGCGCCGAGGACGGCGACCACGAACTCCTGCGTGGTCTGGGTGGGGCCGCGGCGGATCCCTGTCCGGGCTATCGCGCCCTGCAGGGCGAGCCAGGCGGCGATCACGGCGTCGCCCGGCCTGGCGGTGCGGGTCAGCTGCACGACGGCGTCGTCGATCGCCTCCGCGGCCTGCGCGGCGGTGAGCACGTCGAGGTCCTCGTCCTCGGCGGCGACGGCGCGCTGGGCCCGGCGGCGCAGCGCGAGGGTGCGCTGGATGATCCAGAGGATCAGCAGGAGCAGGCCCAGACCGCCGATGATCGCGAGGGTGATGATGACCGCGCGGAGGACGTCCGCTCCGACCCCGGGCTCGGTCGGCTCCGGGAGCTCCGGCGGTGTGAACTCGGGCGCCTCGCGGGTCTCCTCGGACTCCTCGGCGGTGGCGGTCGTCGACGCGGTGGGCCGCGGCGGATCGAAGGTTGCGAGCACGAGGTCGCTGCGGGTCGAGGCGAGGGCCAGCAGCAGGAGGCAGACGATGCCGATCAGCAGCACCAGCGGTGCCCACGAGCGGGGCGCACGGCGGCCCCGCTCCTCCGGCTCGGGTGCGCTCGGCGAGGACTCCGTCGTCCCTCCGGCGCTCATGCGATCGGTTCCTGCGGGCGGTGCGGCGAGGCGACCACCACCGACTGCTCCCCGGCGATCCGCGTGAGGATCAGCGTCGCGGACTCGTCGCCGAAGCGGCGGGGGCGGAGGGAGCGGCGCAGCTCCTCGGGGGTGATCGCGGTGCCCCGCTTCTTGATCTCGAGCACGCCGATCCGGTGCTCGCGCAGATAGGAGGTGAGCCGCTTGAGCGAGAAGGGCATGACGTCGCGGACCGCGTAGCCGTGGACGAAGGGGGAGGCGATCCGCGCATCCGAGCTGAGATAGGCGATCGTCGGATCGAGGGTGTGCGCGGCGAGGTCCGCGGCGACCTGGCCGATGAGCCCGGCCCGGATGACCGCGCCATCTGGCTCGTACAGATGCGAGGCCACGGGACCGGGATCGGGGTCGGGGACCTCGGCGCCCTCTCGCAGCGCGATCCCGTGCGCGCCCTCGCGCCCGATCACGAGCGCGCTGCGCCGCACGCCCTCCCGCGCGAGCGGCCCGAACCAGCAGGTCGCCTCGAGAACCTGGCCGTGCCAGGACAGCCATTGCGTCTCGGTGCCGCCGGGCAGGGCGGCATGGTCGATGCCGGGTCCCAGCTTCGCGCCGAGCGGTCCGGCCTGCCCGTCGCGCCCGATCCGGCGGGCGAGCGCCTCCACGGTCGACAGCGGCGGCTCGTACTCCTCCGGGTCGTGGAGGCGACGGGTGCGACCGCGGGCGGGAGCACGGCGCGCGGGATCCAGCCAGATGCCCTCGGTCAGGGCGGGGTCGTGGTCCTCGGCCGTGCCCAGGCGGACCTGCGCGGCCGGGAAGGGGCGCAGGTTGATGGTCGCGACGGCGACGGTCGCGGGATCGCGGTCCACGGCGAGGACGTCGGTGCCCAGGGCCGCGCTCGCCATCGCGTCGCCGCCGATGCCGCAGCCGAGGTCCGCGACCGAGGCGACCGCGGCATCGCGGAAGCGGCGGGCGTGCAGCGCCGCGACCGGCAGCCGGGTGGCCTGCTCGAGACCGTGCGGGGTGAACAGCATGGAGCGCGCGAACTCGCCGAACTTGTCCGCGGCCCGGGCACGCAGGCGCGACTGCGTGAGCACCGCGGAGACGAGCTCCGGGGAATGGCCGGCGCCTCGCAGCCGTGCCCCGAGGGAGAGCGCGTCCTTCTCCTCGTAGGGCGGGAGGGAGGCGAGCAGCTCCCATCCTTCGGGCTGGAGCAGCAGCTCGAGCGCTGCCACGAGCGGGTCCGGGGGAGGATCCGGGGCGGCGGTCGGAGCAGGCGTCGTCGGATCCATGCTTGCGAGCCTAGCGGAAACCGCCCTCCCGGGCGGGGCCGCCCGGGGTCAGGCGTGCGCCTCGAGGATGAGCTTCCCCCGGGTGTGCCCGGTCTCGAGGAGCTCGTGGCCGCGCGCGACCTCCGCCAGAGGCAGGACCTCGCTGATCTCCACGTCCAGCAGCCCTTCGGCGTGGGAGCGGGCGAGCAGCTCGAGGCGGCCCCGGGTCGGCGCCATCCGCGTGATGTGCGCGCTGATGCCGCGGTCCTGGGCGGGGGTGATGTCCGCCAGGGTGGGCACGGCGACGATGCGGCCGCCGTCGGCGAGGACGTCGAGGCTGGGCAGGAACGTCGAGAAGTAGTGCAGGTCGATGATCGCGTCGACGCCGCGGCCGCGCGTCTCCTCCCGCACCCGGGCGACCCAGTCCTCCTCGTCGTAGGCGATCGGCTCGCCGCCCAGCTCGCGGATCCGCCCCGCGTTCGCGGCGCTCCCGGTCGCGAGCACCCGGGCGGCGCCGGCCTGGAGGGCCAGCGGGATCAGCAGCTGCCCCACCCCGCCGGTGCCTCCGTGCACGAGCAGGGTCTGCCCGGGGCGCAGACGGGCGTCGTCCTCGAGGGCCGTCAGCGCCGTCGAGCCCGCGAGCGCGAGCCCCGCATAGGTGCGCAGGTCCGGCTGCGCACCGGGCACGGTGACCACGTCCTCGGCGCGGATCGCGACGGTCTCCGCGTAGGTGCCGCGCAGATCGTCGGTGCGCACCCCGAAGACGGGGGAGCCGATCGCGAGGCCCCGCGAGGCGAGGTCGACGTCATCGGCCGCTCCGATCACGTGACCGGACAGCTCCCGTCCCAGCACCGCGGGCAGCTCGAGCATCCGGGACAGCCCCGAGCTGCCGTCGCGCATCTTGTGGTCGACCGGGTTCAGCCCCGCGTAGGCGACGCTGACCAGCACGTCCCCGGGGCGCGGCACCGGTGGGGAGCTCTCGTGCAGCCGCAGGACGTCCGGGGTGCCGAAGGACTCGATGATGATCTCGCGCATGCCCCGATTGTGTCGCACCGATGGGATCATCGGGGCGGACGCGGACGCAGCAGCGGCCGTGACGCCCCCGAGAGGAGCCCTGTGGTGCATGCCGACGAGCATCCCGATGCGTGGCGGTGGCGGGCGCGGACGCGGGAGCTGCTGGGGCCGCTGCTCGCGCAGCGGAGCCGCGGCGCGGATGCCGTGCCGGCGGGCGCGTCCGGCGCGGAGCCCGGGGCGGTGCTCGCGGTCCTCGGGGGGATCCTGCGCGAGGACCTGCGCTCCCCGGAGGACGTCCCGGGCCTGCCGGTCTCCGCCATGGACGGCTTCGCCGTGCGTGCCGCCGACGTCGATCCCGCCGGGGGCGCGAGCCTGCCGGTGGCCCTCGATCTTCCGGCGTCCCCGGGCCCGGCTGCCACGGCGGGCCAGCTCCCGCCCGGGGCCGCGGCGCGGATCATGACGGGCGCGCCGATCCCGCACGGCGCCGATGCCGTGATCGAGGTCGAGCGCACCGACGCCGACCCCCACGGGGCCGCCCCGGCGCGGATCCTGATCGGGCCCGTGCCCGGGCTGCGCGCCGGGCGTCATGTGCGCGGCGCCGGGGAGGAGATCGCCCGCGACAGCCTGCTCGCCCCCGCGGGGACCCGCGTGGGTCCGGGGCTCCTGGCCCTCGCGGCGATGCTCGGCGTGACCGACCTCCCCGTCCACGCCCCGGATCCGGCGGCGCGGGGAGCCGTCGACGCGCGGGCGCCGCGCGTCACGGTGCTCGTCACCGGGGACGAGGTCCTGCCCGGGGGCGATCTCCCGTTCGGGCAGGCGACCGGCGCGGTCCGGGACTCCAACGGGATCATGCTCGCCGCCGCCGTCGCCGAGCGGGGCTGCGCCGCACGGATCCTGCGCAGCGGCGACGATCCCGCCGCCTTCCTCCGGATCGTCCGGGACGCGGCGCAGGACGCGGATCTGGTGCTGACCACGGGCGGGATCGGGCATGGGGCCTTCGACGTCGTGAAGGCGGCCCTGGGACCGGCCGGGGAGGGGACCTCGCATTTCGCGCATCTCGCCCTGCGGCCCGGCGGGCCCCAGGGGCGCGGCACGCTCCCCGGACCGGACGGCCGCGCGGTCCCGGTCGTGCACCTGCCCGGCACCCCGGTGGGGGCCCTGGTCGGATTCCACCTCGTCGTGCGCCCGCTGCTGGGCGAGGAGGATCTCACCGCTGCGGTCCTCCTCGGCGGTCCCGGGTCGCCGCGCCCGCCGCTCGGCCGTCCCCGCGGGGCCCGGGATGCCGCCCGGTCGCGCCTGCACGCCCTGCCGGCCCGGCTCGAGCAGCGCGCGGGGGAGGCCCCGCGCGCGCGTCTGCTGCCCGGGCGGCGCCTGGCGCCCTTTGCCACGGCCGATGCCCTGGTCATCGTGGAGCTCGCCGCCGGGGAGGCGCTGCCGTACGGGGAGAGCGTGCGGTGCCTGGATCTTCGGCCGGCCCATGGATGAGGGCCCGTACCGGTCGTCCTCCCGAGGGCCGGGGCCGGACTCGTGCGGCGGGCTCAGCGCCGAGCGCGCCCCGGGCCGTTCCCCGGAGCTCCGTCGACGGCCGCCGCGGCCCGCCGGCGATCGCGCTCCTCGCGTCGCATCCGGCGATGGTCCCGCACGCTGCGGACGAGGGCGGCGCCGAGCATGATCGCGGCCCCGAGCGCGAAGCCCAGGGCGAAGGCCGCGATCCAGGCGCTGTAGAGGTAGCCGGCGAGGAGCACGAGCGGCAGCACCAGCAGCCCCGCGGGCCAGGGGCCGATCCCGCGATGTCCCAGCACGTCGGCCAGGGCGACCGCGGCGAGGACGCCGACCACGAGGACGAGCAGGTGCAGGAAGGTCACGATTCGAGCATATCTGGCACCTGAGCACGCGGCGGATCCTGACCCTGAGGCATGGTGGAGCGTTGTCAAGCGTTATCGTGACCCGTGGAACATCGCCCGACCGGGGAGGTTCCAGTCCCTCTGCGACCTCCGATGCTCGTACATCGTGCCCGGGGTTCCGCAGCGTCCGGAGCCCGTGGGCCCGGCGATGGCGCCGGAGCTCGATCAGAGCCGGGGACGCCGGACGGACACCCGGGGTATGAAAGGAAGACTGCGTGATGTGTGAACGCGACCAGGGGAGGCGACGTGCTTAGATTCGTCTCCATCCGGCTGCTGACCTACGTGATCCTGGCGTTCGTCGCCACGAGCTTCGCCTACCTGCTGGCGGCCTCGCTGCTGCACCCGGAAGAGGTGCTGTACCCGCCGATGGCCACGGAGCCGGTGCCTGCGGCGACAGCCCAGGAGTACCTGAACGTCCGGAACGTCAACCCGGCCACCCCGCTGTTCGAGCGGTATGCGACCTGGCTGGGCGGGCTGATCCGGGGTGATCTGGGGGTCACGACGGGGACCAACAAGGCGATGGTCCCGGTGATGGAGGAGCTCGGCAACCGCGTGCCGATCTCGCTGCGCCTCGTCGTGCTCGGCACCGTCATCGGCACCGTCCTCGGGGTGCTGATCGGCATGGTGACCGCGGTGCGCCGCAACGGCATCGGCGACCGCGTCGCGACGATCCTCGCATTCCTGCTCGTGTCCCTCCCGACCCCGGTGGTCATCCTCGTCGTGCAGCAGACCAACCAGGGGATCATGGACCTGAGCGGCTGGGGCCTGCCCGCCATCAATCCGATCAACCCGCTCCTCCCCGAGGGCTCCTGGGCCTCGATCAGCTACCAGGCCAAGGCTCTGGTCATGCCGACCATCGTGCTCGCGCTCTTCGCCGCGGCCTCCTACTCCCGCTATATGAAGGTCACCACGCTCGACGTGCTGGGCAGCGACTACCTCCGTACGGCCCGCGCCAAGGGCCTGACCCGAGGGAAGGCGATGACCAAGCACGGCCTGCGCATGGCGCTGATCCCCATGGGCCAGTACTTCGCCTTCGCCGTCGGGGGAGCCTTCACCGGTTCGCTGTTCGTCGAGCTGATGTTCAACTGGCAGGGGGTCGGCCGCTTCGCCGTGTCCTCGATCGGCATGGCCGACGTCAACGGCACCGCCGGCGTCGTGCTCTACACGGCGATCCTGACGCTTCTCTCCGCGACCTTCGCAGATTTCCTGCAGGGCCTGCTCGACCCGAGGATCCGGTGACACCATGACGAATCCTTCCGACATGCGCGGCACCGACGATGCCGCGAAGCTCCAGCAGACGACGGATCCCTCCGCGAATCCCGTGCTCGGCGCCGTCCTCGAGGACCCCGCCCTCGCGGATCTCGACGTCCCCGCCGGCGACGCTCGGTCGATCGAGTCGATGGGTCGCGGCGAGCTGCTGCGACGGCGGTTCCTGCGCAACCGCAGCGCCTGGGTCGGCATGATCATCTTCGCGCTGCTCGTGCTCATGGCGATCTTCGCGCCGATGTTCTACCAGTACGGGCCCTTCGAGCGGGACCTGCGCAATGCGCTCACGGGTCCCAGCGCCTACCACTGGTTCGGCGTGAACGAGAACGGCCTGGACATCTTCGCGCGCACGATGAAGGGCCTGCGGATCTCCCTCGTGATCGGCCTGGGGACCGCTGTGCTCACGTCCCTGCTCGCGCTCATCGTCGGCATCGTCGCCGGCTACGTGGGCAACAAGGGCAAATGGGGAGCGATCGCGGACGGCGCGCTCGTGAACCTCATCAACCTGTTCCTGGTGATCCCCTCGCTCCTGCTGCTGATGCTGTTCAGCCCCGTCCTGCAGCGGGCGACCTGGCTGCTGCTGATCCCGCTGCTGGCCCTGTTCGCGTGGATGCTCACCGCGCGTGTGCTGCGCGCCATGACCCAGCAGCTGGTGCGCACCGAGTACGTCGAGGCGGCGCGCTTCATGGGCGTGCATCCCATCGTCACGATGACGCGGCACATCATCCCGAACATCGCGAGCTGGATCATCATCGACACGACCCTCGGGGTCAGCGGCGCCATCCTCGGCGAGACGGGCCTGTCGTTCATCGGCTTCGGCATCCAGTACCCGCAGGTCTCGCTGGGCACCGTGCTGCAGGACTACAACATCTCGGCTCCGTACACGTGGATCCCGCCGGCGATCGTGCTCGCCGCCCTCGTCATCTCGATCAACCTCATGGGCGAGGCGCTGCGCGACGCCCTCGACCCGACCAGCGGCTCGAGCCGTCTGTAGAAGGGGAGCAGAATGTCTGAACCGATCCTCTCCGTCCGGGACCTCAGCGTCACCTTCCCCTCGGAGGCGGGAACCGTGCATGCGGTCTCGAACCTCAGCTACGAGGTCCACAAGGGCGAGGCCCTCGCGATCGTCGGCGAATCCGGCTCCGGGAAGTCCGTGAGCTCCCTCGCGGTGATGGGGCTGCTGCCCGGAACCGCCACCATCACCGGCGACATCGAGCTGATGGGCCGGAAGATCTTCACCCTCGAGGACCGTCAGCTCTCCGAGCTGCGGGGCAACACCATCTCGATGGTCTTCCAGGACCCGCTGTCCGCTCTCACCCCCGTCTACCGGGTCGGCGACCAGATCGCCGAGGTGGTGCGCATCCACCATCCGAAGACGACCGCGTCGGCGGCCTTCGACCGGGCGGTGGAGCTGCTGGACGCCGTGGGCATTCCCGAGCCGGGCCGCCGTGCCCGGCAGTACCCCCACGAGTTCTCCGGCGGCATGCGCCAGCGCGCCATGATCGCGATGGCGATCGCCAACGAGCCCGAGCTGATCATCGCCGACGAGCCCACCACGGCTCTCGACGTCACGATCCAGGCGCAGGTCATGGAGCTGCTGAAGTCCGCGCAGGAGATGCTGGGCGCAGCGACCGTGCTCATCACCCATGACATGGGCGTCGTCGCCGGCTTCGCCGATCGGGTGCTGGTCATGAAGGACTCCCGCATGATCGAGACCGGCGGCGTGGACGACATCTTCTACCGCCCCCGCGAGCAGTACACGCGGGATCTGCTCTCGGCCGTGCCGCGCGTGGACCTCGCCGAGTCCGAGGGGTCCCAGAGCGTGGCCGGCAGCGCGCTGCGCAAGGTCGCCGAGGCGGCCGAGCAGGCGGCCCCCGACGCCGCGCCCCGCGAGGAGCGCCCGGCCGTCCTCGAGGTCGAGGACCTCCACCGCGTCTACCCGATCACCAAGGGGGCGCTGGTCCGCCGCAAGGTGGGGGAGCAGCGGGCCGTGGACGGCATCTCCTTCGACATCCGCGAGGGCGAGTGCTTCGCCCTGGTCGGCGAGTCGGGATGCGGCAAGACGACCACGCTGATGGAGATCATGCAGCTGCGCACGCCGCAGCAGGGCGTGATCCGGATCGGCGGCAAGGAGACCGGCGCCCTGACCAGCAGGGAGCGCAAGACGCTGCGCTCCGATGTCGCCATCGTCTTCCAGGACCCGATGGCGGCGCTCGATCCACGGCTGCCGATCGGCGACATCATCCGGGAGCCGATGCGCGTGCAGGGATACTCCGCGGAGAAGATGGCCGAGCGCGTCGAATGGCTCCTGAAGATGGTGGGCCTCCAGCCCGAGCACGCGATGCGCTATCCGACCGAGTTCTCGGGCGGGCAGCGGCAGCGCGTCGGCGTGGCCCGTGCTCTCGCCTGCGAGCCGAAGCTCATCGTGCTCGACGAGCCGACCTCGGCGCTCGACGTGACGGTGCAGGCGGGCGTGCTCGCGATGCTCGCGGACCTCAAGACCCGGCTGGGCGTGAGCTTCCTGTTCGTCTCCCACGACCTCTCCGTGGTCCGCCACATCTCCGACCGGATCGCGGTCATGCGCAAGGGGAAGATCGTGGAGATGGGGCTGACGGAGGAGGTCTTCTCGAACCCGCAGCACGAGTACAGCAAGGAGCTGCTCAGCGCCGTCCCGATCCCGGATCCGGCGATCGCCCGCTCGCGTCGCCGGCAGGTCATCGACCGCGAGGCCTTCGAGGGGAGCGGGGATCTCGACGCGGCGTCCTGAGCACCGCGTCCTCTCCGGGCGCCGCGTGTTGCGAAGCGATAACAGCGGCCCCGGGAGGACCCCCGCGCGGCCCCCGGTCCCTAGACTGATCACACCTGGGGAGGACGGCTGCGTCACCAAGAAGGTTTCACAGCGTCCGTGCCCCGGTCTCGACCACGAAGCGACAGCGAAGATCTCGGTGCTCGCGAATGAAGGAGAATCATATGCGTTTCACGCGGCGATCCATGCTCGGGGCGACGGCGCTGTCCGTCTCGATGGCGGCGCTGGCGGCCTGCACCCAGGATCCCGGCACGGGCGGCGGTGGCGGCGGGGCGTCGGACGGCGGCGGTGAGGGCCCGATCGCCGCGGACGCCAACGACATCAACCCCAAGTCCCGCGAGGAGATGGGGGAGGGCGGGGTGCTGCGCCTGGCCAACAACGCCTTCCCGGCCAACTGGAACGGCAACCACACCGACGGCAACGAGGGCAACACCTCAGAGATCCTCAACGCGATCATGCCGAGCCTCACGGTGAACGACGCTGCCGGCGTGGTGACGGCGAACCCCCAGGTCACCAAGCGTATCGAGCTCACCTCCGAGGACCCCCAGGTCATGGAGATCGAGCTCAACGAGGGCATGGCCTGGTCGGACGGCACGCCCATCAACTACCAGTCGATCGCCAACGTCTTCGAGACGATGAACGGCTCCAAGGAGGGCTACGCGATCGCCTCCTCGACCGGCTACGACCAGGTCGAGAAGATCGAGCAGGGCGCGAACGACCTCACGGCCGTCATCACGTTCAAGACCAAGTTCGCGGACTGGATCGGCCTGGCGGGCGTCATGCCCGACTCCCTGGTCGCCTCCGCGGACGCCTTCAACTCGAGCTGGGCGGCCGAGCCCCTCGTGACGGCCGGCCCCTACAAGATCGGCAAGATCGACGCCGCCAACAAGACCGTCCTGCTCGAGCAGGATCCCAACTGGTGGGGCGACAAGCCCTTCCTCGACCAGGTCCTCTTCACCACGATCGAGGACCCGGCGGCGACGGCGACCGCCTTCCAGAACGGCCAGCTCGACGTCATCGAGACCTCGGTCCCGGCGACCTACTCCGTGGTCGAGCCGATGATCGGCCAGGGGGCGACCCTGCGCACCTCCGCGGGCCCGAACTGGACGCACATCACGCTCAACGGTGCGGAGGGGCGCCCCCTCGCCGACCAGGCCGTGCGCCAGGCGATCTTCCGGGCGATCGATCGCCACGAGGTCTTCCTCTCCGTCAACGCGACGATGCCCTACCCCAAGGACACGAAGCCGCTGAACAACCACCTCCTGATGACCAACCAGGAGGGCTACCAGGACAACGCGGGGGACCTCGGCACCTACGATCCCGAGGCCGCCAAGAAGCTGCTGACGGACGCCGGCTACACCATGGAGGGCGACAAGGCCACCAAGGACGGCAAGGCCATCGAGATCACCTATGTCTACAACGACGGCTCGAAGACGAACGAGGCCGTGGTCCCCGTCGTCCAGGAGCAGCTCGCCGCCGTGGGCATCACCATGAAGGTGCAGAAGGTTCCGCCGACGGACCTCTTCTCGAAGTACGTCATCCCCGGCGACTTCGACCTGACCCTGTTCGGCTGGCTCGGGACGCCGATGCTCTCCTCCGGCGACTCGATCTGGACGACCGGCGGCGAGCAGAACTTCGGCAAGATCGGCGACGAGGCCACGGATGCGCTCATCGCCGAGGCCGCGGTCGAGACCGACAAGACGAAGCGGCTCGAGACGATCAACAAGATCGACGCGAACCTGTGGACGCTCGCCGGGACGATTCCGCTGTGGCAGCAGTACGACTTCTTCGTGCAGAACGACGATCTCGCGAACTACGGCTCGAAGGGCTTCGCCTCGATCGACTGGACGCTCGTGGGCTACGTGAAGGGCTCCGCGAAGCTCGAGGGCTGAGTCGGAGCGAGTCCTCTCGGATGACAGCGGGGGCCGGGTGCGCATCGCACCCGGCCCCCGCCCCGTGGTCGAGGTTCTGCATCGTCACCCGCCCGCGAAGGGCGGCAGCACGTCGATCCGGTCCCCGGTGGCGAGCGCACGCCCCTCGTCCCGGCAGACGACCGAGTTCACCAGCACGCTGCAGGCGCGCACGATCCGGTCGCCGTCCCCGCCTGCGAGGTCCCGCAGCTGGCCGAGGGCCCCGGCGACATCGGCCGCCTCGAGGTCCAGGCGCTCCGTGCCGAGAGCCGCGGCGACGCCCGCGAACAGGTGCACCTCCACCCGGACGGGGGATCCGGTGATATCGGCCGGCGTATTCGTCATGGTCATCCTCCGATCGCGCTCATCGGTCGCTGGGGCTGGACGAAGTCCGGGGAGTCCATGCCGTGACCGGCCGCCTTGCCCCACTGGGCGGCCCGCCACATGTCCGCGATCTGCGCATCGGACGCCCCCGCGCGCAGGGCGCCGCGCAGGTCCGTCTCCTCATGGGAGAACAGGCAGGTGCGCACCCGACCCTCGGCGGTGAGCCGTGTGCGTCTGCAGTCGGCGCAGAAGGGGCGCGTCACCGAGGCGATGATGCCCATCCGTCCCCGGTGCGCGCCGGTCACGGGATCGGCGACGTCGAACAGCTCCGCGGGCGCGCCCTCTCGCGCCACAGGGGCGGGCGAGAGGCGGTAGTGCGGGGCGAGCAGGGCATGGACATCGGCGGCCGTGATCATGCGTGCGCGCTCCCAGCCGTGGTCGGCATCCAGCGGCATCTGCTCGATCACCCGCAGCTGCAGGTCCCGCTCCAGGCACCAGTCCAGCAGGTCCGGCAGCTCATGGTCGTTCACCCCCGGCAGCAGCACGGCATTGACCTTGATCGGGGCCAGCCCCGCCTCCCGCGCGGCCTCGATCCCCTCGAGCACCCGGTGCAGCAGGGGGCGGCGCGTGATCCGCTCGAAGGTCGCCGAGACCACCGAGTCCAGGGACACGTTGATCCGGTCCAGGCCCGCGGCGCGCAGCTGCGCGGCCCGGGACTCGAGGCCGATCGCGTTGGTCGTGAGGGACACGTCCGGGGCCGCGGGCAGGGCGGAGATGCCGGCGACGATCTCCGGAAGATCGTGGCGGGTCAGCGGCTCCCCGCCGGTCAGGCGCACCTGCGTGACGCCCAGCAGCTCCGTGGCGATCCGCACCATCCGGATGATCTCCGCGGTGCTCAGCAGCGCCTCGCCGCGCAGGAACGTCAGGCCCGAGGCGGGCATGCAGTAGGAGCAGCGCAGGTTGCAGAAGTCCGTCAGCGAGATCCGCAGATCGGTCGCCTCCCGGCCGAAGCTGTCCAGGAGAGCCGGAGTCCGCGGACGGTCCGTCGTGTCCGGGAGCCGCACCGCCATCGGATCCGTGGTGCGGGGTCGGGGGATCCCGAGCGACACGCCGCGTCCGGCCATGGGATGTTCGCCGCCTCTCGCCTCGGGAGCATCGGACGCATGCGCGCGATGCATCCTGGCCTCCAGGATAGGCGCCCCGCCTCCACGGCGGCCGGACGAAGGTCCCGGCCTCGGTCGGGGGCTCCCTCGGGGGAGATACTGGACGGTGCAGGGACCGGATCGACGGGTCCTGCGGCCGGCGGCAGGAACCACGAGGAGGCAGGCGCATGGAGGACAGATCCCGGATCCCCCTCGCGGACCATCGGGATGACGCGATCGCCCTGCTCGGTGCGCACCGCCGGCACAGGGACGAGCCGGTCACGGAGATCCTGCTGGGGCGCGTGTGCGCGAGCGATGTCCGCTCCCGCGTCGACGTGCCGGCCCTGGACAACTCCCAGATGGACGGCTTCGCGGTCGTGGCCGCCGATCTGCGGGCCCCGGGGGAGGAGGTGCGCCTGCGCGCCGCCGCGGCGATCGCCGCCGGGCAGGGCGTGGCAGGCCACGTCCCGGGCACGGCGAGCCCCATCATGACCGGCGCGCCGATCCCGACCGGCGCCGATCTCGTCGTGCCCGTGGAGGAGTCCGCCCCCGGTTCCTTCGATGCTCTCCCCGCCCCCGGGGAGAGCATCGCGCTGCGGCCCGCCGCCGTGGACGCGGGCCGGTTCGTGCGCCGGGCCGCCTCCGACACCCGCGCCGGGGACGTGATCCTGCGCGAGGGGACCGTGCTCACCCCCGCCCGCATCGCGCACCTGGCCGCCTGCGGCGTGGAGCGCGTGCGCACCCTCGCGCCCATGAGGGCGCTCGTGATCTCCACCGGCAGCGAGGTCCGCAGCGCGGAGCGCTCCGGCGGCCTGCTGCGCGAGGGGGCGGCCTTCGACGCGAACGGGCCGGGGCTCGCCGCCGCCCTGCTCGAGGCGGGCGCGGAGATCGCCGCGACCGCGACGGTCCCCGACGACCCGGAGGAGCTGCGTGCCGCCATCGGCCGCCTGACCGCCGAGACGGGCGCAGATCTCGTCGTGACCAGCGGCGGCGTGAGCGCCGGAGCCTACGAGGTGGTGCGACAGGCCGCCGAGCTGCCGGGGGTGCGCCTCTCCTTCCCGAAGGTCGCCCTGCAGCCCGGCGGACCGCAGGGCATCGGCATCATCGAGATCGACGGGCACCGCCTGCCCTGGCTCGCCTTCCCCGGGAATCCCGTCTCCGCCCTGCTGAGCCTCGAGCTGATCGCCCGGCCGGCCCTCGGCGCTCCGCCGCGGACGATGCTGCGGGCCCCGCTCCGCCTCGAGGAGCCGCAGTCCTCGCCGGTCGCGCTCGAGCAGTACCGCCGCGCCCGCCTGCTGCCCTCGGGGGAGGTGCGGCTGGTCAGCGGGGCGTCCTCGCACCTGCTGGGCGCCCTCGCCCTGTCCGATGCGCTCGTGCGGATCCCGGTCGGCGTCGACATGGTCCACGATGGGGACATGCTCGAGACGATCCTCCTGCCGGGGGCCGGCGCATGACCGCCCCCGGCGCACCCGACCTGTCGCATGTGCGCGCGGACGGCTCCGCCCACATGGTCGACGTCACCGACAAGGCCTCCACCTCTCGGGCCGCCCGCGCCCGCGCCGTGCTGCGCACCCGCCCCGATGTGATCGCCCGTATCGCCGAGGGCACCCTGCCCAAGGGGGAGGCGCTGCCCGTAGCCCGGATCGCCGGCATCATGGGCGCCAAGCGCACCCCGGACCTCATCCCGCTGTGCCATCCGCTGCCGCTCAGCGGGGTCGAGGTCGACCTGGATGCCCACGACGACGTGGTCGAGATCAGCGCCCGCGTCCGCACCCGCGGCGTGACCGGCGTCGAGATGGAGGCGCTGACCGCCGTCACCGTCGCCGCCCTCACCGTCTTCGACATGATCAAGGCCGTCGACCACCTCGCCGTGATCGAGCAGATCCGGGTCGAGGAGAAGTCGGGCGGCAAGAGCGGTGACTGGAGCCGCGAGGGCGCGGACGGCGAGGCCCCCCGGGAGCCCGGCGACCGCACCGTCCACGACGAGCCGCCCGCCTCGGGAGACGCCCGATGAGGGACATCCCCGCGCGCCGCAGCGACCTCGACTGCCGCGCCCCGGCCCCCGAGGGCAGGGCGGCGCTGTGCGGGCGCGCCCACGTCCTCATCGCCTCGACCCGCGCGGCCGACGGCACCTATGAGGACCGCACCGGTCCGATCCTGCATGACTGGCTGTGCGCACGGGGCCTGGACGTCGCCCCCGTGCAGGTGGTCTCCGACGGCCCGGCCGTGGGGGAGGCGATCGGTGCGGTCCTCTCCACCGGCGTCGATGTCCTCATCACCTCCGGGGGGACCGGGATCGCCCCGAGCGACGTCACCCCCGAGCAGACCGCCCCGTTCCTGGACCGGGAGCTGCCTGGGGTCCTCGAGGAGGTCCGCCGCCGCGGCGCGGGGACGGCCCCGGCGGCGCTGCTCAGCCGCGGCCTCGCAGGCATGGCAGGACGCACCTTCGTGGTGAACCTGCCCGGTTCCCGGGGCGGCGTGCGGGACGGGATCGCCGTCCTCGACCCGATCCTCGACCACCTCCTCGAGCAGCGCGACGGCGGAGGGCACGAGCAGGCCGACGAGGCAGAGATCGGGCGGTGCGACGACGGGCCTGGCCGGTCCGGAGCGGACGGGGCATCGGCATGAGCGAGCACGACTCCCGCCTCCAGGCCTCGCAGGGCCCCACCCCCTTCGCCGCCGACCCGCAGTCGCTGCGCGTGCCCGGCGACCCCGACCTCGGCGCCGCCGCGCAGCGCGTGCGCCATGCGAGCATCGGGGAGGGGCCGGTCTCCGTCGCGGAGATGGCCTCCGCGGTCGGCGACGCCCGCTGCGGTGCCGTCGTCACCTTCGACGGGGTGGTCCGCGACCATGACGGCGGTCGCGGCGTGCTGACGCTGGACTACAGCGCCCACCCTCTCGCGCCGCAGGCGATCGCCGAGGTCGCGGCCGATGTCGCCGAGCGCTACACGGACGTCCTGGTGGCCCTCGCCCATCGCGTCGGCCCGCTGCGGATCGGCGATTCCGCGCTCGTGTGCGCGGTCTCCGCCCCGCACCGCAAGCTCGCCTTCGCCGCCTGCGACGAGCTGGTCGACGAGGTCAAGCGCCGGGTGCCCATCTGGAAGCACCAGCGCTTCGCGGGTGGGGACTCCGAGTGGGTCGGGCTCTGACGTCCCGGCCCTCGATCCGCTCACGGCGTCCCGGCTCATCACGGGGCGTCCCGGCTCGGCACGGGCGGCGTTGCGTCGTCCCGGGGGCGGGCGGGCCGTGTCCTTTGGGGACGCGTCCTGCCCCCGAACCACCGACCGCGCAGCTTCCGGCATCAGTGTGCCCGGACAGCGGAGGTCTGCCCGGGAATGGCGCAGAAGTGTTCCGGTGTGCCTCATCCCCGGGCAGCAGTACCGGGCTCCTCGTGCGTCTGCCTCATTCCCGGGCAGCGGTGCGGGGCGGGGTCTGCCCGGGCCGGGAGGACGAGGCATCCGGCGGCACGACGCCCGGCGTTCGCCCGCTCGTCACCTCCGACCGATAGCGTCGGCCCATGCGCATCCTGCATCTGACCGACACCCACCTGTTCGGCGACCCGACCGCCCGGCACTACGGCCGCATCGACACCGCGGCCGCGCTCGCGGCGGTCCTCGAGAGGCTGTCCCACCTGGAGGGCATCGACCTCGTCGTCCATTCCGGCGACGCCTCCGAGGACGGCACCGAGGAGAGCTACCGGCGTCTGCACGCGCAGCTCGATCCCTTCGCGCAGCACCTCGGGGCGGCGCTCGCCGTCGCGATGGGCAACCACGACATGCCCCTCGCCTACGCCGCGGTCGCGGGCCCCGGTGACCACGCCGCGCCCTTCCAGGACCGCCTGGTCCCCATCGCCGGGGGAGCCCGCGCGATCGTGCTGGACTCGAGCGTCCCCGGTGCCGGCTACGGGCACCTCGAGCCGGCCCAGCTGGACTGGCTGCGCGGAGTCCTCGCCGAGCCGGCTCCGGGCGGGAGCGTCCTGGTCCTGCACCATCCGCCGCTGACCGGGGCGACGCCGCTGCTGCAGGCGCTCGAGCTGGACGGCCTCGAGGAGCTCGCGGCCGTCCTCTCCGGGAGCGATGTGCGCGTCATCCTCTCCGGTCACTACCATCACGGTCTCGACGGCGCGCTCGCGGGCATCCCCGTGCACGTGGCACCGGGTATCACGAACGTCGTCGATCCCCTCGCCGGAGGGGGAGAGGAACGGGCGCACGCGCTGTCCGGGGCGAGCCTCGTGGAGATCGACGCATCGGATCCGCAGGCGCCCGCGCGCATCACCACCTCGCTGTGGGCGAATGCGGGCGACAGCCTCGAGGAGGCCGACGTGCGGCGGCCCGTCTACTCCTTCGACGAGGCGGCCGTCCGGCGGATCATCGAGGCGGCGGGACGCCCCTGAGCGCGGGTGGGTGCGGCCGGAACAGCAGCGCCAGGCACTCCAGATCACGCGCACGGCCCGGAGCGCGGGCGGCCGCGGAGGCCCCGGAATGCGGAGCGGCCGCACCCGGAAGGGTACGGCCGTGGCAGGTGCGGGCGGCGCCGGGACCGGCGCCCCGCGGATCAGCGGGCGAACAGGAGGCGCAGACGGTGCGAGGAGGAGACCTCGTCCTCGGTGCGGGTCGTGCTCTGGGAGGCGACCCGGTCGATGCGGTGCAGCTGGTCGACGCGGTGGAAAGTGTTCATGGGTGTGGTTCCCCTCGGTGCGATGGTGCCGTGACGCCCCCGGATCGCGGGCGGATCGTCACGAGATGACACTCGATGCAACCACTGCGCGGAGCTGGTGTCTTCCGAATATCCCGCCGTTGTTGTCGGCTTCACAATCCGGACATGACCTGCAGATCCTTCTGTGATCGGGGTCGTTGATCTGCCTCGCATCCGGACGGCTCGGAGGGCGGCGGGGGCCGCTGCTCGCCCAGTGCCCGAGCCTCCGCCCGCGACGTGCCCGACGCCTCGCCCGGGCGGCGGGGATGCCGCCGGTCGACACGGATTAGCACTCGTCTTGCGCGAGTGCCAGAGCGGTTCTAGAGTGGTCCTCGTTGGCAGTCACCTGGCCCGAGTGCCAGAGCTGCCAGACGGGTCCCCACCCGGTCGGCACCGCGACGACGACCGCTCCGGGGATCCGAACCCAGAACTCGCAGAGTCATTCATCGAAGAAGGAGTGGATCCGCATGTCGGTCTCCATCAAGCCCCTCGAGGATCGTGTCGTCGTCAAGCCGCTCGAGGCAGAGCAGACGACCGCGTCCGGTCTGGTCATCCCCGACACCGCCAAGGAGAAGCCCCAGGAGGGCGAGGTCGTCGCCGTCGGCGAGGGCCGCTTCGACGACAAGGGCCAGCGCGTCCCCATGGACGTCAAGGTGGGCGACAAGGTCGTCTTCTCCAAGTACGGCGGCACCGAGCTGAAGTACGGCGGCGACGAGTTCCTCATCCTGGGCTCGCGCGACATCCTCGCGATCGTCGAGGCCTGAGCCCCATGGCGAAGGAGATCATCTACGACGAGGAGGCGCGGCGCGCCCTCGAGCGGGGCGTCGACCGCCTCGCGAACACCGTCAAGGTGACGCTCGGCCCCAAGGGCCGCAACGTCGTCCTCGACAAGAAGTGGGGCGCCCCCACCATCACGAACGACGGCGTGACCATCGCTCGTGAGATCGAGCTCGAGGACCCCTTCGAGAACCTCGGCGCCCAGCTGACCAAGGAGGTGGCCACCAAGACGAACGACGTCGCCGGTGACGGCACCACCACGGCCACGGTCCTCGCTCAGGCGCTCGTCCACGAGGGTCTGCGCAACGTCACCTCCGGCGCGGCGCCGGCCGCCCTCAAGCGCGGCTTCGAGGCCGCCGTCGAGGCCGTCTCCGCCAAGCTCGGCGAGATCGCCATCGAGGTCGACGGCAAGGAGCAGATCGCGGATGTCGCGGCCGTCTCCAGCCAGGACCGCGAGATCGGCGAGCTGCTCGCCGAGGCCTTCGACAAGGTCGGCAAGGACGGCGTCATCACGGTCGAGGAGTCCTCCACGACCGCGATGGAGCTCGACTTCACCGAGGGAATGCAGTTCGACAAGGGCTTCATCTCCCCGCACTTCGTGACCGATGCCGACCGTCAGGAGGTCGTCCTCGAGGACGCCCAGGTCCTGCTGCACCAGGGCAAGATCTCCGCGGTCGCGGACATCCTGCCGCTGCTGGAGAAGGTCGTCGAGGGCGGCAAGCCCCTGTTCATCATCGCGGAGGACGTCGACGGCGAGGCCCTGTCCACGCTGGTCGTCAACAAGCTGCGCGGCGCCTTCAAGGGCGCGGCCGTCAAGGCCCCCGCCTTCGGCGACCGCCGCAAGGCGATGCTGCAGGACATCGCGGTGCTCACCGGCGCGCAGGTCGTCACCTCCGACCTGGGCCTGGACCTGAAGACCGTCGGCACCGACGTCCTCGGCCACGCGGGCCGCGTCGTGGTCACCAAGGACACCACCACCATCGTCGGCGGCGCCGGCGATGACGAGGCCGTGGCCGACCGCGTCGCGCAGATCCGCTCCGAGATCGCCGCGACCGACTCCGACTGGGATCGCGAGAAGCTCCAGGAGCGTCTCGCCAAGCTCGCCGGCGGCGTGTCCGTCATCAAGGTGGGCGCCCACACGGAGGTCGAGCTCAAGGAGAAGAAGATGCGGATCGAGGACGCGGTCTCCGCGACTCGCGCCGCCATCGAGGAGGGCATCGTCGCCGGCGGCGGCAGCGCCCTCGTCCAGGCCTCCTCCGTGCTCGAGGGCGACCTCGGCAAGGAGGGCGACGAGGCCGTCGGCGTGCGCGCCGTCGCCAAGGCGCTCGTCGAGCCGCTGCGCTGGATCGCCGAGAACGCGGGCCTCGAGGGCTACGTCGTCGTCGAGAAGGTCCGGGCCGAGGAGATCGGCCACGGCCTGAACGCTGCGACCGGCGACTACGTCGACCTGGTCGCCGCGGGCATCATCGACCCGGTCAAGGTCACGCGCTCCGCCCTGCGCAACGCGTCCTCGATCGCGACCCTGGTCCTCACGACCGAGACCCTCGTGGTCGAGAAGAAGGACGAGGAGGACGCCGCCTGATCGGCGCCGGCTCCGGCCGGAGAGGGCGTGAGGAACGAGCGTCCCCCGAAGGCCGGTGCTGACGTCGATCGGGCAGTCGGACAGGGTCTGACCAGGGCCCCGTCCGGTCGTCCCCCGGACGACCGCCCCGTGAGGAGGGCGGGTGGCACGGCATGCGCCGTCGTCGCCCGCCCTTCCTGCATCCAGATGCGTCCGACCCGCGGCGATGCGCAGGATCCGGACACCCCGTCGGCCTACTATGACGTGGCCCCGCACACATCGGCGGGAGGGAGGAGGACCTGTGAGCCGCGCTCGACGCAGCACCCCGGCATCGGCCGTCGCGCAGTCCACGCGCGTCTTCGGCCCCCCGGCACCCGCGGTGATCGGCACGCTCCTCGCGGCCGTCGTCTTCGTGATCGTGCTCGAGTTCCTGGTCCTGATCAGCTTCATCGGCCAGCGGCTGTGGGGCGACCCCCGCATCCTCCACGACGCCGTGTTCTCCCTGCCGCTGCTGGGCTGGGTCGCCGTCGCCGCCGCGAGCGTCGTCCTCGTCGCCCGGATCCTCACCACCTGGCTGCAGCTGACCGAGCACGGGATGGCGGTGCGCGGCCTGTTCCGCCGCGCCGTCGACGTGCCCTGGGGCGAGGTCTCCCGTGTGCTCGCGGTGCACCGGATCGACCGCGGCGCCACCCCGGCGGAGATGCTCGACCTGCCCGATGCGCCGTACGACGGCGTCTTCGTCATCGACCGCGAGGGACACCGCCTCGTGAACGTCTCCGGACGCTTCTTCGGCATCGGCGCCCAGCACGCCATGGTCGAACGGGCCCGTGCCGCCGGCGTCGAGATCCAGCAGATCGAGGAGATCACCCCGCGGGCGCTGCGGGAGCGCGAGCGCCACGCGCAGACCTGGATCGACCTGCACCCGAACCTCGTCCTGGCCACCCTGATCGGCTTCTACCTCGCGCACAACATCGCCACCTTCGCGATCTGGGGACTGTGACCCGCCGCCCCGCAGGTGAGGGCCCCGCTGCGCCGGACGGACGCCGTCCCGGCAGGGCGGCCCGCGCCCGCGCACGCCGCCTGCCGCCGCCGCTCCCGCAGCGCGAGGGCCTCGATCCGATCCATGTGCGCGCTCCCCGCCCGGGACCGGCCCTCGAGATCCTCGCCAGCCGCCTGCCCGCCCTGCTCGCCCCAGGCGCCACCGACCTGTCGCTGCGCTTCGCCCGCGGAGAGATCGTCCGGGCCGATGCCTCCGTCCTCGCCGCCGACACCCCGATCCACGAGGGCGAGGAGATCTGGCTGCACCGCGAGCTCGCCCCCGAGGACGTCCCCGACATCCCGCTGCCGATCCTCCTCCAGGACGCCCACCTGCTGGTGCTCGACAAGCCCCATGACATGGCGACCATGCCGCGCGGAGCGCACATCCTCGCCAGCGCCCTCGTGCGGCTGCGCCGCCTGACCGGCATCGAGACCCTCACCCCGCTGCACCGGCTGGACCGTCGCACCGCCGGGGTCCTCGCCTTCGGGATCCGCCCGCAGGAGCGGGCCGCCTACCAGGGGCTCTTCGCCCGCGGCGAGGTCACCAAGGAGTACCGCGCCCGCGTGCACGCCCCGCCCGGGGAGATGCCCGTCGTGGGGGAGCGGTTCACGATGCGCGACCGCCTGGTGCGCGAGCGCGGCATGCTGCAGACCCGCGTCGAGCCCGGGGAGCCCGACGCGTTCACCGAGGTCCAGGTTCTCGACGCGGCGGACGGATTCCTCGACCTCGCCCTGCTCCCGCGCACCGGACGCACCCACCAGCTGCGCGTCCAGCTCTCCCACCGCGGCATGCCGATCCTGGGCGATGACCTCTATCCGCGCGTGCGGCGTCCCGGTCCCGCCGACCCGCCGCTCGCCCTGCTCTCCCGCCGCCTCGCGTTCACCGACCCGATCACAGGACAGCGGCGCGAGCTCCTCAGCACCCGCCGCGTACCCTGATCCCGTGGCGGAGGACCAGGACGGACAGCACGCGGGCACCCCGGCGCAGGGCTGGGCCCACGAAGGCGCGGCACCGGCGCCGCGGCGCACCCGCGACGGCCGCGTGATCATCGGCCCCACCGTGGCGTCGCGCTACCGTCCGGGCGCGCTGATCGGGCTCCCGCTCGTCGCCGCCGTGCTCGCCGCCTTCCCGGCCGCCGGTCTCGAGCAGTGGCGCGCCGCACGGATCGCGGCCGGGGACGCGGGCCGGCTCACCGAGCTGCTGCAGCCGATGGCCGTCCAGCTCGTCCTCAGCTGGCTGGGCCTGTGGGCGCTGCTCGCGCTGTGGGCGCTCGTGCCGCTGATCGCGACGCACCGCGCCGCGCTGCTCGATGAGGCCGCGGGCCGGCTCGCGCTGCGCCGCGGTCTGCGGGTCAGACAGGACGTCCCGCTCGCGGAGGTGGTCTACGCCGTGGGGGAGGCCGAGCGGGGCTACGACGCGCTCATCGGCATCGGCGCCCCCACCGCCCCGGACGAGGCCGCGCGCGAGCAGTGGCGCATCCCCCACATCGGCTGGGACGACCCCGGCTTCGACGGGCTGCGGGTGCTCCAGGCCGCCGCCGGGCTGCGACCCTCCCCGCCGCGGGCGGAGCTCATCGCCGCCTCCCGCAGGGGACGACGCGAGGCGGCCCATCGCGAGATGGCGCAGCGCATCGGCATGATCTGGAGGCCCGAGTACGGGCAGGACGAGGAGCGCTTCCAGCGCGACTTCGACCATGCCCGGAGGGTGCTCGGCGGGAAGGAGCCCGCCCGACCCGGCGACCCCGTGCTCTCTCCCGACCCGTCCCCGGTCCCCGAGCAGGGACCCGGCCGCAGATGACCCGAGGGCATGCCGGGACCCGGTCGCCTCGCCCTCCGGACGGGGCGGCTCAGCTCGCGGCGTCCGATTCCCCGTGCTCGTAGCCGATCAGCCAGTGCAGGCCGAAGCGGTCCCGCACCTGCCCGTCCGAGGCGCCCCAGGGGCGGCGCTGCAGGTCGTCGACCACCTCGCCGCCTGCGCTCAGACGCGCGAACCAGGTGCGCAGCGTCGTGGAGTCCGCCGCGCCGAGCAGCGAGAGCATGAGGCCCTCGACGCGGAGGGACCCATCGACGCCGGAGGCGTCCGCGCCCTGCAGATCCACGATCCCGCGCAGCTCGCCGTGCGCGATGGCCTCCGGGGTCCCCTCGTCGCGGGAGAACTCGGCATGGGTGTGCAGCGAGAGCTCGCCGCCGAAGACCTCGCGGTAGAAGGTCAGGGCGTCACGAGCGGTGCCCGGGAACAGGATGTACGGGGTCGGTGCGCTCATGCGGGAAGGGTACGCCCCCTCTCCGAGCCCGCGCCTCGTCCCCGGCCACGTGGTGGGGACCACGTCGTCCGGGGACTGCCGCGCCGAGGACCCCCGGGTAGCATCGGTGCATGACGAGTGCGGATCCGTTCGGTTTCATCGGCCTGACCTACGACGACGTCCTCCTCCTCCCCGGAGAGACCGACGTCATCCCCTCCGAGGCGGACACGACCAGTCGCCTCACCAAGGAGATCTCCCTGCGCGTGCCCCTCGCGAGCGCCGCCATGGACACCGTCACCGAGGCGCGCATGGCCATCGCCATGGCCCGGCACGGCGGCATCGGCATCCTCCACCGCAACCTCTCCATCGAGGACCAGGCCCATGAGGTCGACCTCGTCAAGCGCACCCAGACGGGGCGCATCACCAACCCGGTGACCATCGGCCCCGAGGCCACGCTCGAGGACTTCGACTCCGTCTGCGGCCAGTTCCGCGTCTCCGGCCTGCCGGTCGTCGACGACGGGGGCGTCCTCCTGGGCATCTGCACCAACCGCGACCTGCGCTTCATCCCCGTCGCCGAGTGGTCCTCGACCCGGGTCGGCGACGTGATGACCTCCCAGCCGCTGTTCACCGCGCCGGAGGACGTCACCTCCGAGGAGGCCACGGCGCTGCTGCGCCGCAACAAGCGCGAGCGCCTCCCGATCGTGGACGCCGCCGGGAAGCTCACCGGCCTCATCACCGTCAAGGACTTCGTGAAGTCCGAGCAGTACCCGAACGCCTCCAAGGACGGCCAGGGCCGCCTGCTGGTGGGCGCCGGGGTCGGCTTCTTCGGCGATTCCCTGGACCGGGCGGGTGCGCTGCGCGATGCGGGAGCGGATGTGCTCGTGGTCGACACCGCGAACGGCCACGCGCGCCTCGCCCTGGAGATGATCGCCCGGATCAAGAACGACCCGTACTTCGCGGACGTGCAGGTCATCGGCGGAAACGTGGCCACGCGGGCGGGTGCTCAGGCGCTTGTGGACGCGGGGGCGGACGCCGTCAAGGTGGGCGTGGGCCCCGGATCGATCTGCACCACCCGCGTCGTCGCCGGCGTCGGCGTCCCGCAGATCACCGCGATCCACGAGGCCTCCAAGGCCTGCCGCCCGGCGGGCGTCCCGCTGATCGGCGACGGCGGTCTGCAGTACTCCGGCGACATCGCCAAGGCCCTCGTGGCCGGGGCGGACACCGTCATGCTCGGCTCGCTGCTGGCCGGCACCGAGGAGTCCCCGGGCGAGGTCGTCCTCGTGGCCGGAAAGCAGTTCAAGGCCTATCGCGGCATGGGCTCCCTGGGCGCCATGGCCTCCCGCGGCAAGAAGTCCTTCTCCAAGGACCGCTACTTCCAGGCCGACGTCTCCAGCGACGACAAGATCGTCCCCGAGGGCATCGAGGGCCGCGTCGCCTACAAGGGCCAGCTGGGCTCCGTCGTCCATCAGCTCGTGGGCGGCCTCGCGCAGTCGATGTTCTACGTCGGTGCGCACACGGTCCCCGAGCTCCAGGAGAGGGGCCGCTTCGTCCGCATCACCTCGGCGGGTCTGAAGGAGTCGCATCCGCACGACATGGCCGCGATCGTCGAGGCGCCGAACTACTCGGTGCGCTGACGGGCGGGGGCACGCCCGCCGCCTTCGCGTCCGCCCCTGTCCGAGAGGGCCGTTCCGGTTCAGATCCGGTGAGATCTGAGCCGGAACGGCCCTCTCGTTCGTGCGCTGGTTCCCGTGCTGCGGGTGCCGCTACCGTGGATCCATGAGCCCGCCGGAGCCGCTCCCCCCGATCGATGCCGCCCGCCGCGGGGATCCGATGCCGGGCGCCGCACCTCGCCTCGGCCTCGTGGCTCTGCTCCTGGCCCTCCTCGCGGTCCTGATCGCGCTCGTGGGCGCCGGCGGGATCGGTCTCGTGCACGCGACGCAGGGCTCGGGCGTGCGGCTGCTGGTGGCGCCGGCGCTCCTGGGGACCGGCCTCGGCCTCGCGGCGATCGGCTCCGGTGCCGCCGGGCTGCTCCGGCACGAGCGGCCGCCGGCCTCGGCGTGGGGGATCGTGCTCGGCCTGCTCGCGCCGGTGATCGCCGGCGCCTCGCTGATCCTCGGGGTCCTCGCCGGACGCCTCGTGCTCGCGGCCTGAGAGGGGCGGTGACGGCGGATCCGGGCCGCGGCACGGCGGCGGCCCGTGCCGGGGAGGCATCCGGGGCGGCCTCGCCCGTCGAGCGCCGCGAACGGCGGGCGAGGACTGTCCGCCCCGACGCCTAGGGTGGAGCCATGAACACCGCATCCTCGTCCTGGGCCGAGCGGCCGCTGCTCGGCTTCGACACCGAGACCACCGGCACCGACACGGCGAAGGACCGCATCGTCACGGCCGCCCTGGTCCACTCCGTCGGGCCCGGCCGGGAGAACGAGACCGTGGCGACCTGGCTGATCGATCCGGGGATCCCCATCCCGGAGCAGGCGGCCCGCATCCACGGCATCAGCAGCGAGCATGCCGCCGCGCACGGTTCGGCCCCCGCTCCCGCCCTCGAGGAGGTCGCCTCCCTGCTCGCGGACGCCCTGCTCAAGGACGTGCCGGTCGTGGCCTTCAACGGCAGCTTCGATCTGGCGATCCTCGAGAACGAGCTGCGACGCAGCGGCCTGCCCACCCTCGCCCAGCGTCTGGGGCGGCAGATCGCCCCGGTGATCGATCCGCTCGTCCTGGACCGGGGCCTGGACCGCTATCGCAAGGGCAAGCGCACCCTCACCGACCTGCTCGAGGTCTACGGGATCAGCCAGGACGGGCGTCTGCACACCGCGGACGTCGACGTCTCCGCGACGTTGGACGTGCTGCGTGCCCAGGTCGCGAAGTTCGACGTGCTCGGTGCGACCCCGCTCGCCGAGCTGCATCAGCGGCAGATGACCTGGCACCGCGAGTGGGCGGAGAACTTCAACCGGTTCCTGTCCTCGAAGGGGAGGACGCCCGATGTCCCCCTCGACTGGCCCCTGGGGGATCCGGTCGCCGTCGCGCCGGTAGACTGAGCCCGTGATGAGCGAGATCGAGATCGGCCGCAACAAGCGGGGACGACGCAGCTACAGCTTCGACGACGTGGCCGTGGTCCCCTCCCGCCGCACGCGGGACCCCGAGGACGTGTCGACCGCCTGGCAGGTCGACGCCTACCACTTCGACATCCCGATCTTCGGGGCGCCGATGGACTCTCTGGTGTCCCCGGCGACCGCGATCGAGCTGGGGCGTCACGGCGGCCTCGGGGTGCTCGACCTCGAGGGCCTGTGGACCCGCTACGAGGACCCCACGGAGCAGTTCGAGCGGATCGAGAACGCCTCGGACTCGGAGATCGTGCAGGTCCTCCGCGACGCCTACGCCGCTCCCGTCCAGGCGGAGCTGATCACGGCGCGGATCGGCGAGCTGCGCGAGGCGGGGGTGACCGCGGCCGGCGCCCTGTCCCCGCAGCGCACCCAGGAGCACTGGCGCACCGTCGTCGACGCCGGGGTCGACCTGTTCTTCATCCGCGGGACGACCGTGTCCGCGGAGCACGTGTCCTCGGGCCGCGAGCCGCTGAACCTCAAGCGCTTCATCTACGAGCTCGACGTGCCCGTGATCGTGGGCGGCTGCGCGACCTACACCGCGGCCCTGCACCTCATGCGCACCGGCGCGGCCGGCGTGCTGGTCGGCTTCGGCGGCGGCGCCTCCCACACCACGCGCGAGACCCTCGGCATCCAGGTGCCGCTCGCGACCGCGGTGGCCGACGTCGCCGCCGCCCGCCGTGACTACATGGACGAGTCCGGCGGCCGCTACGTGCACGTCATCGCCGACGGCGGCCTGGGCCGCAGCGGCGACCTCGTCAAGGCGATCGCCTGCGGCGCCGACGGCCTCATGGTCGGCGCGGCCCTGGCCCGTGCGGAGGAGGCCCCCGGCCGCGGCCGCCACTGGGGCAGCGAGGCGCACCACGCGAGCCTGCCGCGCGGGCACCGTGTGGAGGTCGGCACCGTCGCCCCGCTCGAGCAGATCCTGTTCGGACCGGGCCTGAACGCGGAGGGGACCACCAATCTCGTCGGCGCCCTGCGTCATGCGATGGCGACCACGGGATATCTGGACCTCAAGGAGTTCCAGCGCGTCGAGGTCGTCGTCACCACCTGAGGCCGAGGCAGATCCGATGACCACCAGACCTCGGAGGCCCGGCGACCGGTCCCGCGCCGCCACCGTGGTCCTCGGCGTGGTGCTGGTCCTCGGCTGCTCGCCCCTGCTCACGGTGGGCGCGAGCTCCTGGCCCACACCCGGCGAGATGATCGCCCGCCGCATGGCAGGCGCTGTGGACCTCCTGGGGCTGCGGGACCTCGCGCATCTGCTGTACAGCAGAGCCTTCGAGGTGCAGCTGCTCGTGCTGGCCATCGCCTTCCTGGGGATCCCCCTGCTGGCGCTGCGGCGACGTGACGCACCGGCGGAGGCACCCGGAGGGGAGGCCGCTGCGCCGGCGCACCCGCCCGTGTCCGCTGCGGGGAAGGCCCCGACGACCGCGCCCGTCCGGACGGTCCGGCGCCGTCGCGGCCGTCTGGCCCCCATCGATCTGGATGCCTCGACCCCCGTGACCCGCACGGTGGCTCAGCTGCAGGACCTCGCCGCCGCGGCAGGGATCCCATGGCGGGACGAGTTCGCGACCCCCGGCGGTGCCCGTGCCCTCGCAGAGCTGCTGGGGCGGACGCCCGGCCTCGAACCATCGGGCGGCCCCCAGCTCTCCGAGGATTCTGGGCCGGACCCCGACCAGGACACGAGGAAGGGCTCCGGGCCCGGTCCGGAGTTGGTCCTGGCGGCGTCGGCCGCAGACCCCGGAGACCCGCCGGAGGCGGGCACCGGAGCGGACGCCGGGGACGGCACAGGAGATGACGAGGTCGCCACGGCACCCCCCGCATACCCGGGAGCCTCCGACTTCGAGATCGGCTCCGTCTACACGCCGACCACGCTGTACGACTCCCGCGAGGAGGAGCCATGAGCCGCCGCCGGGTGGTCGGGGGAACGGTCCTCGCGGCCCTGCTCGCGCCCGTCCTCGCCCTCGTCGTCTTCGCGCCCTTCGACGACTGGGCCTTCACCCCGCGGCTGCTGCCCTACATCATCCCGAACCTGCTGCGGCCGGGCGAGGGCTACCTCACTCTGGTGCTCCTGCTGTTCCTGGTCATCTGGGTGCCGCTCGTGCAGCCGGCGGCCTGGGGCGCGGAGGGTCGCCGCTCGCGCCGCCCGTTCCCGGGACCCGACGCGCCGATCGGGACCGCGGACCGGGCACCGCGTCTCCCGGCCGCACCTGCGGATCCCCGGGCCCGCGTGGAGATCCCCCGCGCACCGCTCACGGCGCTCGATGCCCGGCAGCGTCATCAGATCGCGATGGCCCTGGACATCACGTGGGACGGTCGGCTCGCCCGCGACGACCGTCTGTGGGAGCGGACGGTCCGCCGGGCCCTGCGTCGCACCTCCCGCGGGGCATAGACGAGCCCCCGCCGCCCCGCGGCGCGGGTCGACGGGGGCCGCGATCCTCGGGTCAGGAGCGGACGCGGGCGACGATCCCCCAGATCAGCAGGATGAGAGCGACGATGCCCAGCAGCACCGGGATCGCGAAGCCGACGACCAGCCCGATCAGCGTGCCTGCGACACCCAGGGAGGTGTAGGCGACATCGCTCGTGCCCGTGCACTCCACGGAGACCTGCTGCGTCCCGGCGGGGTCCACGCTGAAGGCCTGCACGTACTCGACGCCGCCGATCTGCCCGGCGCTCATGGTGCCGCTCTCCGGCGTGAGGAGCGCCCCGCCGTCCGGGCTCGTGCACTCCACCGTGCCGAGATCGGATGCGGGCACGGCGATGTAGTAGATCGATGAGTCCTCGACCGGGAAGGAGCCTCCCGTCGGCCCCAGCGAGACCGGATCTCCCATCGTGCCGAGGGCCAGGGCCGTGGAGATGAACACCGCGACGATCGGCATCACCAGCAGCCCGATCGCGTTCGCGACGATGCCCAGGGAGCCGAAGATGATCCGCTTCATGCCCTTGCGCCGGCGCGGCCCGATCGGCGCCGCCGCATAGGCGGAGGCGTACGGTCCTCCGGCGCCCGGGCCCGCCGAGGACGGGGAGGCGCCGCCGAACTGCGGTCCCGACGGCGGGAGTGCGTACTGCGCCGCGGAGTCGAACGGTGACTGCGCAGGCGCGTACTGCGGTGCGGAGGAGGTCGTGCCCGTGCTGTACGGGTCAGGGCCTCCCGCATACGGCTCGGAGCTCGAGCCCTGGCCATCGCCCTGCTGCGGGCTGCCGGTGAACGGGTCGCGGTAGGTCACGGTGGGGTCCCCTCGTCTGCGGAGCCCCGGGTCGGGCCCGTCGTGATCCTACCGGGGCTCCCCGCCCCGCCGGATCCCGGCGGTCCCGTCCCGATCAGCGGGAGCGGCGCCGGGCGGCGACCTCCGCGGCCTGCTGCGCGATCGCGAGCTCCTCGTTGGTCGGGACCACGAGCACCGTCACCCGTGAGGACGGTGCGGAGATGACCCGCGCCTCCTTGCCCCGCGCGGCGTTCGCCTCCGCGTCGAGCACGATCCCGAACTCTTCGAGGCCCGCCAGGGCGAGCGCCCGGACGGTCGCGGCGTTCTCCCCGATCCCGGCGGTGAAGGTGACCGCGTCCAGCCCGCCCAGGGCGAAGGCGTAGGAGCCGATGTACTTCCGCAGCCGGTGGATGTACACCTCCATCGCGAGCTCCGCCTGCTCGTCGCCGGCCTCGATCGCCGTCTCGATGTCGCGGAAGTCGCTCATCCCGCACATGCCGAGCATGCCCGAGCGCTTGTTGAGGATCGTGTCGACCTCGGCGGGGGAGAGGTTCCCCTGCCGGTGCAGATGCAGGTATACGGAAGGGTCGATATCTCCGGTCCGGGTGCCCATGACCAGGCCTTCGAGCGGGGTGAGGCCCATCGACGTGTCGATGGGCTCCCCGCCGTCGATCGCGGAGACCGAGGCGCCGTTGCCCAGGTGCAGCACGATCTGGCGCAGCGACTCCGGGGTCCGGCCGCGCCCGGCCATCATCGCGGCGACGGCCTGGGAGACGTAGCGGTGGCTGGTGCCGTGGGCGCCGTACCGGCGGATCCGGTACTCCTCGGCGATCTCCCGGTTCAGGGCGTAGTTCGCGCTGCGCGCCGGCAGCCCCGTGAAGAAGGCGGTGTCGAAGACGGCGACGTGCGGAACCTTCGGCAGGAGGGCGCGCGCCCCGTCGATCCCGTCGACCGCCGCATAGTTGTGCAGCGGTGCGAGGGCACCCAGGTCGTGGATCTGCCCCCGCACCCAGGAGTCGATGAGCGTCGGCTCGGAGAAGCGGGCCCCGCCCTGCACGACCCGATGGCCGACGGCGAGCACGCGGTCCTCGTCCAGGGAGATCCCGACCTCGGAGAACAGCCGCTCGACCACCCGCATCGCCTCGACGTGATCGGGGACCTCCCCGTCGACGGCGGCCTCCCGGTCGCCCGCCTCGATCCTCGCGCTCCCGGTCGGGAGGCCGATCCGCTCGACGATCCCGGAGGCGTCCACGTGACCGGTCGCCGGGGCGAGCAGCTGGAACTTCAGCGAGGAGGAGCCGGAGTTGATGACGAGGACGCGCGCGTCCGGCGCGGGGTGCGGGGTCATGAGGGGTTCGAGCCTCCTGCAGGGGCGTCCTGCGTCTGCGCCTGGATCGCGGTGATCACGACGGTGTTGATGATGTCCTCGACCAGCGCTCCGCGGGAGAGGTCGTTGACGGGCTTGTTCAGCCCCTGCAGCACGGGGCCGATGGCGATCGCCCCGGCGGAGCGCTGCACCGCCTTGTACGTGTTGTTGCCGGTGTTGAGGTCCGGGAAGACGAAGACCGTGGCCCGGCCCGCGACCGCGGAGTCGGGCAGCTTCGTCTTGGCGACGGAGGCGTCCACGGCCGCGTCGTACTGGATGGGGCCCTCGATCGAGAGGTCCGGGGCGGCAGCACGCACCAGCTCGGTGGCCTTGCGGACCTTGTCGACATCGGCCCCGGAGCCGGAGGAGCCGGTCGAGTAGGACAGCATCGCCACCCGCGGCTCGATGCCGAACTGCTCCGCGGTCGCCGCGGACTGGGCGGCGATGTCGGCGAGCTGCTCGGCGCTCGGATCGGGGTTCACGGCGCAGTCGCCGTAGACCAGGACCCGGTCCTGCAGGGCCATGAGGAACACGGAGGAGACGATCTTCGCATCCGGGCGCGTCTTGATGATCTCGAAGCTGGGCCGGATCGTGTGCGCGGTCGAGTGGACGGCGCCGGAGACCATGCCGTCGGCCTCGCCCATCTGCACCATCATCGTGCCGAAGTAGGACACGTCCTGGACCTTCTCGCGGGCCTGCTCGAGGGTCACGCCCTTCTTCGCGCGCAGCCGCGCGTACTCCGCCGCGTACTTCTCGACGTGGGCGGCGTCCTGCGGCGAGACGATGCTGGCCTCGGAGATGTCGTGGCCCAGCAGGGACGCCTTGGCGCGGATCGTGTTCTCATCGCCCAGCAGGATCAGGTCGGCCACGCCGCGGGCGAGGATCGACTCGGCGGCGGCGAGGATGCGGGGCTCGTCGCCCTCGGGGAGGACGATCCGCTTCTTCTCGCCGCGGGCCCGGGCCAGCAGCTCGAACTCGAACATCAGGGGGGTGACGACGTCGGGACGGGCCACGTCGATCCGCTCCAGGAGCTGCGCGAGCGGCACATGCTCGCTGACGGCGCGGCGGGCGGCGTCGATCTTCTGAGGGCTGTCCGCGGTGAGCCGTCCCCGCGTCCGGGCGATCCGCACGGCCGCGTCGAAGGTCGAGGCCTCCGTCGCGATCACCGGCAGGTCCTGGCCCACGCCCTCGATCAGCGCGGTGATCTCCGCAGGGATCTCGTAGCCGCCGGTCAGCACGATCGCGCTGAGCGCCGGATGCGCGCCGGACTGCTGCGCCATGAACAGGCCCGGCAGCAGGTCGTAGCGATCGCCGGGGGCGACCACGGTGCAGTTCTCGCTCAGGTGGCGCAGCACGCCCGGCAGGCTCATCGCGGCCACCACCGTGCCGAGCGACACGCGCCCCAGCCAGTCGGCGCTGCCCTGGACGAGCTCGCCGTCCACCGCGTCGCGGATCGCCGTCACCGTGGGCGCCATGATCACGGGGTTCTCCGGGACCGCGGCGACGATCACGTCCTCGCCCAGGCGCCGGGCCACGGCCTCCCGGTTCGCGGCGAGGGCATCGGCCGCGGAGCGGTTGACGATGAGGGCCAGCGGCCGTGCATGATGCGCGGCGAACTCGCCGACGCTGAGAGCGGCGAAGCCCGCGATCTCCTCGGGGCTCCGGTCCAGCCCCGAGACGACGATCACGACGGGGGATCCCAGGTTCGCGGCGACCTCGGCGTTGAAGGCGAGCTCGGTGGGGTTCGCGACGGAGTCGTAGTCCGAGCCCAGCACGACCAGCACCGTGTAGCGCTGCGCGAGGGCGTGGTACCGACGCAGGATCTCCTCGTGAGCGGCCTCCGGATCCGCGAGCGCGGCCTGGGTCTCGACGCCGAGGGCGTCCTCGTAGCGCTGGGAGACCGCGGGGTGGGACAGGAGCAGGTCCACCGCCTCGTCCTGCCCGTCGCCGGATCGGTACACCGGTCTGAACACGCCGACGCGGTCCGAGCGCGCGGCGAGAGCTTCGAGGAGTCCGAACGCGATCGTGGACTTCCCGGTCAGACCTTCAGGGCTGGCGACGTACACACTGGGCGACACGGCACCAGGATAGGCGCGGGACGCGGCGGCGGCAGGGACTTTGGGCCCGCGGCGACCGGCGTCCGTCGTGCTGCGGCACCTGCCTGCTCCCAGGGGCGCTCCGTACCATGAGGCCCATGCTCCGCGTCGCCGTCCGCCCCCGCTTCCTGGGGCTGCTCGCCCTGATGGTCGCGGCGACCCTCGTGTGCGGGCTGCTCGCCACGTGGCAGTGGGACCGGGCGCATCGTGCGATCACCTCCCGCTCTTCACCGACCGATGTCGCGGTCCCGCTCGAGGAGGCGCTGCCGCTGGGAGGCGCGGTCACCAACGAGGTGTCCGGCGACCCGGTCCTGGCAGGCGGCACCTTCGCCATCCAGGAGCAGGTGCTCGTGCCCGACCGGCGGATCGACGGGACCACCGCCGTGATCGTCGTGACCGCCTTGCACGTCGAGCAGGAGGGCGGCGGGGAGGCGCGCCTGCCGGTGGCCCGCGGCTGGATCCCGCAGGCCGATGTCACCGGCCCTGACGGCAGCCTCGACCCCGCCCTGGTCCCCGCCGCCCCGTCCGGCCACGTCGAGATCCGCGGCCTGCTCGAGGCGAGCGAGGCGGCCACCGGCGGCATCGAGGACGGCATCGTCCACGAGATCGCGACCCCGCTGCTGGTCAACGCCTGGGGCGAGCCGATGTACGCCGGGTATCTCGCCCAGACCTCCGCCGCCGAGGGCCTCTCGCCGATGCCCTCGGCGCAGTCCTCCTTCCAGGCGGGCCTGGACTGGCAGAACCTCGGCTATGCGGCGCAATGGGTGCTGTTCGGCGCCTTCTTCCTCTACCTGTGGTGGCGCTCGGTGCGCACGGCGTATCTTGACGAGCGGGCCGATGAGCTCACCCGGCTGAGCGCCCGGCTCGACGCCGCAGCCGCGGGCTCTTCCGAGAATCCGATCGACCAGAAGGACGTGACTGGTGTCGACCCCGACTCCGCGACCACTCGATGAGGTCGGCATCCGTGCCGCCTTCGCCCGCTACCGCTTCGCCTCCTTCGCGGAGGGCATCGCCCTGCTCGTGCTGGTGGCGATCATGGTGATGCGCTACGGGGTGTACGGCGGCGACGGCCTGTTCACCTCGACCTCGGAGACCTGGGAGACCATCTCGCGGACGTGGTCGCCCATCCACGGCGTGATCTACATGATCTACGTCGTCCTCTCCTTCGACGTGTGGATGCGCCTGCGCTGGCGCCTGCCGCGCATGGCCCTGCTCATGCTGTTCGGCGTCGTGCCCGTGCTGTCGTTCTTCGGCGAGCGCTGGACCCATCAGAAGATGGAGGAGGACCTGCGCCGCCGGCCCACGCTGCAGGACGACGAGGAGCGGCCGGCAGCAGGCGGCGACGGCGGTCGCGCGCAGCGCTAGCCACGAGCTGCGGGGTACCGCCCATCTCACGTCGGGGTCGGCGGACGCCGAGGCGCCCGCCACCTAGGATGGACCCGTGAGCACAGCCGAGAACACCGACGCCGACCCGGTCCTCGTCGTCGACTTCGGGGCCCAGTACGCGCAGCTGATCGCGCGCCGGGTCCGCGAGGCCGACGTCTACTCCGAGGTCGTGCCGCACACCATGCCCGTCGCCGACATGCTCGCGCGCAAGCCGCTCGCGATCATCCTCTCCGGCGGCCCCTCCTCCGTGTACGAGGACGGCGCGCCCCGTCTGGACCCGGCCCTGCTCGAGGCCGGCGTGCCGGTCCTGGGGCTGTGCTACGGCTTCCAGTCCATCGCCGCCGCGCTCGGCGGGACCGCCGCGGAGACGGGGGTGCGCGAGTACGGCGCGACCCGCCTGTCCGCGATCGACGGCGCCTCGATCCTGCTGAAGGACCAGGACCTCGAGCAGAACGTGTGGATGAGCCACGGCGACTGCGTGACCGCGGCCCCTGAGGGATTCCGCGTCACCGCGACCTCCGCCGCGAGCCCCGTCGCCGCCTTCGAGGACCCCGAGCGCCGCATCTACGGCGTGCAGTGGCACCCCGAGGTCGGCCACTCCGACCGCGGCCAGGAGGTGCTGCGGAACTTCCTGTACCAGGGAGCCGGGATCACCCCGTCGTGGACCACGGGCAACGTCATCGAGGAGCAGGTCGCCCGCATCCGCGAGCAGATCGGCGAGGGCAGCGCGATCTGTGCCCTGTCCGGAGGCGTCGACTCCGCGGTCGCGGCCGCGCTCGTGCAGCGCGCCATCGGCGACCGCCTCACCTGCGTGTACGTGAACCACGGCCTCATGCGCCAGGACGAGTCCGCGCAGATCGAGAAGGCCTTCGGCGAGTCCACCGGCGGAGCGAAGCTCGTCGTGGTCGATGCCGAGGACCAGTTCCTCACCGCGCTCGCCGGGGTCACCGATCCCGAGCGCAAGCGCAAGATCATCGGGCACGAGTTCATCCGCACCTTCGAGCAGGCCCAGGCGGACATCCTCCGCGCGCAGGGCGTCATCGAGGGCGACCACGCCGAGGCCACCGCCTTCCTGGTCCAGGGCACCCTGTACCCCGATGTCGTCGAGTCCGGCGGCGGCGAGGGCGCGGCCAACATCAAGAGCCACCACAACGTGGGCGGGCTGCCGGAGGACCTGTCCTTCGAGCTGGTCGAGCCGCTGCGCACCCTGTTCAAGGACGAGGTCCGCGCCGTCGGCCACGAGCTGGGCCTGCCCGACGAGATCGTCTGGCGCCAGCCGTTCCCCGGCCCCGGGCTCGGCATCCGCATCATCGGCGAGGTCACCAAGGAGCGCCTGGACATCCTGCGTGCGGCCGATGCGATCGCCCGCGCGGAGCTGACCGCGGCGGGCCTGGACCGCGACATCTGGCAGTGCCCCGTGGTGCTGCTGGCCGACGTCCGCTCCGTAGGTGTGCAGGGCGACCACCGCACCTACGGCCACCCCGTGGTGCTGCGCCCCGTCACGAGCGACGACGCCATGACCGCGGACTGGGCGAAGGTCCCCTACGAGGTGCTCTCCCGCATCTCCACCCGCATCACCAACGAGGTCCGCGAGATCAACCGCGTCACCCTCGACGTCACGAGCAAGCCGCCGGGCACCATCGAGTGGGAGTGACCCGCTCCGCTGGGCGGGTCTCGCGCTGATCAGGTCCGGCGGTCCGGTTCCGCGCGACGGGCTCGGAGGGCACGGGCGGGCGGAGGGATCAGAGGCGGGAGATCGGCTGCCCGCGGTAGATCGGCTCGAGCTCCCGCCAGCGAGCGGCCATCGGCGAGGGTGCGACACCGTCGAGCAGGGCCCGGAGATGCTCGACGTGGATCTGGCATCCGGCGCCGTAGGCGGGCAGATCCTCCAGGGGGATCCCTCGTTCCTCGAGCACCAGGCGCGTCGCCGTCCCGTCGGGGACGAGCCGCACCTCCATCTCCTCATCGGCCTCCGCCCCGTCATCGCGGGTGCGCACGAGCAGGCGATGCGGCGGCTCGCATGCGAGGACCTCGCCGCTGCATTCCGCACCGCTCGTGAACACGGCGCGGAACGTCCCGCCGACGTGCAGCTCGCCGTGCACCTCCGCGATCCACCGGGCCAGACGCTCCGGGTCGGTGCAGGCGCTCCACAGATCCTGCGCGGTGGTCTCGAAGCGGTCCTCGATGCGGACGGCGCCGCGGCCGCCCCCGAGGTCCTCGAGCTGTCCCAGAATCCTGGTCATGGTGGCGTCCTTCCTCGGGTGATCTCGTCGCGGAGGTCGTCCATCCGGCGCTGCCAGATCGCTCGATACGGGGTGAGCCAGGTGTCGATCTCGGCCAGCGGCTGGACGCGCAGCGAGTAGGTGCGGACGCGTCCGTCCTGCCGGACCTCGACGAGCCCCGCCTCGCGCAGGACCCGCAGGTGCCGGGAGACGCCTGGTCGGGCGATCGGCAGCGCTTCGGCGAGCTGCCCGGCGGTGGTGTCGGCGTGACGGAGGATCTGCATCATCGTGCGGCGGTGCGGGTCGGCGAGGGCGTGCAGGACGGCGTCCATCCCAGAAGCGTAACCATCTGGGTACATATGGGCAAGGGCGAGGCTCTCCGTCCCGCCGAGCTCAGAGGCGGGCGAGGCTCAGGGGCGGACCAGGGTGCGCAGGTGCGAGCCGGGGCCGTCGCGGAGCGCCGCGGCGGCCCCGTCGAGCGTGACGGGCGGGCTCATGATCTCCCGCCAGGGGAGGGCCCGCCCCGCGGGGGAGGCCAGCAGCTCGACGGCCTGCACGAGGTGCCGGGGCTCGTAGTTGTGGACGCCGGTCACGGTGCGCAGCCCCCGCACCAGCTGCTCCGGATCGACCGCGACCGCCGGTCCGGGGAACACGCTTCCGGCCAGCACGGCCGTGCCGCCGACGTCCAGCGCCGCGACTGCCGCGCTCACCCCGGCGGCGCTCCCGGAGAGCTCGAGCGCCGCGTCGACGCCCTGGCCCGAGGCGTCCGCTCCGGGCGCGGCGGTGTTGGTCGCCCCGGCCGCGCGGGCGACGTACCGCCGCTCCGGCGAGGGGTCGAGCACGTGCACGGTCCTCGCCCCCAGCTGCCGGGCGCCGCAGGTCGCGAGCAGACCGAGCATGCCTGCGCCGATCACGAGCACCCGGGCTCCGTCGAGACCCTCGCCCCGCCCGCCGCGGACGGCGGGTGCGGCGGCCGCCTCGAGCGCCGCCATGACGGTGGCTCCCGCACAGGCGGCCGTCGAGGCGGCTGCCTCGTCGAGCGCCGGGGGGATCCTCATGACGTCATGGCCCGCGGGCAGGAGCACGTGCGTGGCCAGCGCCCCGGACAGCGGCCACGGGCCCGCGAACGGCTCGTGCCCGGCCTTGCGCAGGCCGCGGCACTTCGCGGACAGGCCGGCGGCGCAGCGATCGCAGCGCCGGCATGCGGCGACGACCGACCAGATGATCCGGTCGCCGGCATGCAGCGCGGCCCCGGCCGCATCGCGCGGCCTTGCGGACCCGTCCGGGCCGATGTCGAGGACCTCCCCGGTGCCCTCGTGCCCCAGCACGCTCGGGCACGGCGCCTGCCGGTGGCCGGCGACGGTGTGCAGGTCGGAGCCGCAGATCGCGGCCGCCCGCACCCGCACGAGGATCTCTCCAGGACCGGGGGCCGGCAGCGGGACCTCCTGCGTCGTGAGCTCCCGGCCCCCGGTCCACAGCAGCACCTGCGCGCAGGCGCCCCCGCGGTCGGCGGTGCCGGAGCCGGTCCGTACGGCGGGGCTCATGCGCAGGCGCCGATGCCCAGGTGCGCGGGAAGCGAGGCGACCCCCTCGAGGACCAGATGCGCGCCCGCGGCCGCGAGCTGCTCGCGGTCCAGGTGCCCGGTCAGGACTCCGACCGCGAGGACTCCGGCGGCGCGCGCGGAGGCGACGTCGACGGCGGTGTCCCCCGCGGAGAGGACCTGGGTCGCGTCGGTGATGCCGGTCTGCTGCATGACGCGGAGGATCATGTCCGGGGCGGGCCGGCCCTGCGGGACCTCGTCGCCGCACACGACAGCGTCCACCAGCCCGTCCTCGCCGATGCTCCAGCCCATGCGGTCCAGGATCAGATCCGCGATGTCGCGGGAGAAGCCCGTGGTCAGGCCCACGGCGATCCCCGCGCCGCGCAGCGCCGCGAGCGCTTCGACCACCCCGGGCAGCGGGACGGGCGGGGCCTCGCTGTAGGTGCGGGTCAGCTCCGCGAGGAACCAGGCGAAGGCGCGGTCGACGAGCTCCTCGCCCGGGTCGACGCCCCCCGCGTCCAGCAGGTTCGTGATGGCGGCGCGCTTCTCCGTGCCCATCCAGCGCTGGAACGTCGCATCGTCGACGCGGGCTCCCTCGCGCTGGACGGCGGCGCGCAGCACGCGGTACACCTCGTCGCGGTCATCGATCGTGGTGCCGGCCATGTCGAACACGACGAGGCGAGGGAGGGGGAGAGCGGCGGGAGCGGTCATCGGGGAGGGATCCTTCCGGGAGCAGGGGCGGGGCGATCCGCGTCGCGGCGGATCGGAAGCGGACCACGGGGGTCCATGGCGGGCCCGTCAGGGGCGGGCCGGGGTACGGGCGGTCCGGACGGGATCATCGGACCACGCGGCGCAGCCACAGGGCCAGCACCTCGACGAGGAGCACGACCGCGAGCAGCAGCAGGACGATCGCCGTGACCACCTCGAACTGATTGATGCGCGCGGCGTTCAGGAGCAGGAAGCCGACGCCGCCCGCACCCACCACCCCCAGCAGGGTCGCCGAGCGGATGTTCGTGTCCCACAGGTACATGAGGTGGGCGATGATCGCCGGAGCCGCCTGCCGCAGGGTCGCCGCGCACAGCACCTGCGCACGGTCCGCGCCCACGGCGCGCACGGCCTCCTGCACCCGCTGATCGGTCTCCTCGAGGGAGTCGGCCACGAGCTTGGACAGCAGGCCCACGGCCCCGATCGCGAGGGCGAGCGTCCCCGCGACGCCGCCGAGCCCCGAGATGACCACGAAGATGATCGCGAGGATCAGCTCCGGGATGCCGCGGACCACGACGATGACGATGCGGAAGACGGTGTGCACCGCGCGGTGGGCGACGACGTTCCGGGCGGCGAGCACGCCGATGGGCAGGGAGACGACGGCGCCCAGCAGCGTCGCGGCCAGCGAGATCTGCACCGTCACGAGCAGCTCGCCGAAGATCGTTCCGGCGGCTCCGCCGAAGCCGGGCGGCCAGAACAGGGCGAGCGCCGTCGGGATCGCGGCGATTCCCTCGAGCAGGACGGCCGGGGAGATGCGGACCTGCGCCAGGGAGGCGAGGACGAGCAGCAGGATCGTCGTCACCGTGAGCAGGCGCCGGATCCGGTCGACGGTCCAGGGAGCATCGACGCGCTCCTGCACCGGACGGCGGTCGGCGCGGCGCAGCAGCCGGTCCAGCGGCCCTCCGGGAGCTCGCCCGCCGCGTCGGAGCAGAGCCGCGCGGATAGCCCCGGAGATCAGCTCGACGACGATGCACAGCGCGAGGACGACCAGCGCGAGCGCCATGCCGCGCCGATAGTCCAGCACTCGCAGCGCGTCCGCGATCGCGAGACCGATCCCGCCGACGCCCACATAGCCCAGCAGCACGGAGGTGCGCAGGTTGATGTCGAAGCGGTGCAGACCGGTGGCGATGATCTGCGGCAGCAGGGCGAGCGGCACCGTCGCCCAGATCTGCTGGGAGCGCCCGCCGCCGAGCGCCTCGACGGCCTCTCGCGGCGCATCGTCGAGCTCCTCGATCGCATCGGCGTACAGCTTCCCGACCATGCCCACGGAGTGGATGCCCATCGCGAGGATGCCGGCCATCGGCCCGAGGCCGAAGATCCGCAGGAACACGATCGCGAGGACCACGTCGGGGATCGCCCGGGCCAGCACGATGAGCACGCGCGCGCTCGCGCGGGACAGCTGTCCGCGGGTCGTGGCGCGTGCGGCGGCGAGGGCGAGCGGGACGGAGAGCGCCATCGCCAGCACCGTGGACAGGAGCACGATCGCGAGGGTCTCCAGCAGCATCCCCGCGAGCTCCGCGGCGGGTGGGAAGTCGAGGGGGACCATGCGGCTGACGAACGCGGAGGCGCTGCCGAGGGAGCCCAGGATCGTGGGCACGTCGATGCCGAGGTCCCACACGGACCAGCATGCCGCGATCAGCAGGGCGAGCAGGACCGCGAGCGCTGCCGTCCCCCGAGGGCTGGGAGGCGACCAGAGAGCGGGGAGCGGGGTCGCCGACGTGCGCGGGGCACGGGCGGGGCTCGTCGTGCTCATGCCCGCACCTGCGCCGGATGCATGTCGGTGAGCTCCTCGAGCTCGCCCGTCGTCGGGGTCGCGACCGAGTCGTAGATGCGGGCGGCGTCCTGCGCGGTCATCGTCGATGTCTCGCGGTCCAGGACCACGCGCCCGGCCCGCAGCCCCACGATCCGGTCGGCCGTCGAGATCGCGAGCTCGACCTGGTGGAGGGCGGCGACGATCGTCAGCCCGTCCTCCTCCCGCAGTCGCATGAGCAGCGCGATGATCTGCGCGGAGGAGACCGGGTCCAGGGCGGCGACCGGCTCGTCGGCCAGCAGCAGCCGCGGATGCTGCATGAGGGAGCGGGCGATGGCCACCCGCTGCTGCTGACCGCCGGAGAGCGTGTCGGCCCGCTGATGCGCCCGATCCGCGAGCCCCACGCGATCCAGGTGCTCGAGGGCCTCGCGGCGCACGGCGCGGGGATACATGAACAGCCCCATCCGCGGGCCGCGGAGGGATCCGAGCCGACCGGTGCACACGTTCTCGAGCACGGACATCGGCCCCACGAGCCCGAAGCTCTGGAAGATCATGCCGATGCTCTCGCGGGCCTCGCGCAGCGCACCGGGCGCGAGGGAGCCGAGGTCCTGACCGAGGACCTCGACGGTCCCCGAGGTCGGGGGGTGCAGGCCGTTGAGATGCCGCAGCAGGGTCGACTTCCCGGAGCCGGACAGGCCCAGCAGGACGGTGACGGAGCCGGCCGCGAGGTCGAGGTCGACCTCGTCGAGGCCGCGGATCCCGTCGCCGAAGTCCTTCGTGACGCCGCGCAGGCGGACGGCGGGCGCATCGGGGATGGACATCGTGGCTGCTCCTCTCAGGCCACGGCCGCGCAGGCATCGGCCTGCGTGACCTCGCACAGGTGGCGGATCGGCTCGTAGTCGGCGTCGGTGACGGCGGCGTAGCCCCATTCCGTCTCCTCGGGCAGCACGCACTCCTGGGCGGAGGCGCAGATCCCCTGCTCGACGAGGGCGGGCTTGTTGGCGGAGGTCTGCAGCGCCGAGCGGATCTTCTCCACGGTCTCGGCGTCCAGGGTGGTCGTGTTCAGCGCGATCGGGTCCTCGGGGATCGGGGAGGACTCCCAGACCGGGATCAGCGCGCCCTCGGGGACCTGCCCGGTGCCGATGAGCGTCGTGAGCATCGCGTCGTGGGCGAAGGCGGCATCGACGTCACCGGAGGCGAGAGCCAGCAGCGAGGCGTCGTGGCCGCCCGCGAGGACCTCGGTGAGGTCCGCGTCGACGTCGAGGCCCGTGCTCATGAGGCCTTCGAGCGGGACCAGGTACCCGGAGGTGGAGGCCTTGTCGACGAAGGCGACGCGCTTGCCGCGCAGGTCCGCGAGCGAGGCGATCCCGGAGTCGGGCGCCGCGTAGCACAGGGAGGTGTAGGCGGGCGAGGCGCCCTCCTCGTCGACCGGGGCGACGACCGCCTCGAGCGCGATCCCGCTGTCCTTCGCGATCACGTAGGAGAAGGGGCCGTAGGAGGCGATGTCGATCTTCCCGGCGCGCTGCCCCTCGATGACCGCCGCATAGTCGGCGGCGTTCTGGAAGGTCACGGTGCGGCCGGTGGCCTGCTCGATGAGGGCGGTCACGGGCTCGAAGGTCTGGGCGAGGCTCTGGGACGTCTCGGCCGGAACCGCTGCGAAGACGATCTCGTCCCGCGCGGAGGCCTTCGAGGAGCAGGCGGCGAGGGAGCCGGAGCCGAGCACGGCGGTGCCGAGGACGGCGAGGGAGGTCATGCCGCGGCGACGGGTGATCGGCCGGGAGAGGAGGGCGGGGCGGGGGTCGGCGGGCTGAACGGCGGGCCGGGTGCGGCGCAGGCGCATGGGAAGTCCTTCGTGCGAGGGGCGGCGGGAGGGATCAGCGGGCGGAGACGAGGGCGGGGACGGCGGTGCGGGGGCGGTCGGCCGCGTCGGGGGAGTCGCCGCCGGCGAGGACCAGCTCGGCGATCCCGAAGGACAGGGTCATGCCGATCCCGCTGGTGACGACGGCGATCGTGGTGGCCTCGTCGGGGCGTTCGATGAGGAGGCTCATGCCGGGGGCGTCGGCGTAGCGGCCCTGCCAGCGCTGCAGGATCCGCGGGGAGCGCAGGCCCAGCAGACGCGAGGCGCGGTCCAGCAGCAGCGCGGAGACCTCCTCGTGGAGGAACGGCTCCGGCGAGGCGTCGTAGGCGTGGGAGTCGCCGATCAGCAGCCCCTGCGCGGTCGCGGTCGCCATGAGGTTCGCGGTGCAGGCCACGAGCTCGGGCTCGCGGCGGGCGAGCTCCTCGCGCAGCGCCGCCGCTCCCGGCATCGCGGTGAATCCGTCGTAGCGGGCGAGCGAGGTGCCGCTGAGCATCGCGAGCTCCCGGGACAGGTGGGAGGGGCGCTCCACGAGCAGCATCGACAGGGTGCACTGCGTCATCGCGATCCGCTGCGCGACCTCGGGGAACAGGTGCGGCAGGCCCAGCCCGGGGCAGGCCACGACCCGCTCCGCGCGGTGACGTGCGCGGCTGGTCTCGACCAGGCCGCCGGAGGTGCGCAGCACCCGCTCGCCGCGATGGAAGACGACGCCCCGGCTCTCGAGCCAGCACGCCAGCCGCGGGGCGGCCTCCCGCGGATCCACCCGCATGTCCCGCGGCAGCAGGGCGCCGCCGACCGTGTCGAGGTACGGGTTCGACAGACGGGCGCGGATCTCGCCGGTGCTCAGCAGGCGCACCTGCTCGGCGCCCCGATGGGCGGAGAGCTCCTCGAGGACCCGCATCTCCGCCGCGGTCTGCGCGGGGACGAGGGTGCCGGACTCCGCGGCCCACAGGCCCGAGTCCTCGCTCGCCTGCAGCCAGCCCGCGCGGGAGACGTCGGCGAGGTCCTGGAAGGCGTCCGCCTGCCCGGTGAAGCAGGCGTGCCCGAAGTTCTGGATGCTCGAGGAGACGGGACGCTCCGACTCGTCGATCACGTGGACGCGGAGACCCGCGCGGTGGGCGCGGTGGGCGGTGGCGAGTCCGAGGATCCCGCTGCCGATGACGATCAGGTCGGCCTGTGTGCTCATGCAGCGATCATGCGTGCTCCGGGCCTCCCGGATCCCTAGATGTATAGACAAGTAAGGCAGGTGTTCGGAGATGTTCATCGGGCCGTCACGGATCTGTCCCGCAGGTCCCGGGAGGCGGCGTCGAGGCGGCGTCCGGGAGCCTCCGCCGCCGGTAGTGTCTGGGGCCATGACCACCGACCACGCCCCGCAGGGCTACGAGGCGATCCTCACCGCCCTCCGTCGCGAGATCGCCGCCGGGCAGATCGCCATCGGCGAGGCGATCCCGTCCGAGGCGGAGCTGTGCGCCCGTTTCCGCACCTCCCGCGGCCCGGTGCGCCAGGCGCTCGGACGGCTGCGCGACGAGGGGCTCATCTCCTCCGGCCGCGGGCGGCGGTCGGTCGTGCTCGAGACCGTCCCCGTCCAGCCCTTCGACGTCGCCCTGTCCTTCACGCAATGGTGCCGCGAGATGGGCGTCCGCCCTGGTCAGCGCACGCAGCGGATGATGCGCCGCCCGGCGCAGCGGGCCGAGGCCGATGCCCTCGAGCTGGCCGACGGCGAGCCGGTCGTGTCCCTGCTGCGGCTGCGCCTCGCCGACGACGTGCCGATCATGCTCGAGCGTCTCACCTATCCCCTCGAGGTCGGCCAGCACGTGCTGACCTTCGACCCGGACTCCGGATCGATCTTCGAGCGTCTGCTGGGCAGCGGCGTCGACATCCACCACGCGACCCGCTCCCTCGACGCCGTCGCGGCCGACGCCGAGGACGCCCGGCTCCTGGACGTCGCCCCGGGGGCGCCCCTGCTGCGCATGCAGCGGCGCGCCTTCACGATGGACGGGCGGCCCATCGAATGGTCCGACGACCGCTACCTGCCCGGCCACGCCCGCTTCGCCTCGACCACCGTCCGCGGAGCGGTGAACTCGCTGTCCCTGCTGCGCGGGCTGTGACCGGGGCTCAGCGCGTCGGCGGCTCGAGCAGCCTCGAGGGGTGGGCGCGGGCCGTGGCATGCCAGGACCGGGTGCGCTCGAAGGTCTCCCAGCCGAGCGACGCGTACAGGCCGTCGGCGCGGGTGGGGGAGTCGGCGTCGACCTCGAGGTCGACGTGCGTGCGTCCGCGCTCGGCGGCATCGGCGATCGCCGCGTTCAGCAGCGCCTTCGCGATCCCGCGGCCGCGGGCCGAGCGGTGCACGCCCAGGTACTCGAGATAGGTGCCCTCGCCCCGGTCGCCGCGCGCGGGGACGACGGCGGCGACCAGCCCGCCGGCGGGGAGCCAGCGTCCGTCGCGGTCGACCTCCGCGATCCACCAGTGGTCCCAGGCGGCCTCGCCCGGATCCTCGATGAGGCGCTGCACGAACTCGGCGAAGGACTCCCGATACGAGCTGAAGTGGTCGGCGAAGGACTCCTCGAGCATGCGGTGCACGGTGCGGACGTCCTGCGCGACCGGCAGGCCCGAGGGATGGCGATGCACGCGCCGCACGCGCACGCCCTCCCGGGGAGCGGGCAGGCCGCTCGACTCGGAGGGCTGGACGGGGCGGCGCATGTGCAGCCAGGTGCGCACCATCGTGTAGCCGCCCGCTGCGAGGATCCGGGCCTTGTCGCGATCGGCCTCATGGGCGTCGGCGGACAGCAGCGTCTCCTCGAGCCCGCGATGCCGTGCGAAGGAGCCTCCCACCTCGTGCACCCAGTCCAGGAGCGCCCCGGCGAGCTGATCGCGGTGCGGGGCACCGGCGGCGATCACGAGCTGGACGTTGCTGCGCCCGGCGGCGCGGTCCTCGACGCCGACCCAGGCGATGGGGGCTCGGTCGATCGTGGCTCGGCCGTCGGGTCTCGCCGGGACGACCACGACCTGCCGCCGGGACCAGGACTTCAGCCCCACCAGCCGGGAGCGGAGCCCGGGGATGTCCGCAGAGCCCTCGGGGTCGCGGCGCCGGATGTCGGCGGTGATCAGGTCCGCGAGCGGCTCGACATCGGTCTCGAGGGGGATCCGCGTGGTGAGGCGGCCGGCGAGGTCCGCAGGCATCATCGGGGGGAAATGGTCGGCGAGAGGCACCGACCCATCGTGCCACGCCCGCCAGCGGCCCGCGCCGGGAGCGATCCCCTCTCCGGGGCGAGCCGCCGGCGCGGACGGAGGATCCCTCCTGCTCCGGAGGCTGGAACAGGAGGGATCCTCCGATCGGTGCGGGCTCTGCGGAGCGCCGCGGGCGGGCGTGTCAGCGCTGGGAGGGCACGCTCCCGGTGTCGGCCCGATGCGCGCGGGATGCGTCGTGCTCCTCCGCGGACTCGCTGCCGCTCACGGACAGCTCCGCGGCGACGCCGGAGGCGGCGACCCGGGCGAGCTCGCCCGTCGTCGTCGGCGGCTCCTGCACGGCCTGGGCCTGCGGGGAGGCGGGCTCCGCGGTGTGCAGCGTGGTCCGCAGCGGGACCTCCTTGATGAACACCGACAGCAGCAGGGCCAGGACCACGAAGGGCAGCGCGGTGAGGAACACGTGGTGCATCGCCTCGCCCAGACCCATGCGGACCGGGGCGACCAGGAAGTCGGGCAGGGCCTCGAGCGCGGCGGGGTCGAGGACGGCGGCCTCGAGGCTCCCGGCGGACAGCGTCCCGGAGCCGGAGAGCTCCGCGAGGGAGGCGAGGTCCTTCGGGGGCAGGGACTCCAGCTGCCGCTGGATGGCGGGTCCCATCTGCGCGGTCATGACGGTGCCGAGGACGGCGGTGCCGATGGTCGAGCCCAGGTTGCGGAAGAACTGGATCGCGGCGGTCGCGACGCCGAGCTCGCGCTGGGCGACGACGTTCTGCACGATCAGCGTGTAGACCTGGTTCGACAGGCCGATGCCCAGGCCGATCACGATCATGGTGACGGTCAGCTTCAGCTGGCTGTCGCCGTACTGGATCCGGGAGAGCAGCCAGTAGCCGACCACGATCACGGCGCAGCCGACGATCAGGAACGGCTTCGTCCTGCCGGTCCGGGTGATGAGCAGGCCCACCGCGATCGAGGTGAGGATCATCGCGACGGACAGCGGGATCAGGATCGCGCCGGAGTTCGTCGCGGACACGCCCATCACGCCCTGCGCGTAGACCGGGATGTAGATGATCGCGCCGAACATGGCCACCGCGATCGCGAAGGAGGCCGCGACGGACAGGGCCACGATCGGCCGCCCCAGCAGGTGCAGCGGCAGCAGCGGCTCCGGCACCTTGGTCTCCACGACCACGAAGGCGATGAGGAACAGCGCGGCGACCGCGTACATGCCGATGATCACCGGGGAGGTCCAGGCGTAGTCGTTGCCGCCCCAGGTCGTGGCGAGCAGTCCGATCACGAGGCCGGGCGTCAGGGTGAGCATGCCCAGGATGTCGACCGTGCCGGTCTGCTCCTCCGCCTTCAGGTGCAGGAACTTCAGGATGAACACGAAGGCGGCCACGCCGATGGGCAGGGTCATGTAGAACAGCCAGCGCCAGCCGATGTGGTCGGTGATCGAGCCGCCGATGAGCGGGCCGGCGACGCTGGTGACGCCGAAGACGGCGCCCATGATGCCCTGGTACTTGCCTCGCTGACGGGGCGGGATGATGTCGCCGATGATGGTCTGCGACAGCGGCATGAGCGTGCCCATGCCCAGGCCCTGCACGGCGCGGGCGAAGACGAGGAACCAGAAGCCCTGTGCCATGCCGGCGAGGATCGAGCCGATCATGAAGACCGCCAGGCCGCCGAGGTAGAACCAGCGCCGGCCGTAGAGGTCGGAGAGCTTGCCGACGATCGGCACCGCGACGGCGGAGACCAGCATGGCCGCGGTCGCGATCCAGCTGTAGTGCTCGACGCCGCCGAGCTCGGCGACGATGCGGGGCATGGCGGGGCCGACGATCGTCTGCGAGAGCGAGGCGACGAACATGCCGAGCATGAGGCCGACGAAGACGAGCTTGCCCTGGCGGTCGAGGCCGGTGAACTCGCCGGGGGAGGCCTGCGGCCGCTCGGGGGCGGATGGGTTCTGGGACGGGTGCGAGCTGGTGCTCATCGAGCTCCTCTGGAATGCGTGGGGCGATGGGGCGCGAGGGACGGGACGGGCACGTGCCGTCGTGCGCTCCGACCCGATCATGCTACGCCCGATGTTGCATCGACTGCACTATTGCACAGCATGCAGATTCTGTGAGATGGAGGACTACGATGGGGGTCGTGACCGATGTCCGAGACACCCCCGAGGCGAATGCGTCCGAGCCTCCCTCCGAGGCCGGCGCCCAGCAGAGCACCGTCCCCGCACCGACCTCCGACCCCGCCGGGTCCGATGCGTCACCGCCCCGGCTCCCCGCCGGGCTGCGTGCGCAGAAGAAGCGGCAGGCCCGCATCGCGATGCACCGCGCCGCCCTCGAGCTCGTCGCCGAGCACGGCTACGCCCAGGTGACGGTCGAGATGATCGCCCGGCAGGCCGGGGTCTCCACGCGCACCTTCTTCAACTACTGGGTCACCAAGGACGCGGCGATCGTCGGCCTGCTGGCGGGGGAGAGCGACGAGCTCGTGGCGCACCTGCGCGAGGAGCTCGCCCTGCGGCCCGTCGGAGAGGCGCTGCGGACCGTGCTGCGCGCCCACCTCGAGGCGATCCCGAGCGAGCCGGACCTCCGCGACCTCAAGAAGGAGATCATGCGGCGCGAGCCGCGCCTGCACTCGCTGTCCACCGGGAACCTCCTGACCGTGCAGACGGAGATGGTGCGTGCCATCACCGATGTGCTGGACGGCGAGGACGCGGCCTCCCGTGCCGTGATCGCGGTGCAGATCTGCTTCGCCCTGACCCGCAGCGCCTTCGCGATCTCCATGTCCCGCGGCGACGATCTCGCCGCCGCCTTCGACCGGGTGCTCGCCCTCTACGACGAGGGGCGCACCGGGATCTAGGACCGCCGGGGGCTCAGCGGATGATGCGGCCGAGCCCTGAGGTCCAGCCGCGGCCGTCCGCCAGCCGGTCCGCGACGCCGCGCTCGAGGCGGGTGCGCCGGGGCAGGGCCCGCAGATCCTGCGGGGGGCGCAGCCCGAAGCAGAAGAAGAGGGCGGAATCGCCGTCGTCCGGGATCTCCTTCAGCACTTCCCAGCGGGCCGCGAAGCGGGCGAGGTTGGAGCCGGGGCCCGTGATCTCCGCGAACTCCTCGCTGATCAGCCACGACCAGCAGGTGAACTCGTGCCCGAAGGCGGGGTCGCCGGGTTCCCGTCCCTCCGCCAGGTCCGGGTAGTGCGCGGTGAAGTAGGCGGTCGCCTCGGCGAAGGAGGCCCCGACCGCCGCCGGGTCCAGCGGCCCCGTCGCGGGGATGTGCGTGCCGATCACCCAGCGCTCCCGCGGCTCCTCCTGGGGCGGGACCGCGGAGGCCTCCTCGTCGCGGCCGGCGCCGTCGAGGGTCGCCGTCCTCGCGCGGTGCAGATCGAACTGGAGACGCCCCAGCTGCACCAGGCGGCCCGCCCAGTTCATCGTGACCCAGTTCAGCTGATGCAGCCCCAGGCGCCCGGTCCCCGCACGATGCACCCGCATCTGCTGGCCCAGATCCGCGAGGACCAGCCAGGACTGCTCGGTCGTGAGACCGCGCGCGGCATGCCAGCGGCGCACCGTGCCGGTGGAGACGAGGAAGGCGAGGATCGGGATCAGGCCCTCTCCCGGGGCCAGGCGCGCCCCGAGCGCGTCGAGCTCGTCCTTGCGGGCCGCGAGATCGAGAGCCGGCACGTCCAGTCCTGCCGCGGCTCCCAGCTGGTTCGCGATCCGCGCGACCTCGGCGAGGATCTCCTCGTCCGCGAGCGCGGCCTCGATGACCGGGACGAGGTCCGCGGCGTCCTGCTCGCGGATCCCGAGCCGTGCCAGCAGAGGGTCCCGGGCAGGGGCGGCGAGCTGGGCACGGATCTCCTCGAGGGAGAGCTCCTGCTCGGCGCGGACCTCGCGCGGCGCGGGGGACTGCGCGGGGGACGGGGCGGCGGGGGAAGGCGACATGCGCACCATGCTAGGGCCCGGGCTGTGAGCTGGGCGACCTGTGACTACGATCGGAGGGTCCGCACACCGCCGCCGGCACGCGCCGGCGGGCTTCCTGCGAGGAGACCCGATGACGCAGAACGAGCAGACCGTCCCGGAGGCCGCGCCGGTCGCGGCCCCATCCGCCGAGGCCCTCGCCGGCGCGGAGCCGCGCGCCGGGGAGCTGTCCGAGGCCGCCGCCGCGATCACGCGCGCGTACGCCTTCGAGGGGGCGCGCATCCACCTGGGCGCGCTCGTCGAGGGGGAGGAGCCCGTCGCGGCGGCGCCCGTCCACCTCTCCTTGCCGATGCTGAACCGCCACGGTCTCATCGCCGGGGCGACGGGCACCGGGAAGACCAAGACGCTGCAGGTCATCGCCGAGCAGGTCGCCGCGGCGGGGACCCCCGTCCTCGTCGCGGACATGAAGGGGGATCTGTCCGGCATCGCGGTCCCGGGCGGGGCCTCGGACAAGCTCGTCGCCCGCGCCGCCGCCCGCGGACAGGACTGGGTCCCGCGGGCGGGGACGACCGAGTTCTACACTCTCGGCGGGCAGGGGACCGGGGTGCCGATCCGCACCACGGTCAGCGACTTCGGGCCCGTGCTCCTGTCCAAGGTCCTCGAGCTCAACGACACCCAGGAGAGCTCGCTGGGGCTGATCTTCCACTATGCCGACTCCCACGGGCTGGGCCTGCTGGACCTCAAGGACCTGCGTGCCCTGATCCAGTTCCTCACCTCCGACGAGGGCAAGGGCGAGCTCAAGGGCATCGGCGGGATCTCCGCCGCGACCGCCGGGGTCATCCTGCGCAGCCTGACCGCCTTCGAGGCCTCCGGCGCGGACGTGTTCTTCGGCGAGCCCGCCTTCGACACCCAGCACCTCCTGCGCAGGGCCTCGGACGGCACGGGGATCATCTCCTGCCTCGAGCTGCCCGGGGTCGCGACCCGGCCGCAGCTGTTCTCGACCTTCATGATGTGGCTGCTGGCGGATCTGTACCAGGACCTCCCCGAGGTCGGCGATGCCGACAAGCCCGAGCTCGTGTTCTTCTTCGACGAGGCGCACCTGCTGTTCCACGGTGCCTCGAAGGCGTTCCTCGAGCAGGTCGTGCAGACGGTCAGGCTGATCCGTTCCAAGGGCGTCGGCATCTTCTTCATCACCCAGACCCCCAAGGACGTCCCCGGCGACGTCCTCGCCCAGCTGGGCAACCGCATCCAGCACGCCCTGCGCGCGTACACCCCCGACGACGCCAAGGCGCTCAAGGCGACCGCCTCGACCTTCCCCCGCAGCGAGTACGACCTCGTCGAGATGATCCCGGCGCTCGGCACCGGCGAGGCGATCGTGACCGTCATGAGCGAGGACGGCGCCCCCACTCCGGTCGCGGTCACCGCCATCCGCGCGCCCGAGTCGTCCATGGACCCGGCCCCGGCGGAGCAGATGACGCGGATCGTGCAGGCCTCGCCGCTCATGGCGGAGTACGGCGAGGTCGTGGACCGCGAGTCCGCCTACGAGATCCTCGCGAAGCGGGACGCGGAAGCCGCCGGCGCCGCCGCGGAGGAGGCCGCCGCGCCCGCGCAGGCGGAGCAGCCCGCCGAGCGCGACGCCCCCGCCCGGCGGTCCTCGCGCTCCTCGGCGAAGGACGACAAGGGTCTGTTCGACAATCCGGCGGTGAAGTCGTTCCTGCGTTCGGCGGGCACCGTCGTGGGCCGCGAGATCACCCGCTCCCTGTTCGGCACACGCCGGCGGCGGCGCTGACCATGGCACCCCCGGCCTCGTCGGCCCTGACCCGGTTCGTCTTCTCCCGGCACTGTCATCCGCTCAGCGCCTGGAGCCGATGGGCGAGAACCCCGTTGCTCCTGGCGCCCCTGTGGACGCGCTCGGGACGCGGGGCGCGCGCCGCGTCCGATGAGGGCGGATCCCCGGCCTCGGGCAGGGCGGCGTGAGCTCTTGAGCCTCTGGCGTGCCGTCACGGCATGCGAACGGGCCCCGTGTCCAGCGATGTGGATACGGGGCCCGCTCGATGTCCTGCCCGGGCTCGCCTGCTGTGCGACGCCTGGGCGGGATCTCACTTGCCCTGGTTGGCGACGGCCTCGGCGGCGGCCTTCGCGGCGACGGGATCGAGGTAGCGGCCGCCCTTCTCGACCGGCCGGAAGTCCTCGTCGAGCTCGTAGACGAGCGGCTGACCGGTGGGGATGTTCAGCCCCGAGATCTCCTCGTCGGAGATGCCGTCGAGGTACTTCACCAGCGCGCGCAAGGAGTTGCCGTGCGCGGCGATGAGGACCGTCTTCCCGCTGGCGAGGTCGGGCTTGATGCCCTCCTCCCAGTAGGGGAGGAAGCGCTCGACGACGTCCTTGAGGCACTCCGACTTCGGCAGGGCATCGCCCAGGTCGGCGTAGCGGGGGTCCTGGTCCTGGCTGAACTCGGTGCCGAACTCGATCTCCGGCGGCGGGGTGTCGTAGGAGCGGCGCCAGGCCATGAACTGCTCCTCGCCGTACTTCTCGCGGATCTCCGCCTTGTTCATGCCCTGCAGGGCCCCGTAGTGGCGCTCGTTCAGCCGCCAGTCGCGGTGCACGGGGATCCAGTGCCGGTCCGCGGCGTCCAGCGCCAGGTTCGCCGTGGTGATGGCGCGGCGCTGCAGCGAGGTGTGCACGACGTCGGGAAGGATCCCGGCCTCCTTGAGCAGCGCGCCGCCGGCGGCGGCCTCCTCGCGGCCCTTGTCCGTGAGCTGCACGTCCACCCAGCCGGTGAACAGGTTCTTCGCGTTCCAGTCGCTCTCGCCATGGCGGAGCAGCACGAGTGTGTAGGTCATGTCCCCCAGGGTACGGGGCGCTCCCGGACCGCGCACCTCGGTCCGGGAGCGCGGGAATCCGCTGTCGTCGGAGCGACATCGCTCGGAGCAGATCCCGGATCCCGCCGCCGGGAGACGGCAGGTTCCCGGTCTCTCGGCGGCCGGGATCCTCAGGTTCCGCGGCGGGCGCCGGCGCTCACGCCTCCAGGAGGATGGTCACGGGGCCGTCGTTCGTCAGGGACACCTGCATATGGGCGCCGAACCGGCCCTCCTCGACAGGTACGCCGCGCTCACGGATCGCGGCGATCAGCTGCTGGATGAGCGGCTCGGCGACGGGGCCGGGGGCGGCACCGCTCCAGGAGGGACGCCGCCCTTTGCGGACATCGGCGTAGAGCGTGAACTGCGAGACGACCAGGACCCCTGCGCCGGCGTCGAGGACCGAGCGCTCGCCCTCGAGGATCCTCAGCTCGCAGATCTTGCGGGCGATGGTCGCGACCTGCTCGGGACCGTCGTCATGGGTGATGCCGACCAGCGCGAGGAGGCCCTCGTCGATCCGGCCCGCCTCCTGCCCCTCGACCTCGACCCGGGCATGGCTGACTCGCTGGAGGACGGCACGCATGGCTCGATCGTAGCGGCGATCAGGGACGGTGGATCGCGTCGATCCGCCGCTCCTGGGTGGGGGACTCGTCACCGATGACGGGCGCGGGCGGTGCAGCGGCGGCGATGCCGGACCCCGGCTGCGGGGCGGGTCCCGCAGGGGCGGCGTGCTGCGGGCCGCGGTCCCGCGGGGGTGCGGGATTCTGCGACGCTGCAGGGGTCTGCGAGGGTGCCGGCCCTGGCTGCGGGCCGGGGCGAGGAGCAGGGGCGGGAGGGACGATGGGGTTCACGGGGCGTGCGGGCTGCGTGCTCCCCCACGGGCTGGCCGCGGGCGGAGGCCCGGTCCGCGGCATGCCCGGCGGGGGAGTGCCGGCG
>NZ_JBHLSV010000022.1:0-69924 GCF_042434575.1 Brachybacterium hainanense
GGGCGGGGCCGCACCGGCGCGGAGACGACCGCGGTCTCCCTGCCCGCCTGCGTGCACACCATGTTCGGGGCGGAAGACGGCGGGATCGGCGCCTCGGCGGCGCTCGCCCGCCTCGCCGAGCGCGCCGGGGTGCGCCTCGCCGTGCCGGACGATGCGGCCGCCCTGTGCTGCGGCACCCCGTTCTCCTCGAAGGGGATGCGCGAGGCGAAGGAGGTCATGCAGGCGCGGCTGAGGGCATCCCTCATCGATGCGGCAGCTGCCGCGGACTCGCCTCTTCCGGTGGTCGTGGACGCCGCCAGCTGCACCGAAGGGGTGCTCGGCGCGCTCGCGGGGACGGACATCGAGGTCATGGACGCGATCACCTTCACGGCGCGGCATCTGCTGGACCGCCTGGAGATCCGGCGGCGCATCGGCTCGGTGACCGTGCACCCCACCTGCTCGACCACGCAGCTCGGCGCGACCGGCGACCTGGAGGCGATCGCCCGGGCCTGCGCGCAGGAGGTCGTCGTGCCGGTGGACTGGGGCTGCTGCGGCTACGCGGGCGATCGCGGCATGCTCCACCCGGAGCTGACCGCATCGGCGACCCGCGCCGAGGCGGCGGAGGTCGCGCAGCGGCCCACGGACTGGTACGTCTCCGCCAACCGCACCTGCGAGCTGGGCATGCGGGCCGCGACCGGGCGGCCCTATCGTCATGTCCTGGAGCTGCTCGAGCACGCGACCCGCTGAGGAGCGGTGCCCGCGCCGGAGGCACGGGATGTCCGTCTGTCCGACCCCGACCGCACGATGGCATCGCGAGACCGACACGGCGAACGGGAACGGAGGTGCCCCATGGGCTCGGTCAACGTCATCACGCTCACCCACGACAGCGCGCGAACGAAGCTGTGTGAGCTCCGTCAGCAGCTCGGCATGCCCGAGCGCGAGGCGCGGGCTCTCGACCAGGCCGCCGCGCTCGATGAGGACCGTCTCGAGCTTCTGCGGCGGATCGACGAACTCACCTGGCTGCTCTCGGACGACGGATGAATGACGCGAGACCGGACGCATCGGCCAGAGGCGCCGCCGATGCATTCGCGCACCGTCTCACGGAGACTCTGACCGCGTTCGTCGGGAACCCCGTCCCCGTCGAATCGCAGGAACTCGGATCGAAGCTGAGCATCAGACCAGAACATGGTCCTGTTCGCCTGTCAATCGGAGACGTCGCCCTGCTCAGCCTCGACATCCTCTACCGGTGCCGCTGGAACGAGCAGGAGAAGTATCTTTCCACCGTGGAATCGTGGGTCAAAGTGTTTCCCGGTCCGGGCACACGCGGGGAACCGCTGTTCAGGTATGAGTACGACAGGGAAACAGTCCCTGGCCTGCCCAGCGCGCACCTGCAGATTCACGCTCACCGTGACTCGTTCACCCACATCATGGCGCTGGCAGGTGCCGCGGGAGCGAAGAGGCGCAGTCCGGATCCTCGCGGGGGCACGGACGCGGCACGACTGTCGAACATCCACTTCCCCCTCGGGGGAGATCGCTTCCGCCCCTGCCTCGAGGATGTCCTGCAGATGCTCAAGGCGGAGTTCGACGTCGCGACCGGACCAACGTGGGAGGCAACTCTCCGAAGACGCCGGTTGGACTACCGCCTCACCCAGCTCCGGGCGACCGTCGATGATCATCCCGAAACGGCTGCTCTGGAAATCGAACGACTCGGGTTCCACGTGACGAGGCCGGACCCTCCCATCAGCCCGCGCATCGATCGGATCTCCGCCTTCTGAGCACCTCCGTCCGGAGGACCCCTCCTCCGAACGGAGTATCGACCGTGCCGCGGGCGGGGGCTTCACTGGCGGCATGGACACGATCACACGCAGCGCCCCGGCGATCAGCGTCCGCGGGCTCACGAAGACCTACCGCAGCCGCAGCGGCGAGCCGGTCACGGCCGTCCGCGGCGTCGACCTCGAGATCCACGCCGGGGAGGTGTTCGCCCTCCTCGGCCCCAACGGCGCGGGGAAGTCGACCACGATCGAGATCCTCACCGGCTTCCGCACCCGCAGCGAGGGACAGGTGCAGGTGCTCGGCACCGATCCGCAGCGCCCCACCCGCGCCTGGCGCTCCCGTCTGGGCCTGGTCCCGCAGGAGACGGGCGACCCGGGCGTCGCCACGGTGCGCGAGGCGATCGCACACATCGGCGCGATCTTCCCGCGCTCGCGCGACGTCGACGAGGTGATCGCCGCCGTGGGCCTCCAGGAGAAGGCCCGCTCCCCCGTCCGCAAGCTCTCCGGCGGCCAGCAGCGCCGCGTCGAGGTGGCCCTGGCGATCATCGGCCGCCCCGAGCTGCTGTTCCTCGACGAGCCGACCACCGGCTTCGATCCCGCCGCGCGGCGGCAGTTCTGGGACCTCATCCGCTCCCTGCGCGAGGACGGCACCACGATCGTGCTGACGACCCATTACCTCGACGAGGCCGCGGCCCTCAGCGACCGGGCGGCCGTGATCGCGCGCGGTCGCCTGGTGGAGACCGCGCCGATCGACGAGATCGGACCCGCCCGTGCCCGCACCCCCGTGGTGCGCTGGCGCGACGGCGGCGGGGTGCCGCGCGAGCAGCGGACCGACGAGCCCGGACGGCTGGTGCGGGCTCTGGCGGAGCACGGCGAGCCCGCCGCCCTGGAGGTGGTCCGACCGAGCCTCGAGGACGTCTACCTCGCCCTCATCGGCGAGCAGGACGACGCCGAGGATCCCGGCGTGCGGCAGGACCGTCCTGCCGCCCAGGAGGCGCAGGACGTGCAGAAGGACGGTGTGCTGGCATGAGCTCCCCGACCGCAGAACCCGGGCCGGTCTTCAGCCCCGGCCACGACCTGGGCGTCGCGATCGCCCGGATCGGCTGGGAGGTCCGCTCCTACGTGCGGCAGACCTCCGTCATGATCTTCACGTTCCTGTTCCCCATCGCCCTGCTGCTGCTGTTCTCGGTGGCCTTCAGCGGGATGGGGGAGATCGGTCCTCCCGGCTCCGGGCTGACCATGGCGGACCTGTATCTGCCGGGGATGCTCGCCGCCGGTGTGATCCTCTCCGGGGTGCAGAACCTCGCGATCGACATCGCCACGGAGAAGGGCGAGGGCGGCCTGCGCCGGCTCGCGGCGACGCCGCTGCGCCCCTGGCAGTACATCGTCGGCAAGCTGGGACAGGCGCTGCTGACCGGCACCGTGCAGGCCGCGCTGCTGATCGCGGTGGCGGCCCTCGTGCTGCGGATCCCGCTGCCCGAGGAGCCGGGTCGATGGCTCACCGCGGGGTGGGTGTACCTGCTGAGCCTGACCGTGTGCGCCCTGCTCGGGATCGCCTTCGCCGGCGTGCTGAAGGACGGCCGCGTCGCCTCGGCCGCGGTGATCCCCGTGCTGCTGGGGCTGCAGTTCGTCTCCGGCATCTATCTGCCGGGGTATCTGCTGCCGGGATGGCTGAGCACGGCGGTGGGCGTGCTGCCCTTCCGCTGGATCGGCCAGGGCTTCCGTGCCGCCTTCCTCCCGGAGGGGCTGGGCGTCATGGAGCCCGGAGGCGCCTTCGACCTGGGCACCGTCGCCCTCGTCCTCGGGATCTGGGCGGTGCTCGGCGCCGTCCTCGCGCGGCTCACCTTCCGCTGGATCCGGCGCACATGAGCGGATCCCTCCCCGTCCCCGGCCCGGATGCGGTGTGATGGTCGCATGAGGCCGCGCATCGGGTTCGACGTCACCATCGGGGTCCTCGGGGGCATGGGGCTGGTGCTGAACGCCGTCGAGCTGCTGGTCCCCTCGCCGTGGGGCTTCCACGTCCTGGGGATCAGCGGCGTGTTCGGCGTGCTGCTGCTGTACCGCACGATGTACCGGCCGGTGCTGCCGGCCGGGTGCCCCCGCCCCTGGTGGGCGAGCGTCCTGCTGGTCCTCGCCGTGGGCACGGCCTGCGCAGGCTTCACCCCGCTGATGCCGCTGCAGATCGCGGCCCATGTGATGGTCTGGGCGACCGCCGGCACCGCGGCCCGCGCCGTCACGGCGAGCGCCGCGGTCAGCGCCGCGGCCTACCTGGGGGTGCGGCTCGGGGAGCTGGGCGCCCCTGCGGTGATGCCGCCCGGGGCGATCGGAGGCATGTCCGTGCTCGCCTTCCTCGCGGCGCTCGGATACGGGTTCTGGATCCGGCAGGCGCAGCGGGACGCGAACGAGCAGGCGGCTCTGGTCGAGGAGCTGCGGGCGACCCGCGACGCCCTGACCGCTGCGTCCCGGCACGCGGGGCAGATGGAGGAGCGGGCCCGGGTCTCCCGGGAGCTGCACGACACCCTCACCCAGTCCGTCGCCGCTCTCGCCCTCGTCGCCGCGCAGGCCCGCCGGACGCGGACGCCGGAGACCCTCGACCTGCTCCATGAGATGGCGCAGGATGCGCTGCGGGAGGCGCGCGGCGTGCTCTCCGTCCTCGCGCCCGTGCCGACCCAGGGCGATGCCTCCCGCAGCGTCGAGGGCATCGCCGCCCGCTTCCGCCGGGAGACGTCGATGCCCGTCGAGGTCGATGCGGCTCCGGTGTCGATGGACGCCGCGCAGGAGCTGGTGATCATCCGCTGCCTGCAGGAGGGGCTCTCGAACGTGCGTCGGCACGCCCGCGCCTCCCGCGTCCTGGTGCGCCTGCGCGGCATGGGGGCGGATGCGGAGCTGGTGATCGAGGACGACGGGATCGGCATCGCCGCCGATGCCGAGCACGGCTTCGGCCTGCGGGGCATGCAGGAGCGGGCGGAGCAGGCCGGCGGGGTCCTCGAGGTCGGACGGGGCGACGGCGGCGGCACCCGGCTGCGGGTGCGCATCCCCGCGCTGGACGGGCAGGACGACCAGGAGCAGGAGGGCGCGACATGATCGCGCTGATGATCGCGGACGACCACCCGCTCATGCGTCAGGGCATCGCCCAGGTGCTGCGCGCGGAGCCGGGGATCCGGGTGCTGGCGGAGGTGGCGAGCGGCATCGAGGTGCTCGAGCATCCGCAGCTCGCGCAGGTCGACGTCCTGCTGCTGGACCTCAGCATGCCGCGTCTGGACGGGATCGGGGTGCTGCGCGTCCTCGCCGACCGCAGCCGGGCCCCGCGCGTCCTGCTGCTGACCGCGCACAGCGACGAGCGGATCGCCGAGGCGATCGAGGCCGGCGCCTCCGGCTGCATCATGAAGGACGCTCCGCCCGAGGAGCTGGCCGAGGCCGTGCGCGTCACGGCGCGCGGCGGCTCCGTCCTGAGCCCTGCCGCGGCCGACGCCCTGGTCCGCGCCGCCCGCACCGCGGCGCTGCCGACCGTCCTGACCCAGCGCGAGCGCGCCGTGCTCCGCCTGGTCGCGCAGGGACAGGCCAACAGCGAGATCGGCAGGCGCCTGGGGATCTCGGCGACGACGGTGAAGACGCATCTGCAGAACGCCTTCGCGAAGCTGGGCGCGCGCGATCGCGCCCATGCGGTGACGATCGCCCGGGATCGGGAGCTGCTGTAGGGCCACGGACCGCTCCCCGCGCCTCCCAGCGATCTGAAAGTTCTTTCATCTTTCTGCTCCATCTTGCAGGCGGAGCGCCGGCGATCTACGGTCGACCGTACGGCGATCTGCCCCTGTTCCCCCGCACGAGCGTCACCGTTCTTGCGACCCGTGCTGACGCCGCCGTCGGCGCAGGGGGCCTTTCGCTCATCTCCCCCTCTCCTCGACCACCGCCGGCCCCTGGAGGTCCCGATGCTCCCCGCCCCCGCACGTCCGCGCCCGGTCCCCCGCGCCGTCGCCCTCGCCGCCGCGCTCCTGCTCGGGCTCACGAGCCTGCTGGGCGCCGCCCCCTTCGCAAGCGCGCTGGGCCCCACGGCGGTGACGATCCCCGGCTCGCACGGGACGGCGCTCGGCTGCGAGAGCGACTGGGACCCGGCCTGCGCCGCCGCCCAGCTGACGCAGGACCCGGAATCGGGGCTGTTCACCGGCGCCTTCGACGTTCCGGCGGGCGAGTACGCCTACAAGGTCGCCCACGGCGGGACCTGGGAGGAGAACTACGGCGCCGGTGGCGCCGCCGGCGGCGAGGACATCACCTACCTGCACGACGGCGGGGAGATCTCCTTCTGGTACGACCCGGCCACACACCTCGCGACCAGATCCGCGGACGGCCCGCTCGTGACCCTGCCGGGCTCCTTCACCGCGGCGCTCGGCTGCGAGGAGGACTGGTCGCCCTCCTGCATGCGCACCCTCATGCAGGACCCCGACGGCGACGGCGTCTACACCTGGTCGGCCTCGGCGCTGCCGAGCGGCCGCTACGAGGTCAAGGTCGCCCACGGACGCTCCTGGGACGAGTCCTACGGCGAGGGCGGCGCGCCCGGGGGTGCGAACATGGCCTTCCAGGCCACGAGCGGGACGACGGTGTCGTTCCGCTACACGCTGGAGACCCACATCCTCGAGATCACCGCGGAGGACCCCGTGACCGACGGCATCGGCCAGCAGCTGGGCCATTTCCTGGACGTGAGCACCCTCGCCTGGCCGGCCGATCTCGCGGCGGACCCGGCCTCCGCACGCTTCGCCCTGCTCTCCGCGCCGGAGGGCGGGCTGAGCGTCGTGGACGGACAGGCCACCGGCGCCGAGGAGATCGGACGGCTGACCTACGAGCCCGCCGGGCTCACCGCCAAGCAGCTCGCGGGCCGCGGGCACCTCGCCGGGTTCCTGTCCCTGCGGCTGAGCGATCTGCCCCGCGCCGACCTCGAGCAGGCGCTGACGGGTCAGCTCGCGATCGCGCAGTACGACGCGGACGGATCGCTCCGCGCGCTCAGCGGCGTGCAGATCCCCGGGGTGCTCGACGACCTCTTCGCCGGCGACGCCCGCGCGGGCGAGGACCTGGGTCCCGTCTTCACGGGCGGCGCGCCGACCCTCACGCTGTGGGCGCCGACGGCCCGGGACGTGTCCCTGCAGCTGTTCTCCCCCGGGGCGGAGGATCCCGAGGTGCTGCCGATGCAGCGTCAGGCCGACGGGACCTGGACCATCCGGGGCGAGGCGGACTGGGAGGACCGCGAGTACCTGTTCGCCGTGGACGTGTACGTGCCCTCCTCGGACCGGGTGCTCACGAACGTGGTGACCGATCCGTACTCGAGAGGCCTTACGGTGAACTCGACGCGCTCCGTGCTCGTGGACCTGGAGGATCCGCGCTGGGCGCCGGAGGTCTGGCAGGAGGCGGCCGCGCCGGTCCTGGACCGCCCCGCGCAGCAGACCATCTACGAGCTGCACGTGCGGGACTTCTCCGCCGGCGACGAGGCCCTGCCGCCCGAGCTGCGCGGCACCTACGCCGCCTTCGGGGAGGAGCGCTCGACGGGATCGGCCCGCCTGCGGGAGCTGTCCGATGCGGGTATGACCACGGTGCACCTGCTGCCCACCTTCGACATCGCCTCGATCGAGGAGGACCGCTCCCGCCAGCTCGTCCCGGAGGTCGACGAGGAGGCCGGTCCCGCCTCGGAGCAGCAGCAGGCCGCGATCGGCGCCGTCGCCGACCAGGACGCCTACAACTGGGGCTACGACCCCTTCCACTACATGTCACCGGAGGGCTCCTACGCCCGGGACGGGCACCAGTCCGGCGGCGCGCGCACCGCCGAGTTCCGCTCCATGGTCGGGCAGCTGCACGAGATGGGCCTGCAGGTGGTCCTGGACCAGGTCTACAACCACACCGCCGCCTCCGGGCAGGCGGACACCTCGGTGCTCGACCGGATCGTCCCCGGCTACTACCAGCGGCTCAGCGCCGCCGGCGAGGTCGAGAACTCGACGTGCTGCGCGAATCTCGCGACCGAGCATGCGATGGCCGAGCAGCTCATGGTCGACTCGACGGTGCTGTGGGCCCGCCAGTACCGGGTGGACGGCTTCCGCTTCGACCTCATGGGCCATCATTCCCGCGTGAACATGGAGGCGGTGCGCTCGGCGCTGGACGAGCTCACCCTCGCCGAGGACGGCATCGACGGCTCCTCGATCTACCTGTACGGAGAGGGCTGGGACTTCGGGGAGGTCGCGGGGAACGCCCGCTTCGAGCAGGCCACGCAGGGGCAGCTGGACGGCACCGGGATCGGCACCTTCAACGACCGCATGCGCGATGCCGTCCACGGCGGCAGCCCCTTCGACATCGACAAGCGCACGAACCAGGGCTTCGGCAACGGTCTGGCGACGATGCCGAACGGACGCTCGGAGGCCTCCGAGGGCGAGCAGCTGGCGGATCTGCGCGCCCGCACCGATCTGGTCCGCCTGGGCCTCGCCGGGAACCTCGCCGACTACGAGCTGCTCGCCTCCGACGGCCAGATCCGCACCGGCGCGGAGCTGGACTACAACGGCGCCCGCGCCGGATACGCGAGCCGGCCCGCGGAGTCCGTGAACTACGTCGACGCGCACGACAACGAGTCCCTCTACGACATGAACGTGTGGAAGCTCCCGCAGGACGCGCCGATGGACCTGCGGGTCCGCATGAACACCCTGTCCCTGGCGACCACGGCGCTGGGCCAGTCGCCGTCGTTCTGGGCCGGGGGCACGGACCTGCTGCGCTCGAAGTCGCTGGACCGCGACAGCTACAACTCGGGCGACTACCGCAACGCGATCGACTGGACCGGGCAGGAGAGCGGCTTCGGCCGAGGCCTGCCGGGGAAGGAGAAGAACGCGGACGCCTGGCCGCTCATGGTCCCGATGCTCGAGGACCCGGCGAAGCGACCCGATGCCGCGGCGATCGCGAGGAGCCAGGACCAGACTCTGGACCTGCTGCGGCTGCGCTCCTCGACCGGGCTGTTCACCCTGGGCGATCCCCGTCTGGTCCAGCAGAAGGTGACCTTCCCGAACGCGGGCCCCGAGGCGACGCCGGGTCTGCTCGTGATGCGGATCGACGACACGCAGGGTCCCGACGTCGACGTGGACCTCGACGGCGTGCTCGTGGTCTTCAACGCGAGCGGGGAGCCGATCACCGAGCAGATCGACGGCCTCGCCGGGATCCCGCACGAGCTCTCGCCGGTGCAGGCGGAGGGGACCGATGAGATCGTGAGGACCTCGACCTTCGACACCGCCTCCGGCACCGTCACCGTCCCCGCCGCGACCGTCGCCGTCTTCGTCGCCCCGACGGAGACCGACGACGCGACGCCCACGGAGCCCACGGAGCCCACGGAGCCCACGGAGCCCACGGAGCCCACGGAGCCCACGGAGCCAGCCTCCCCCGCCCCGTCCGCCGAGGAGCCGGATCATCCGGTCGGACCCGCCGATCCCCCGGCCCCTCCTGCCGCCACGGCGGAGGCCGGCCCGGCGGAGCCCACCGGCCCTCTCCCCCGCACGGGCATCGCCGCGGGAGGCATCGTCCTCGCTGCGCTCGCCCTGATCGCCACCGGCCTCGCCCTCCGCGTCCGCCGCACCGCCGGGCGCCCGTAGCCCCGGCACGAGGACGGCGGGGCCCGCGGGCTCTGGGCACGCCCCGGATCCCGGCCTACCCTGGGAGGACGGCACGGGCCTCCGGCGCCCACCTCGCGCGGGAGGCCCTCGAGCGGACCCATCCGGTCCGCCGCGGGAGGAGATGAGCGCGATGACGCAGCTGCTGGATGTGGACGGCATGACCCGGTGGATCCGCACCGAGGGCGTGGAGCGGATCCTGCTGCGGATGGTGGGCTGCCTCGAGGAGGACTTCCGCCGCTGGGAGCAGTTCGAGCGGATCCCCCGGATCGCGAGCCACTCCCCCGGCGGGGTGATCGAGCTGATGCCGACGACGGACGGGCACGACTACTCCTTCAAGTACGTCAACGGCCACCCCGGCAACCCGGCCCGGGGCCTGCAGACCGTCACCGCCTTCGGGGTCCTCGCGGACGTCGGCACCGGCTACCCGGTCTTCGTCTCCGAGATGACGCTGCTGACGGCGCTGCGGACCGCCGCGACCTCCGCGCTCGCGGCGCGGGTCCTCGCCCGCCCGGATGCGGAGGTCCTCGCGCTCATCGGCGCCGGATCCCAGGCGGAGTTCCAGGCACTCGCCTTCCGCGCCGTGCTCGGCATCGAGGAGCTGCGGGTCCTCGACCTCGATCCGGCGGCGGTGACGAAGCTGCGGGCGAACCTCGCCCCGCTGGGCTTCCGGATCCATGTGGCCCGGAGCGTCGACGACGTCGTCGACGGGGCCGATGTCGTCACCACCTGCACGGCGGACAAGTCCCGGGCCCGGGTCCTGTGCTCGGAGCAGGTGGCACCGGGGGTGCACCTCAACGCGATCGGCGGGGACTGCCCGGGCAAGACGGAGCTGGACCCGCGGATCCTCGAGCGGGCGCGCGTCGTGGTGGAGCACACCGCGCAGACCCGCATCGAGGGCGAGCTGCAGCAGATGCCTCCCGACTTCCCCGTGACCGAGCTGTGGCAGGTCCTCACCGGGGCCGCGCCGGGACGCACCCGCGAGGACGAGGTCACGCTGTTCGACTCGGTCGGCTTCGCGATCGCGGACTTCTCCGCGCTGCGCTGCGCCCGGGACGCGACCCTCGGCACCGATCTCGTGCATCCCATCGGCCTCGTCGCGGAGCCCGAGGACCCCAAGGACCTGTTCTCCCTCGTGCACGCCCCCGTGCCGGTGCGCTAGGCCCCGGCCGCGACCGCGTCGAGATCCGCGAGGATCCGCGCGACCATCGCGTCCTCGCTCTGCTCCTCGTCGAAGACCACCTCACCCTCGGTCCCGAGCACGTCGCGGACCCGGTACCAGGAGGCGACATCGGCAGCGGCCACCTCGTGCGCGATCGGCTTCCCGGTATGACGACGCAGGGTCTCGGCGAGGCTCACGTCGAGGTAGTAGGCGAGCACCGGCCCGCGGTGCTCAGCGATGAGGTCCGCGAACATCGGCCCGTACCATTCGCGGCCGAAGATCCCCTCGACCACCGTGATCCGGCCGATCGACAGGCAGTGCCGTGCGATCACGGTGATCAGGCCCGGCGTGGGCGAGTGCGCGGACTCCCGCTCCCGCAGCATCTCGCGGCGCACATGGTCCTGGCCGATCACCGCGACCCTCCCCCGTGGCAGATCCCGCTGCACGCGCCGGGCGATGGTCGACTTCCCGGAGGCGGAGTTGCCGCGGATGATCACGAGCGGAGGTGCAGCGGTCATCCCGCGATCATCCCAGGCCGCGGCTCTCAGGGCCGGGAGCGCCACAGCAGCCACACGAAGTACGGTGCACCGAGCAGCGCGACCATGAGCCCGGCCGGGATCTGCGCGGGCGCGAGGAGGCTGCGGCCCAGCGCATCGGCGAGCCCCACGAGCACGCCTCCCAGCAGCATCGCCACCGGGAGGGAGCGCGCATGCCGGGAGCCGACGAGGGCGCGCGCCAGGTGCGGGGCGACGAGGCCCACGAAGCCGACCGCCCCCACCGCGATCACGCTCACGGCGGCGAGGACCGCGGCGACGGCGAGGACGAGCACGCGGCTGCGCTCCAGACGCACCCCCAGGATCCGCGGGGCATCCTCGTCGATCGCGAGCAGGTCCAGCTCACGGCGCATGCCCAGCAGCAGCGGGATCGCGAGGAGCAGCACGCAGCCCACCGGGACCGCATCGGCGAGGCGACGGCCGTAGGTGGTGCCCGACAGCCACGTGAGCATATCCGGCGTGGACCAGGCATCGCCCTGCAGCATCAGGAAGGTCGTGAGCGCGCTCGCCCCGTACCCGACCCCGATCCCCACGAGCACGAAACGCTCCGGCGCGAGGCCGCCGCGCCAGGCGAGGGCGCCGACGAGCGCCGCGGTCACGAGGCCCGCGAGGACGGCGAGCACCATCATGACGGGGCGGGAGGGACCCAGGAGCGTCGCCGCGAGCACGGCCCCGAGGCTCGCCCCCGCGGTGATGCCCAGCAGCCCCGGCTCGGCGAGCGGATTGCGGACGGTCGACTGGACGATTCCGCCGGACAGGGCGAGGGCCGCGCCCGCGAGGACCGCCGCCGTGATCCGGGGCAGGCGCTCGCCGAGGGCGCGGGCGACGATGTCCGGGGCTCCGCCCTGGAGCCACAGGGCCACGTCCCCGGTGCGCAGCCACAGGCTGCCGGCCAGCAGCCCCAGCGCCGCCGTGCCGATCAGCGCGAGGACCGCCGCGGCGGTCACGAGCACGGTGCGGCGCCGAGTGCGCAGGGCCGTGCGCGCCTGCGGCGGCTGCGCCGCGGGACCGGCGTCGGGCAGGCGCCGCGCCAGCAGCACGATGACCACGGCGCCGAGGACCGCGGTCGGCACGCCCGTGGGGACGGAGGCAGCCTCCTCGGCACCCAGCAGCTGCCGGACCAGCGCATCGGCGAGGAGCACCACCAGCGCGCCCAGCAGACCGGAGGCCGGGACCAGCAGGACGTGACGGTGCAGGGCCGGGACGAGGGCCCCGAGCAGCCGGGCGAGCACCGGCGCCCCGAGGCCCACGAAGGCGATCGGCCCCGCGACGGTGACGGCGATGCTGCTGAGCAGGACCGCGGCGAGGACGGCGAGGACCCGGGTGCGACGCACGGGCACGCCGAGGCTCGCGGCGGCGTCGTCGCCCATTCCGAGCACGTCCAGCCGGCGCGAGAGGGTCAGGCACGCCACGAGCACGAGGCCGATCACCGGCAGCGCCCGCAGGGAGGCGGTGAGGTTCAGCTGGGCGAGGGAGCCGCTGCCCCACGCGTACAGGCCCGTGGTCTCCGCCTCGAAGAGGATCAGCAGCAGCGAGGTCCCCGACTGCAGCGCCATCGCGACCGCGGACCCGGCGAGGATCAGCCGCGTCGTCCCGGAACCGGCACCGCCCGCGAGGGCCAGCACCACCGCGGCCGCGAGCAGCCCGCCCGCGAAGGCGACCGCGCCCGAGGCCCACAGCGGCACGGCGAGTCCGGCGGCCGCGACGGCGGTCAGCGCGAAGTACGATCCGGCCGTCACCGCGAGCGTGTCCGGGGAGGCGAGGGCGTTGCGGGAGACGGACTGCAGCAGCGCACCGGCGCACCCGAGGGCGGCGCCGACGGCGACGCCCGCGAGCAGCCGCGGCAGCCGGGACGCCGTGAGCACGTCGCCGACCGGGACGCCGCCCGTGCTCTGGCCGAGCCCGTGGGCGAGCAGGTCGGGCAGGCCGATCCCGGAGGTGCCCTGGGTCAGGTGCCAGGCGCCGACCAGGACGATGCCCGCACCGAGCGCAACCAGGAGGGCGAGACCGCCCGCCGCCCCGCCGCGGCGGGGAGCGCTCGCGGTCACGAACCGGCGATGATCGCGGCGTAGGCGCCGATCGCCTGCTCGCAGGAGCGGGGCCCGCCGAAGGTCCAGATGCCGGTGGGGAACGGATGCGCGCGCCCCTCCTGCACCGCGGGAAGGCCGGTCCACAGCGAGTTCTTCTCGAGCTCGGTGACATAGTCCCCGGCCGGATCCTCGGTCGCGGTGTAGAACAGGTTCGCGTCCCCGACGGCGAGGAGGCCCTCGATATCGGTCTGCCCGAGCCCGTACTGGGGATCGGTCTCGCCCGTCCACACGGGGTTCAGGCCCACCTCGGCGCCCAGCGCGGAGAACAGGGCGCCCGGGCCGAAGGGCCGGATGGCCACGTTGCCGCCGTCGATCCAGCCGTCGAAGTACAGGAAGTCGGCGGTCGGCAGCCCCGCGTCGGCGACGGCGGCGCGCGCGTCCGCGATCGTGGCGTCGAGCTCCGCGAGCACGGCTTCCGCCCGTGCGGTGCGGCCGGTCGCCTCCCCGAGCAGGGTGAACAGGGCACGCATGTGGCCGACCGGGTCGGAGGCGTCGGCGCCGATGGTCGCGAGGACGGGGATGCCGGTCGCCTCGAGCTGCCCGAGCACCGGGTCGTCCTCGGAGGTGACCTCGACGACCACGAGGTCGGGGTTCGCGGTGACCAGGGCGTCCATGTCGGGCTCCTGGCGGGTGCCGAGGTCGGCGGTGTCCTCCGGGAGCTTCTCGGCGGTGTCCCAGGTGGCGAAGCCCTCGACATCGGCGACGGCGACGGGCGCCACGCACAGGGTCAGCAGGTCCTCGGTCTGCTGCCATTCGAGGGAGGCCACGCGCGAGGCGGGCGCCGCCAGCTCGACGGTCCGGCCCAGCTGATCGGTCAGGGTCACGGGGCCGGTCGCGGTCTCGGTGGCGTCGGCGGCGCAGGAGTCGCTGATCTCCTCCCCCGGGGCAGCGACGGCACCCCCGGGGACCTCGGTGGTGCCGCATCCGGTGAGGACGGCGGCGGTCAGGGCCGTGGTGGTGGCGACGACGGCGCGCCGAGACGGTCGGATCATCAGATCTCCTGCTCAGGGGGTCAGAGGGCGGGCACGGGCCGGGCGCTGCGCCGGCCGCGGGCCTCGATGCGGACCCGGCCGTCGGCCGGATCCTCGTGGACGTCGATCGGGAGGCCGTAGACCTCGCTGAGATGCGCGGAGGTGAGCACGTCGCAGACGGCTCCGGCGGCATGGATGCGCCCCTCGCGCAGGAGCACGACCCGGTCGGCGATCCGCGCCGCGTGGTCGAGGTCGTGCAGGACGATCCCGACCGCGGTGCCGTGCTCCTCGGCGAGCTCGCGCACCAGGTCGAGGGTCTCGATCTGGTAGCGCAGGTCGAGGTGGTTGGTGGGCTCGTCCAGCAGCACGATGTCGGTGTCCTGGGCGAGGCACGAGGCGAGCCAGACCCGCTGCATCTCGCCGCCGGACAGCTCCCCGACCCCGCGGGAGGCGAAGCCGTCGATGCCGGTCAGCGCCATCGCACGGTCGATCGCCGCCCGGTCCGCAGCATCGAGCCCGGAGAAGCGCCGCCGGTGCGGGTGGCGCCCGAAGGCGACGACGTCGTGGACGCTCAGCCCCTGCGGGCTCGTGCGGGACTGGGAGAAGAGGGTGAGGGCTCTGGCGAGGCCCTTGGCGCTCAGCAGAGCGGTGCTGCGCAGGCCGTCCTCACCGGCGATCCGCACGTCGCCGGCCCGCGGCGGATGCAGACGCGCCAGGGAGCGCAGGAGAGTCGACTTCCCGCTCCCGTTGGGGCCCAGCAGGGTCGTCACCTCGCCGGGGTGCAGCGAGATCGAGACGCCGTGGACCACGTCCGTGCGCCCATGACGCAGCACGAGGTCCTCGCCGAGGAGGAGCGGAGCACGGGTCATGGGCGAAGCTTAGCCTTACCTCACCTTCGTCGCGCAATCCGTCTCAGGCGCTCGCCGCCCGGATCGCCTCGAGGTCCGCGGCCTGCATCGGCCGGGCATGGGCGGGGCGGGGCGCGGTGCCCCGCCAGGTCACGTGCACCGGGACCTGCGGCAGGCCCAGGCGCAGCGCGACCGCGATCCGGTGATTGCCGTCGAGGGCCCCGAACTCCTCGTTCACCCAGAGATCCAGGGGTGTGCGGATCCCGTGAGCGCGGATGTCCGCCTCCAGCTGGTCCAGATGCGCGGGCGTGTCCACGATCGCGGAGCCGACCTCCTCCCGGTCCACAGCCCGGTAGCGGGCCACGAGGCCCGTCGGCAGCAGCACCGAGTCGTCCGCGAGCCCCGCCCGCCGCTCGAGGATGAGACGCGCGGGCCCGCCGTCCTCATCCGTCGCCCGGCCCACGATCCCGAAGCCGCAGCGACCGTAGAGATGCCGGGCCGGGGCGTTGTCCTCATGGACGTCCAGGCGGAGCCGCACGCCGGGGAGGTTCAGCTCCGCCCAGCCGATGCAGGCCTCGATCAGGTCCCGCCCCACGCCCATGCCGCGGGCCTGCGGGTCCACCCATACCGAGAAGATGCTCGCGCTCTCCCCCGGCTCGGCGGCCGGCACGATCCGGGCCATGCCGATGACGGCTCCGGAGATCCGGGCGACGAAGCATCGACCCGGGCTCGCGAGCAGATCCCGCCAGTACTGCTCGGTGTCGCGGCGCATGGTCCCGGCGAGGGTCGAGCCGAAGGCCTCCGGGGAGGTCTGCAGGGCGCGCAGGCGCAGGGCCCGCCAGGTCGCCCACTGCTCCGGTTCGAGGGGGGTGATCTCCGTGCCGCTCATGCCGCCTCCGCATCCGTCCCGGTGATCCGTCCGATCGCCGTCATGGAATGGTAGATCGCGAGCGCCGCGAGGGTTCCCAGGGCGATGCCCGTGAAGGAGAATCCGCCCACCGACCAGTGCAGGTCCGCGATCGCGATGACGAGGGCGACGCCCGCGGTGATCTGGTTCTTGGGTCGGGCGAAGTCGACCCTCCCCTCGACCCACATGCGGAAGCCGACGATGGCGATGAGGCCGTAGAGCACGAAGGTGACGCCGCCCAGGACGCCCGGCGGGATCGTGTTGATCGCCGCGCCCACCTTGGGCGAGAGCGACAGGCCGATCGCGACGATCCCCGCGACCCAGTAGGCGGCGGTGGAGTAGACGCGGGTGGCGCTCATGACGCCGATGTTCTCCCCGTAGGTGGTCGTCGGGGAGCCGCCGAAGCATGCCGACAGGGCCGTGGCCAGGCCATCGGCGGTGAGGGTGCGCCCCACCATGTGGTCGAGGTTCCTGCCGGTCATGGCCCCGACGCTCGTCACGTGCCCGACGTTCTCCGCGAGCAGCACGACGATGACGGGCAGGAAGATGGGGATCAGGCCCAGGTCGAAGCTCGGCGCATGGAACTGCGGCAGCCCGATCCAGGCGGCCTCGCCGACGGCGGTGAAGTCGACCTCGCCGCGCAGCACCGCGATGACGTAGCCGACGGCGACGCCGACGAGCACGCTCACCCGCCCCAGGATGCCCCGGAACAGCGCGGTGCACAGGATGATCGCCACCAGCGTGAGGGTCGCGGTGAGCGGCGCCTTCGAGAAGTTGTTCTGGTAGGTGGTGGGCACCAGGTTCAGGCCGATCAGCGCGACGATCGAGCCCATCACCACCGGCGGCATGAGCCGGCCGATCCACGCGGTCCCGACCTTCTGCACGAGCAGTCCGAGCCCCGCCAGGAGGAGACCCGTGACGAGCACGCCGCCGAGCGCCGCGCCCATCGAGTCCGCCTGCGTCGAGGCTGTGATCGGGGCGATGAACGCGAAGGAGGAGCCCAGGTAGCTGGGGACCCGGTTGCGGGTGATGACCAGGAACAGCAGGGTGCCGATGCCGCTGAACAGCAGCGTCGTCGAGGTGGGGAAGCCCGTGAGCAGCGGGACCAGGAAGGTCGCGCCGAACATGGCGATCACGTGCTGCGCGCCGATGCCGATCGTGCGCGGCCAGGTGAGCCGCTCCCCCGGGGCGACGATCGCGCCGGGGGCGACGGTGCGGCCGTCTCCGTGCAGGGTCCAGCGGAACATGTCTCTCCCGAGGTGAGGGCGCGGTCAGCGCGAGGTGGGATGCGAGCCCGGAGAGGCCGGGGAGGCGGGGAACGTCTTCTTCCGGGCGCGCTCCGCGGCGATGTCGGGGACCCGGGCCAGCAGCGTCGTCCGGCCGCTGTCCCGCAGACGGAAGTCCTCGAACATGCGGGCGAGGTCCGGTGCGCCGAACTCGTCCCGGACAGGGGCCGGCACCGTGAGCATGAGTGCGGCGGCGATGCCGATGGCGAGCGCGACGCCGCCCGTGGCGAGCCCCGCTCCGGCCCCCGAGGCCAGGGAGTTGACGATGACGTCGAGGAATCCCACCACGACCAGCACGACGGCGGCGACGACGGCGCTGGCCCGCGCCTGGTCCGCGGGCCGCTCGAGCAGGGCGCGGCGGGCGAACAGGGACAGGGCCACGAAGCACGAGGCGATCACCGCATCCATGAGGTGCAGCACCGGCCCTCCCGGCCCGATACCACCGGCGGCGGCGATCGCGGCGAGCACGTTCCAGCCCGCGGTGGCGATGTGCATGATGATGCTGAACTCGAAGGCGCGCACCGCGTAGACGATCCAGTCCACGCGACGGAAGGAGAGCGGCATCGTCCGCACGAAGGACCGCGAGATCATCACCGCGTAGGCGGCGAAGAGGAACGGCAGGTACACGAAGCCGGTGGCGACGGACTGCGGGCCCGCGAACGACAGGCGCAGCGTGTTGTCCGCGATCGCGCCGATCACCAGGCCGCTGACGGCCGCGGCGGAGAACACGAACCAGGACCGCTCGCGCCGGAGGGCCGAGCCGATCACGATGCTGAGCAGCAGGGCGGAGACCAGCGAGTCGGCGAGCTCGCGCAGCGAGAACGCCCAGCCGGTGGTGATGACCCGCCCCGCCAGCATGACCAGGTTCAGCACGAAGCAGGCGGCGGCGGCGATCCCGATCCCGAGGATGACGGTGCGGGCGCGGCTGCGGGCGGTCTCCGCAGGCAGGTAGCCCTCGTGGGCGCGCGGCTCGATGCCCACGATCACGCCGACCAGCAGCAGCGACACCCCGGCTCCGATCCCGACGGGCGGACCGTCCGGCAGCGGCGCGAACAGCACGGGCAGCGACAGCACGAGGTCCGCGACCAGGGCGCCGAGCGCGACCAGCAGGGCGGGGGCGAGCCCGGCCACGCGGATGACGCGGATCAGCCGCAGCCGGGGCAGCTTCGGGATCCAGCGCAGCAGATGCACCAGGATCAGCACGGCAAGGGCGAGGCCCACGGCGGCGCGACCGCCGGTCTCCAGCAGCCGGAAGCTGCCCAGGGTGAAGACCGTCGTGAGCGAGGAGACCAGGCAGACGAGGGCGACCACGTCGCGGACCGCGTCGAACAGGCCCAGCGCCGCGAAGCGCGGAGGGAGGGCGAGCAGGGTCCGGGCTCCGGCCGCTTCGTCATCGGCCGCGTTCGGGGTGCGCCCGCTGCGGGCGTAGCTCGCCGGAGCGGAGGGACGGATCTGGGCGATGGGGCCCGTGTCCCCGGCACGGCCGCGGCCCTCGGGGTCTCCCGGCGGGCGGGCGGGCTCGGTGTCGCGGGCCATCAGCGGCGCGGCGTAGCGCTCGAACTCCTCCCGGCTCGGGAGGCGGTCCGTGGGCAGGGTGCGGGGGTCCGCGCGGGCGAACAGCCAGTCGGAGTCTCCGCCGCGATCCGTCCCGCGGGATTCCCCGGTATCCGTGCGGTCCTTCGCCATTCCCTACGTCCCTCCCGATCGGCGCATGCGTGCAGGCATATGCACTGTGCATCCTAGGGAACCGGGAGCCCCCGAACCCTCCGGCACGCCGGAGACAGGTCTCGGCGCGATCTCAGCGCAGCTCCCGCGCCTGGGCGGCGAAGCGGATCGCCGGATCGCCGCCCGCGCCCTGTGCCATCTCGACGACCGGTCCCACGTGCAGCAGATGCGTCGCCGCGACGTAGCGGTGCTCGACCCGCACCGCGAAATGCGCGAGCGCCCCGCGGATCGCGGCGTCGCCATCGGCCGTGCGCTCCACATCGACGCCCTCGAGCATCCCCAGGATCGGGGCGCCGGGCGTGCCGAGGCGGTCGGCCAGGGCGTGCTGATCGCCGGACAGCACGGAGAGGCAGAAGTGCCCGGCGTCCTCGACGGCCTCCCCGATGCGTGATCCTGCATACAGCGCCACCAGCATCGTGGGCGGATCGTAGGAGACGTCGAGATAGGAGTCGACGGTCGCGGCGACGTCATGACGGCCGCTGCGCGTGGTCACGACGGCGAGCCCGGCGGTGACGAGGTCGGACAGGCGCCGGTACTCCTCGACGTCGACGGGTGGAAGGGGGGCGGGCATGCGCACCAGTATGCGGGGCTCACGACTACCCTGGAGGGCATGCCAGCACCCGAGATCGTCCTTCACGCACGGTTCCAGTCCGCCTTCGCCGCCGCCTTCGGCGAGGAGCACCGCGACGCGGATCCGATCATCCGCCCTTCGCAGTTCGCGGACTTCCAGTGCAACGCCGCGATGGGTCTGGCCAAGCGCCTCGGGAAGAAGCCGCGCGACATCGCCGCGGAGATCCTCGCGGTGCTCGACGTCGACGACATGGCCCAGACCCCGGAGATCGCCGGCCCCGGGTTCCTGAACATCCGCCTGCGCACCGACTGGGTCGCGGCGCAGGCGGCGGAGCTCGCGGCCGATGCACGGCTCGGGGTCCCCGCGCCCGAGCGGGCCGAGCGGATCGTCGTGGACTACTCCGCGCCGAACGTCGCCAAGGAGATGCACGTCGGGCATCTGCGCACGACGGTCGTCGGCGACGCCCTGGTGCGCACGCTCGAGAAGCTGGGCCACACGGTGATCCGGCAGAACCACATCGGCGACTGGGGCACCCCCTTCGGCATGCTCATCGAGCATCTGCTCGAGGTGGGCGAGGACTCCCCGGAGGCAGGCCTGCTGGAGACCGATCCCAACGCCTTCTACCAGGCCGCGCGGGCGAAGTTCGACGCCGCGGAGGCCGAGGGACCTGCGGCCGACGAGAGCGATTTCGCCTCCCGCGCCCGCGCCCGCGTGCGCACCCTGCAGTCCGGCGACGGCGACACCCTCGCGATCTGGACCCGCCTGGTGGACCTGTCCAAGCAGTACTTCCACCGCATCTACGACATGCTGGACGTGACCCTCACCGACGACCACCTGGCCGGGGAGTCCAGCTACAACGCGGCCCTCGAGATCGTCTGCAAGGACCTCGAGGCCGATGGTCTGGCCCGGATCTCCGACGGTGCGCTGTGCGTCTTCCCCGAGGGCTTCACCGGCCGCGACGAGCAGCCGCTGCCTCTGATCATCCGCAAGACCGGGGGCGGCTACGGCTACGCGACCACCGACCTCGCGGCGATCCGGCACCGGGTCGACGACCTGCGTGCGGACCGCATCGCCTACGTCATCGGCACCTCGCAGGAGCTGCACCTCGCGATGGTGTTCCAGGCGGCGCGCGAAGCCGGCTGGCTGACCGACGCAGTCGACGTGCGGCACGTGAAGATCGGCTCCGTGCTCGGCGAGGACGGGAAGATCCTGCGGACCCGCTCGGGCGCCTCCCTGCGGCTGATGGCCCTGCTCGAGGAGGCCGTGACCTCCGCGCGCGGCGTGATCGACGAGCTGCGCCCGGACCTGCCCGAGGACGAGCGGGCGCAGGTCGCCTGGCAGATCGGCATCGGCAGCGTGAAGTACGCGGATCTGTCGACCTCGCACGACACCGACTACACCTTCGACCTGGACCGCATGCTCGCGCTGACCGGCAACACGGCGCCGTACCTGCAGTACGCGGTCGCCCGGATCCGCTCGATCGGCCGCAAGGCGGAGGCGCAGGGGATCGTCGCGGCCGATGCCCCGCGGGTCGAGAACGACGCCGAGCGGGCCCTGGCCCTGCACCTGCTCGAGTTCGGGCCCACGCTCGCGAAGGTCGGCGACTCCTACGAGCCGCATCGTCTGGCCGCGTACCTGTTCTCCCTCGCGCAGGCCTTCACGGGCTTCTACGACGCCTCCCCGATCCTCAAGGAGGCCGACGAGCAGGCCCGCGCCGGTCGCCTGGCGCTGGCCCGCCTGACGGAGAAGGTCCTGGTCGACGGCCTGGACGCCCTCGGCATCAGCGCCCCCCAGCAGATGTGACGCCCTGCGGCCACCTGGGCCGCATTCGCCGAGTTCTGTTCCAGATCTGTGCCTCCGATGGAACAGAACTCGGCGAATCCGACTCCAGGGTGCGCTCTGCCTCGGGTGCGCGGAGCTCACGTGCCCACCTCGAGAGAGAGCGGGTGGGCGTGCAGGGAGGCCACGTAGCGACGAATCCGCTGCTCGGACGGGACGGCGAGCCCTCGCTCCCCCAGCGTCCGCGCCAGGCGCAGCAGGATCCGCAGCGGATGCGCGAGATCGTCGCCGTTGGCGCGGGCGAGCGTCCATCCGTACGAGGCGAGCTCATCCCGGCGGGCCTCGTCCCTCCGCCACTGCTCCTTCGTGACCCGATGCCCGTCCCCGTCATATTCGAGAGCGGCCATCGCCGCCTCCCATGCGAGGTCCAGGTACCGGCGCCGCCCGGTCCGCGGGTCGCGCACGGGCAGGTTCGGATCCGGCTCGGGGAAGCCCGCGCCCACGATGAGCAGGCGCATGATCGTCTCCCCGTACGACCGGACCCGCTCGCGGGAATGGCCCAGGGCATCCCTCAGCACCGCGCCGCCCGTGCTCCCCTCGATCCGTCCGGCATGCGCCGCGATGTCGTCCCGCGTGACGCCCAGCGCGGACCTCTCCGGGCAGAGCAGAGCATCGATCGCGGCGACCACGTCTCCCCAGGGAAGGATCAGCGCCAGCTCCCGCAGCACCTCCACCGGCATCGAGACCCGCAGATCGCCCAGCATCCCGACCGGTCCCGGTCGCATGCGGTGCACGGTGATGCCGCGCAGCGTCCGGGCCGAGCCTGCGGTCCCGACCCGCAGGTGGACCGTCGGGATCCTGGCGCCGGTCCGCAGGGAGGCACCTGGCCTCACGGAAAGCACCTGTCCGTTCCCCGGCCGGGGCGCGCCGTTCGTCGGCGGCTGGAGGAACGCCACCCCGTTCTCGAGCTTCCAGGGCAGCGGGATCCCCTCGAGCAGCGCCGCCGTCGAGAAGGAGGCGACGCTCCCCGGCAGCACGAGCTGCTGGGCAGTGCGCACGATGACATCGATCGAGGCCGGGTTGTCGGTCGGGGTGTGGAATCCTCGCAGCACCGGTGTGAACTCCTCGCCCGCGAGATCACGGGGGTGGAATCCCCGGTCGAGCCAGCCCTGACGGGAGAGGAGGAGACCGGCGTGGCCTTCGGGATCGAGCTTCATGCTCTCGCACGCTAGAGCGCAGCGATCCGCCCGTCATCCGCCCCCGGAGGACGGTGGAGGACTCTGCTCTGGGGAGGAGAAGCAGACCTTCTCATTCGCCGAGTTCTGTTCCAGAAACCCAGCGGAGATGGAACAGAACTCGGCGAACGTCGAGATGGGGGACGAGCGGGCGCGGGGACGGGCGTCGTCAGCGGGTGAGGGCGCGGCCGATGAAGGCGGACTGCTCGCGCACGAGACGCGCGACATCTTCGCCCTTGCGCAGCCACGGGATCATGCTGATGCGCCCGCCCACCTCGCGGTAGGACACCTCCACGTCCAGCTCCTCCAGCTGGAGGCGGAGGATGCGCGTGTCCGTGAGGAAGATGTCGCGCGTGCCCGCGGACAGGTGCACGGGCGGAAGGCCGGCGAGGTCGGCGTTCATCGGCGAGAGGGCCGGATCGTCGACGGGCGTACGGTCCGCATAGGCGCGGGCCGCGGCACGCAGCATGCGCCGCTCGTGGACCGGGTCCACGCCGGCCGTCTCCGTCACCCCCGTGTTGGCGAGCTCCAGATCCGTCCACGGCGCCATGAGGACGAGACCGGCAGGACGGATCGCACCCTCGCGGTGCTGCAGGCGGCTCGCGATCGACAGGGCCAGTCCGCCGCCCGAGTTGTGCCCGGTCAGCACCCACGGGGCGCCCGCGAGCGTGCCGCGCTCCTGCAGCGCCGCGAGCACCGCCTCCGCGTCGTCGAGGGCGACGGGGTGGACGTGGTCGGGGGCGAAGCGGTAGTCGATCATGAGGGCGGCGCACTCATGGGCATCGGCCAGCTGCGAGATCCATTCCCAGTCGCCCTGGAAGGGGCCCGAGACGTAGGCGCCGCCATGGAGGTGCACGATCACCCCGCGGTCCGCGCGATGCCGATCCAGCCACACGGCACGGGTGCGGTCGATCATCTCGACGTCGACGGCATGGCGCTTCTGCACGGCACCGGGCGGCAGGGCTCGCCTGGCCTCGCGCATCGAGCTCGTATAGACCCCTGCCGGCACCGGCAGGCGACGCACCGTGCGCGCCCCGATCAGCACGACCTCGCGGATCCGACCCATGACCTGCTCCTCACTCTCGGCAGCGGCCCCAGCCTATCGGTCCTGCCCTCGCCTACGCTGGGCTCCATGAGCCCCGGTTCCCATGCGGCAGATCCCGCCGCCTCCCCCGTCCTGATCCTCGCCGCGATGCCCGAGGAGGCTGCTCCTCTGCGGGCCCGGCTCCGGGAGGCGGAGGAGCTGGCGGTTCCCTTCGTCCGCGCCGTGAGCGCCGTCCGCGGCCTGCTCGAGGGCCGTCCCGCCGTCGTCGTGACGACCGGCATCGGCATGGCGGCGGCCAGCGCCGCCACGACCTGGGCGATCCTCGTCTCCTCGCCGCGCCTGGTGATCAGCGCCGGCTCCTGCGGCGGCCTCGCGGCCGATGTCGAGGTCGGCACGCTCGTCATCGGCGAGGCCGCGACCGGCTCGATCGCCGATGCGACGGCTTTCGGCTACGCGCCCGGCCAGGTCCCGGGCGACCCCGAGCGCTACCTCGTCGACCCGGAGCTCGTGGCTGCCGCGACCGCAGCCGCGGGCGGCTCGCCCGTCCGCACGGGACTCATGCTGTCCGGGGATGCCTTCGTGACCGCCGATCTCGCCGCCCCGATGCGGGAGCGGTTCCCCGGGGCCGTCTCCGCGGACATGGAGACGACCGCGATCGCACGGACCGCCGATGTGCTGGGTGTGCCCTTCATCCCGCTGCGCGCGATCTCCGATCTCTGCGGCCCTGCGGCGGGGCAGCAGTTCCACCTCGAGCTCGAGGTGGTCGCGGAGACCTCCGCCGCCGCGGTCGCGGCCCTCGTCGCCGCGCTGCCCGCAGAGCCGAGCATCCGCTGAACGGGCGGGCTCAGCCCCGCGGCGCCTCCGCGTAGAGGGGTCGGCCGGCCACGTGGGCGGCGAGGTTCTCGGCGATCCGGGCATCGGCCCCGACGGGACGCCCGCCCGCGCCGTGCGGGGTGATCAGCAGGTGGGGCGCGTCCCACAGCGGGTCCTCGGCGGGCAGCGGCTCGGGGCTCGTGACGTCGATCGCGGCCGCGCGGATCTGCCCGGTCTCCAGGGCGGTCCGCAGCGCCTCCTGGTCGACGGTGTCGCCGCGCCCCACGTTCACGAACAGGGCCCTGTCCGGGAGGGCGGCGAAGACGTCCGCGTCGACGGCGTGCCGGGTCGCGGCGGTCGCGGGGAGGATGTTCACGAGCACGTCGGTGCCGCGGAGAGCGGCGGCGACGTCGGCCTCGGCGATCACCTCGAAGCCGCTGCGCTCCCCCGCGCTGCGGGCGACGCCGCGCACGGTCGCGCCCAGGGAGCGGAGGATCGGGGCGAGCGTCTGCCCGATCTCGCCGAATCCCCAGATCAGCACGTCCGCGCCGAGCAGGGTCGTGATCCGGTCGGCGGGGTGCAGCTCCTGGACGCCGCCCAGCTCTCGCGACCACTCATGGCGCTCCTGGGCGGCCGCGCTCTCGGGAAGCCGGCGCACGAGGGCGAGGATGAGGGCGAGGGCGTGTTCGCTCACCGTCGCGGAGTGCAGGCCGGCCCCGGCGGCGATGCGCACCGAGGGGGCGAAGCCGGCGGCCTCGATCGCGTCGATCCCCGCGGACAGGGACTGGATCATCTCGAGGTCCGGGAGCGAGCTCGCGGCGGAGGCGAGGTGACGGCGCGAGGGGCCCCAGACGACGAGGGCGCGGGCGTCGCGGTGCTCGGCGGGGATCTCGGCCCGCGCGTCGACGACGACGGGCTCCCACCCCTCGGGCAGGGCGGGCGAGAGCGGCATGGTGTCCGGAAGCAGGATCTTCATGCCTGCCAGGCTACGTCGCACGGAGCGGCGGCGGCAGGAACGGCCACGCAGGGCCGCGGGGACCGTCCGATAGGGTCGCCTCATGCGATCGATCCGCCGCTCTGTCGCGTCCCTCCTCGCCGCTCTCACGACGACCACGCGCCTGACGCGCCGCAGCCGTCGCCAGGAGGTGACCCGGGCGCTGGACAGCGGAGGCTTCCTGGGTGCGAGCATCGCGAGCTGGGTCGCGACCTCTCCGTCGCTGCTCCCACGCACGTGGTGGATGTGGGCGGTCAACATCGGGCTCTCGCAGATGTACGGGTACGCGAGCGGGGTCGTCGTCTCCCGCGCGATCCAGCACACCGCCGAGGCCCTGGGCGTGCGCGTCGGGATCATCCCGGAGCTGCGCAGCCGGGCCCGCTGGCTGGGCGGGGCCGCGCTCGTGGGCATCACGGCGTACAGCTGGATGCGCGGCGTGCTCCGGCAGCGCGAGATCAGCCATCTGGTGGGTCGCGAGCCGAAGAACGTGGCGACGGCGGGGGTCGGGGCGGTCGGGGGGCTCGGTCTGGCGCTCGGGGCTCTCGTCTCGGTGCGGGCGGCCGTCGGCACGGGGCGCATGTACCGGGCCGTGCTGCGCCCCTACCTGCCGGCGCGGGTGCTCGGCGTCGTCTCGATCTCGCTGACGGCGGCGACGGTCGCGGTGCTGCTCGAACGCCTGATCCGCGGGCGGCTGCTCGAGCAGGCGATCGAGAAGGCGGAGGCCGCGAACCGCCTGATCTCCCCGGAGGTGCGTCGCCCGGTCTCGGCTCTGCGCTCCGGTTCACGGGAGTCGAGCCAGTCGTGGGCCTCGCTCGGCGCATCGGGCCGGCGGATCGTCGCCGGCGGGGCCGAGCCCTCGGTGATCGCCGGGACCATCGGCGCTCCCGCGCACGAGCCGATCCGCGTGTACGCGGGCCGGTCCAGCAGCCGCGGCCTGCCGGAGGCGGTCGAGGCCGTCCTCGCGGAGCTGGACCGCACGGGGGCATGGGATCGCGAGGTGCTCGTCCTGTTCACGGGAACGGGCACGGGGTGGCTGCAGGAGTGGTCGCTGTCCGCGATCGAGTTCCTCACCGGCGGGGACTGCGCGACCGCGTCCCTGCAGTACTCGGTGTACACCAGCGCGCTCAGCGCCGTGCTGGACCGGCATGCCCCGCGCCTGGCGGGGATGCTGCTGTTCCGGGCGGTGCGCGAGAGGCTGGACCGGATGCCGCAGGAGCGCCGTCCACGCCTGTTCGTGGCCGGGGAGTCCCTGGGCTCCTACGGCGGGCATGCCGCCTTCCGCGACCCGGCGGAGATGCTGCGCGGCGTCGACGGGGCCGTGTGGACGGGCACGCCGGGCTTCACGCCGATCTGGCGGACCCTCACGCGGGGTCGCCGCGCCGGCTCCCCCGCGATCGCCCCGGTCATCGACCATGGCCGGCATATCCGCTTCGTGACGACGCCCGCGGATCTGGAGACCGACTTCTACGACGGCCTGTACCTGCCATGGGAGGCACCGCGGATCGTCTACGCCCAGCACGCCTCCGACCCGATCGTGTGGTGGCGGCCCTCCCTGCTGTGGGAGGCCCCGGACTGGCTGCGGGAGAAGGCCGGGCGCGATGTGACCCGCCATATGCAGTGGTTCCCGTGGATCACGTTCTGGCAGGTCGCGGCGGACATGCCGCTGTCGGTGACGATGCCCGGCGGGCACGGGCACTCGTACCACGAGGAGATGGTCCCGATCTGGGCCGCGGTGCTGGGCCGGGACGATGCCGACGTCCCGGCGATCGTCGCCGCGATCCGGGCGCACGTGGACCTCGGGAAGAACGGCGGCTGACGCCGCGAGGCGTGCTCGCGGCACCCTCTCAGGGCTGCGCGCCGCTCGCGACGGGACGCTCCGGATCGGCGCTCCACTGCGACCACGAGCCGGGGAACAGGCGAGCCCGCGTGTAGCCGGCGCGCTGCAGGGCGAGCAGGTCGTGGGTCGCGGTCACGCCCGATCCGCAGTAGACGATGACCTCCTCCTGCGGGTCGAGGCCGGCGCCCGCGAAGCGCGCGGCGAGCGCCTCCGGGGCCAGGAAGCGACCGGTCTCGTCGACGTTCCCGGCGAACGGCAGGTTGATCGCGCCGGGCACGTGCCCGGCGCGCGGGTCCACCGGCTCGACGTCGCCCCGGTAGCGCTCGGGGGCGCGGGCGTCGACCACCGGCACCGCGGCCGCGGCGACCTCGTCGATGCTCGCGAGCTGGGCCTGCGCGAAGTCCCGCTCGGCGAGGTCCCCTGCGGGCGGGGTCACGTCATCGGTCGCGAGCTCGCCGTCCCAGGCGGAGAGCCCGCCGTTCAGCAGCGCCGCCTCGAGGCCGAGCGCCCGCAGCATCCACACGAGCCGACCCGCCTGGGAGCCGTCGGTGTCGTCGTATCCGACGAAGATCATGCCCTCGTCGGCGCCGGCGCCGCGAAGGGTCGCCACGAGGTCCCGGGCCGCGGGCAACGGGTGCCGTCCTGCCTGCGGGGACGCCGGAGCGGCCAGCTGGGTCTCGAGGTCGATGTACACCGCGCCCGGCAGATGCCCGGCGAGGTAGGTGCTGCGGCCCTTGGAGCCGTCCAGGGCCCAGCGCACGTCGAGCAGACGCACCGGGGCGGAGCCCTCGCGACCCTCCAGGAGGGACATCAGCTCGGGCAGGTCGATGACGGGGGCGATCTTCGGCGACATGGCACGAGCCTACGCCCGGGTCGCGGCAGGGACCTCCGGGATCAGGAGTCGACGCGCAGGTCCAGACGGACGAGCCGATGCGCGGTCGCGTCCAGCAGCGCGGCACCGCTGTCGCCGCGACGAGGCCAGAACACGCCGGAGGCGATGACATCGAGGTCCGAGGTCGGCAGGACATAGTCCACCCGCAGGTCGCCGGGTCCTTCGGGAGCAGGGGCGAAGCTCGCGGTCCGCTCGGCCTCGGTGCCGGTGCCCGGACCTGCCGCCGCCTCCATGGCGCCGTCGCTGCGCGGATGCGTGTCCTGCAGCCGCGGATGATCCAGCAGCTGGGCGGCCGCCCCGGTCCACGCGATGCGCGAATCGGGATCCGTGCCCAGGGTGCCGAGGACGAGGGCGGAGGCATCGGCCTCGAGTCCGCCGGCGCGACCCGCGTCGTCCCGGATCCAGGAGGCGCGGGATCCGCCGGTGAGATAGTCCGCCCAGAAGCGGAGCTCGTCATGGTTGCGGCGGGCCAGACGTCGCTCCGGCCCGTCCTCGAGAGGCAGCACGGGTCGACTGACCAGCAGGTGGATCACGGAGGAGCCCACCGTCACGGGCACGTCCCAGTGGGCTGTCGAGGACAGCGGCATGGTCGTGCCGACCTCGGCGCCGTAGTGGCTCTCGGGGAACAGGTTGCTCGGCATCGACCTCCAGGGAAGCCGCTGGAAGGTGCGCACGTCCCTCTCCCGGATGGGGAACCGGGACAGGACCGCCGTCCCGTTCTGGCCCGGGAAGGCGGGCGCCTCCGCGACCGGGTCCGCAGCCCCCGGACCGGTGTACGCGTAGGGGTAGTGCACGGAGGTCGAGCCGTCCTGGGAGACCTCGAGATAGTTGCGGCGCAGGAGGTCGAGGGCGGCGCCGTCATGGTCCAGGTCGATCCCGCTCAGCAGCAGGATGTCCGGGTTGTTGATCTGGACGATCTTCGCGATCTTCCGCGCCCGCGCGTCCCCGCGCGTGTGGAGGGCTGCGACCAGCGCCCCGCCGGCCGCGCGCGACAGGCCCGCGTCCAGGGTCGCGACCCGCACGTCCAGCTGCTGACCCCACCCGCCGAACGCGGGCTGCGCGAGCGCCTCGACGGAGCTCAGGGCGAGGCCCGTGGCGCCGGTGGCGGCGGCGGCGATGGCGGAACGGCGGGAAATGCGGGGCGACATGCCTCCCATTGTGCACAGCTTCCTCCGGAGAAGGAAAGGCGGGGCCCTGCCGCGGCTGGCAGACTCGGGGCCATGAGAATCGCATTCCTCGGCACCGGCCGCATGGGCACCGAGCTCGCCCTGCACCTGCTCCCGGATCATGAGCTCACTGTGTGGAACCGCACGCCGTCCAAGACGGAGCGCCTGGTCGAGGCGGGGGCGGTGCGGGCCGCCTCCCCGGTGGAGGCGGTCGCGGGCGCGGAGCTCGTGATCTCCTCGCTCTTCGGCCCCGATGCGGTCCGGGAGACCGTCGTGGAGGCCGCGCTCATCCCCGCCGGAGTGCCGTGGCTGGACACGACCACCGTCTCCCCGGCGGACGCGGAGGAGTTCGCGGCCGCGGTCCCCACCTATGTGGGCGTCCCGGTCGTCGGCTCCCTGGGCCCGGCGCGGGCGGGCATGCTCGGGGTGTACGTCGGCACCGCGGATGCGGCGCTGCGGGAGCAGGCCCTCGCCCTCGTGGCGCCCTGGGCGGATCCCGAGCGCCTGCACGGCGTCGCCTCGGCGCCGCAGGCCGCGGTCGGGAAGCTGCTCGCGAACCTCGCCCTGGCCGTGAGCGCGCAGGGGCTGCGGGAGGCGCTCGCCCTCGGCGAGGCCACCGGGACGGCGCCGGAGGACGTGCTGGCGATGCTGCAGGGGACGGGTCTCGCCTTCATCGCCGGGATGAAGGGCCCCTTCGTGCGCGGCGAGCGCAGCACCGAGGGCGGTGACTTCAGCGTCAACGCGATCGCGAAGGACGCGCGGCTCATGCTCGCCACCGCCGGGGACCTGCCCGCGGTCGCGGCGGCGCTCGCCTCCCTCGAGGAGCAGCAGACGGCGGGCCGCGGAGAGCACGACTTCTCCGCGATGCTGGTGCCCGGGATCGGCTGACCCTACCCCTCGAGCCGCATCTGCTGGACGCGCTGGAGGTGCTCGGACTCGTTGCCGCCGTCCATGCGGCGACCGGTGACCCGGCGGCGGTGGTTCACCTTCTGGTCGTGGACCATCATGTTGCCGACGTCGACCTTCGCCTCGCTCTCGAAGCGGTAGCGCTTGTCCTTGTTGCGGTAGCGGGAGTAGATGCCCATGTAGACGAGCACGCCGGAGACGGGGCCGGCCGCGAGGATCGCGAGGATCCCGCCGCCGCCCTCGTCACCGCCCTCGGCGAGGAGCATCGGCCCATCGGCCATCAGCGGGAGCAGATCCGTGATCATGGGGGACTCCTTCGAGAGTCGGGCTCAGAAGAACCTCAGAAGAACAGGGCGCCGACGGTGATGGCGACGCTCAGCGCGGTCACGACCGCGGCGACCGCGCACGACGCCCCGATCGCGCGGGGCTGGCTGATGGGGATCGACCCCATGGTCTGCCCGGTGCGGCCGTTGACGGCGACGTAGTGGGAGAGCTGGCCGTCGTACTGGGAGTACAGCCACACCGGCAGCAGCACGGCGACCCAGCGGGTGCCGCGGATGCCCACGCCCTCGCCCTCCCAGCGCACCCCGCGGTCGTAGCGGCCCAGCGTCGGAAGCGCCCGGGCCCGGGCGATCGACAGGAACTTGTCGACCACCTCCTGGTCGATGTCGCCGATGTCGAGGTCGCGCTTCTCCGAGCTGAAGCCCGTGAGGTAGCCCGGGTTGTACACCAGGGCGTCCTCCGTGTCGAAGGGCTGGATGGCCCGCAGCACGTAGTTCGTCGACATGGTGTTGTTGTCGCGGTGGTAGCGGGTCGAGGACTGGGTGGCGAGGTCGTCGACGAGGAGGTCGAACTTCCGTCCCACCTGGTAGACGTCGACGTCGTGGTAGGTCCGGGTCTCCGCGTTGTCCCCCGATCCGACCCGCTCGGTGTAGGTGCGGACCGTGTCCTCGCCGGTGCCGACGAGCTCGGCATGGATGTTCGCATCGACCATGAGGTACGGCATGAACACGCCGAACACGTTCTCCGGCGTGAACTCCGCGAGGAAGCGCCGGTCGGCGAAGGTGCGCCGCGCCCCCACGAACTCGCGGACCTTCTCCATCGCCTGCTCACGGGTGATCGTGAAGGGGAGGACCGCATCGGGCACCGCCCCGTTGGGCACCTGGGTCGCGACGGACAGCGTCTGGCGGCACCAGTGGCAGCGGGCCTGGAGCGTCTCGTCCGTGCGGATGACGACCTCCGCCCCGCAGCCCTGGCACTTCATCGTCAGGACGCCCGAGTCCTCGACGATGTCCTCCGATCCGGCGCCGATCGTGGTCCCGCGCAGCTCGAGGATCGGCGCGGTGAAGCCGAAGGTCTCCTGCGCGTTGGGCTCGTTGAAGGTGTCCCGGCAGTAGCTGCACACGAGGGCTCTCGAGGCGATGTCGTAGGCGATCTCGCTCGACCCGCAGCGGGGGCATTTGTCGAGCCCGTGCGCCTTCTGCCGGCGGGTCCTCTCTTCCACGCGCGGACCGTCCGGGGCGAGGGACTCCTGGACGGCCTCGGCGAGATCGGCGGCGGGATCGTCGGTCGGCGCCGCAGGAGGTGCTCCCTCGGCGCCGCCGGGCGCCGCTGGAGGCGTCGCCCACGGAGGCGGCGGGAACTGGTGGCCGCCCTGCTGCGGCGGCTGCTGGTGCTCGCTCATCGTCCCCGCTCCTTCATGCCTGAATCCCTGGTCCTGATCCCCGCTGGTCCTGCACGACGCCCCGCCCGGCCTGTCTGCCGGAGAAGAGGCAGCCGCCCAGGAACGTCCCTTCGAGGGAATTATGGCCGTGGTAGCCGCCTCCGCCGAATCCGCTGACCTCGCCGGCGGCATACAGCCCCGGCAGCGCCGTCCCTCCGTCCTGCTGGACCCGCCCCTCGAGGTCCGTCTCGAGACCGCCGAGGGTCTTGCGCAGCAGCGTCCTCAGGCGCACCGCGATCAGCCCGCCCGCGGACGCATCGAGCAGCCGATGCGGCGCGGCGGTCCGGATCAGGCGGTCCCCCACATACCCGCGGGCGGCCCGGATCGCCATGATCTGCTGGTCCTTGGTCAGGCGGCCCGCGGCCTCCGCGTCGCGGGCACGGATCGTGGTCTCCACCTGGCCGGCGTCGAGCAGGTCCTCGCCGACCAGCGCGTTCATCTGCGTCACGAGCTCCGGGACCGTGTCGGCGCGCAGGAAGTCCTCGCCATGGTCGAGGAAGGCCTGCACGGGCGGCGGGGGGCCGGGGCGCAGCCGCGCGGCGACCCTGCGCCAGTCCCGTCCGGTGAGATCGGGGTTCTGCTCGCTGCCCGAGAGCGCGAACTCCTTCTCGAGGATGCGCGGGGTGAGGATGAACCACGAATGGTCCCGGGGACCGGGGTGCCGCGTCTCCGCGCCCGTCGCCGCGGTCCGCAGGTGGCGCAGGGTCGCGCGGGTGTCGAACCCGGGAAACGCAGGGGCGGGGAGGCGTCTGCCATGGGCGTCGAGCCACAGCGAGGACGGCCCCGGGAGGATCCGGATGCCATGACCGCGCCAGACGGGATCCCAGTTCGCGACGCCCTCGGTGTAGTGCCACATGCGCTGCGGGTGGATCCAGCGGCCGCCCGCTGCCGCGCCGAGCAGCAGACCCTCGCCGTCGACCGAGGCGGGGACGCCGTGCAGGACGTCCCGGGGCATGGTGCCGAGCTCGGCGGGCCAGTGCTGGCGCACGAGCGCCTCGTCTCCGCCGATCCCGCCGGTGGTGAGCACCACCGCCCCCGCCCGCATCTCGAAGTCCCCCACCGTCTCGCGGGAGGATGCGACGCCGCGGGGGCTCGCATCGGGTTCGAGGACGTCGCCGCGGACGCCGACGATCCTTCCCTCCTCGCGGATCAGGCCGTGCACGGCGTGCCGGGTCAGGACCCGGATCCGCGGATGCGCGAGGACGCGGCGCAGGAAGGGGTCGACGACGCCCGGGCCGGTCCCCCAGGTGATGTGGAAACGGGGCACCGAGTTGCCGTGCCCCTGCGCGGTGCCGTCCCCGCGCTCGGCCCATCCGACCACGGGGAAGATCCGGTGGCCGAGCTCCCGCAGCCAGGAGCGCGCCTCGCCGGCGCTGAAGCGCAGGAAGGCCTCCGCCCAGGCGTGCGGCCAGGCATCGTCGGGGCCCTCGAAGCCGGCCGAGCCGAACCAGTCCTGCCGGGCCAGCTCGAGGGAGTCGCGCACGCCGAGCCGCCGCTGCTCCGGGGTGTCGACGAGGAACAGCCCGCCGAAGCTCCACCAAGCCTGCCCGCCCAGGTCCTGGGCGCCCTCCCGCTCGAGCAGCAGCACCTCGAGCCCCGCCTCGGCGATCTCGCGGGCCGCGACGAGACCGGCGAGGCCGGCCCCGACGACGATCGCGTCCGCCTCGCCGCGGGCGGTCATCGGACCTGGATCTTCTGCACGCGCACCAGCGGGGAGGTGCTGTTCATCGCCGAGATGGTGGTGCTGCGCTGCCGGTTGTTCTCCCCCACCAGCTCGTCGCCGCTGCGGAGGTTCGCGACCGCCGTGTCCGTGCCGACCTCGTACCGGTAGCGCACCACGAGGTCGCGGTTGCGCGAGGAGATCACGGAGTGGACGATCAGCGTCGTGACGAGACCCGCGAGGCCGCCCAGGAGGACCAGGCCGAGCCCGAGGACGATCATGTGCTCACCGCCCCGAGGATCATGAGGAGCAGGCCCAGCGCGCCGAGGGCCCCGGCGACGATCCCGCCCGGGATGCATGCGTCGAGCCAGATCCTCCCGCTCGAGACGGGCACGGAGCCCTGGGTGATGCCGCTGCGCCCGTTGACGGCGATGTAGTGCGTCCCGGCCTGCGGCCCCTCCGGCGGGCTGTAGCTGTACAGCCACACGGGCACGAGCACGCTCACCCAGCGGGTTCCGCGCACGGCGACGCCCTCGTGCTCCCAGCGCACGCCGCGGTCGTAGCCCGCGATCGTCGGCTCGAGGCGCGTCCGGGCGATCGCGAGGAAGCGGTTCTCGACCTCGTCGTCGACATCCGTGACATCGAGATCGCGGCGCTGCGTCGAGAAGCCCGTGAGGTAGTTGCTCGAGAACACGACGGCGTTCTCCGTGTCGTACGGGGCAAGAGCCCGCACCACATGATTGGTCACGTGCGCGACGTTCCCGGTGAAGCGCTGCGAGGACCCCACGGCCAGATCGTCGATGAGCAGGTCGAAGGACCGGTCGACCTGATGCACGTGCGCATCGTGGTACGTGACGTAGGTGTCGCCCTGCTTGACCTGGTACGTGCGGGTGGTGACCTCGCCCTTGCCGTGCAGCTCGGCGTGCACGTTGCCGTCCACGACGAGGTACGGGATGTACACCCCGAACACGTTCTCCGGCCGGAAGTGCTCCGTCACGAAGGACCTGGCATACCGCCGACGGGACCCGATGAAGGACGCGATCCGGGCGACCGCGTCCTCGCGGGAGATCGTGAACGGGAGGATGCCGTCGGGCACCGCCCCGGTCGCGACCTGCGTGGACACCGAGAGCTTCTGTCGGCACCAGTGGCAGCGGACCTGCAGCTGCTCGGCGACCCGCAGCATGATCTCCGCCCCGCAGCCCTGGCAGCGCAGCGTCATCAGGCTCGCGTCCTCGCGCACATCCATCACGGCCGAGCCGAGCTGATGCCCGCGCAGCGCCATGATCGGCGCATCGAGGCCGAAGGCGCGCTCGGCGCCCGGCTCGTTCCAGCAGCTGCGGCAGTCGCTGCAGTACAGCGCGCGCAGCGTGATGCTGTAGGCGATGTCGGTGCTCCCGCAGCGGGGGCACTTGTCCAGGCCGTCCGCGACGGGCCGCTGCGTGTCCACGACCTGCGGCCCGCGGGCGAGCGCCTGGCGGGTCTCCGCGCCGAGGGCCGGCAGCGGGGCGGGAGCGGCCGCAGGCGGCAGCTCCCACCCCTGACCAGCGTCCATGCTCAGAGCCCGAGGGCCTTCTTCTTCGCGGCCTCGTAGTCCTCCGCGGAGATGAGGCCCTGATCGAGCATCTGCTTGTACTGCGCGAGCTGTGCCACCGGGTCCGGGGCAGCGGCCGGCGCCGCCGGTGCAGGAGCGGCCGGCGCAGGGGCCGCGGGGGCCGGGGCGGGCTGCTGGTCGAGGGGGCGGACCATGCCGCCCGCCGCGCCCATGCCGGCACCGAACATGGCCAGACCCGCGCCGCCGCCGGTCTCCCCCGCCGCCTGCACGCCGCGGGCCGCCGCCTGGTTGACGAAGGACTGGGAGCGGGCGCCCGAGAGCGCATCGGCCTTCTGCACGTCCGCGAGCAGCTCGCGGGTGCGCTGGTCGTACTCGATGGCCGCGATCGCGACCTTGATGATCGCGAGGCCGCGATCGCTGGACCAGCGGTACTCCTCCTCGACCACGGCGGAGAGCGACTGGGCGAAGCCCACCGCATCGGACTGGATGCGGGTGATGCGGTTCCCCTTGTCGGGGTCGTTGACGTACCGGGAGAAGGCCGCGGACAGCGAGGAGACGACCTCGCGGAACAGCTGACCGCCCGCGGGGTTGTCCACGTCGGAGAAGTCGAAGACGCCTGCGCCCGCGGTGATGTACGCGGCGGGCACGAAGTTGTGCACGAACAGGAGCGGGTCCAGGATCCGCATCGTGTAGGAGCCGCGGGTCAGCGCGCCGACCTGCGTGTTCAGGTAGGCGTCGTCCCAGTAGATCTCCGACTGGGTGCCGAAGCGGTTGTCGGGGATCTCCTTGAGGTTCACGAAGAAGGCGAGCTGCTGCGAGGACGGTCGCCCGCCGAACTTGAAGCGCTCCCAGGAGGTGGTGATCGTCGGGCTGACCAGGCCGTCGCCCGCGAAGATCGACTGCGAGTCCTGCGAGTCGGCGCGGAACTCGTAGCCGCCGGCCTCCGCGATGAAGCCCGTCGCCCTGCCGTCCACGATCGTGATCAGGCCGTACCCCTCCGGCACGAGGATCTTCGAGCCGTTGGAGATGATGTTCTCCGAGCCGCGCACGTTCGAGCCGCGGCCCGCGTTCTGGCCCTGAGGAACCGAGGGGAACAGGGCCGCGGTCGCCGGAACGCCCCGCGGGACCGTGTGGAAGTCCTTCCACTGGTCCGCGAACATTCCCGAGATCGCGCCCTTGAACGCCTGGATGAAGCCCATGTCCTGCCCCCGTCTGGTCGGTGTCCGCACCCTGCGGTGCGCTGTGTCACGGGGCACATCGTAACCGCCGCGAGCCGGATGGCCCCAGAGCGGAGCCGATCAGCCCGTGTCCGCTCAGCCCGTGATGTCGAACCTCGCGAGCTGCTTCGTCTTGCCGGAGTTCTGCAGGGCGAGCAGCTGGGCGTAGATCCCGCCCGAGGCGGCGAGCTCCGCGGGCGTGCCGATCTCGTCGATGTGCCCGTCGCGCAGGGTGATGATCCGGTCCACGCCCGCGATCGTGGAGAGACGGTGCGCGATGATCAGCGAGGTCCTCTCCGCCATCAGCTCGTCCAGCCCCTTCTGGACCTGCCGTTCCGCCTTCGTGTCGAGCGCCGAGGTCGCCTCGTCCAGGACCAGGATCGGTGCGTCCTTGAGAATCGCGCGGGCGACCGCGATGCGCTGGCGCTGCCCGCCGGAGAGCTTCAGCCCCCGCTCGCCGATCAGCTGGTCGTAGCCGCCGGGGAAGCGGCCGATGAAGGCGTCGGCGTTCGCGCGCACAGCGGCCTCGCGGACCTCCTCCTCGCTCGCGCCCGGCCGCCCGTAGGCGATGTTCTCGCGGATCGTCCCGGAGAACAGGCTCGCGTCCTGGAAGACGACGCCGATCCCGCCGCGCAGCTGCTCGATCGGGATCTCGCGCGCATCGTGCCCTCCCACCCGGATCCGGCCCGACCCCGGCTCGTACAGGCCCAGCAGCAGGTTCACGATCGTGGACTTGCCGCCGCCGGACTCGCCGACCAGCGCGATCCGCTCCCCCTGCGCGAGGGTGAAGTCGATGTCGTGCAGGACCTGCTCATCGGCCTCGTAGGCGAAGTCGACGTGCTCGAAGGCGAGGGCGGGAGCGCCCGCGACCGGCGTCAGCGTGCGGGCCGCTCCCGGCAGGGCCGCGGTGCGCGGATCATCGGGCGTGGACATGACGCGGAAGTAGTCCGTGGAGCCGGCGATCGCCCGCTGGGAGGAGTCGATCACCCAGCTCATCGACTCCACCGGCGACTTGGCCATTCCCATCAGCTGCACCAGCAGCACCATCTCCCCCAGCGTGAAGTGACCCTGCACCGTGCGCACGAAGATGATCGCGTAGATCCCGAAGAACACGAGGTTCAGGACGGAGCGGCGCAGCACGTCCATGCGGTGCCAGTGGGTGGACTGGGCGCGGGTGGTCGCGTCGGTCGAGCCGAAGCGGCGGGAGAAGTCCTCGAGCTCCCCGCGCTCGCGCACGAAGGACTTCACGACCCGGATCTGGCCGATCACCTCGGCGAAGCGTCCCGAGGCGATGTCGACCTGCTCGTTCTTCTCCCCCTCGAGGCGCTGCCACTTCTTGGAGGTCAGCGCCGTCAGCCACACGTAGATCGGGAAGATCGCCAGCAGCAGCAGCGCGAGCGGCCACGCGTACCAGGCGCTGATGACCAGCACCGCCGCGGTCGTGATGAGCATCGAGGCGAAGGAGTTCGACATGGTCTTCGCGAAGTTCGTGACCTCCGCGATCGAGCGGTTCAGCCGGGCGACGATCGTCCCGGTGATCTCGGTGTCGAACCAGCGCTGCGGCAGGTGCAGGAGCTTGTCGTAGTAGCGCACCGAGAGGATGGTGCGCATCCGGTTGCTCATGACGTCGCCGAACCAGCCGCCGACGTTCGCGATCACGGTCGTCGCCAGCTCCGCGGCCAGCACCGCGAGCGCCAGCAGGAGCACGGTGCGGACCGCGGCGTCGGCTCCGATGCTCCCTCCTACCGCCCCGGCCACCGTGTCCGTCGCTCGCCCGATGAGGAACGGCACGGCCAGCGTGGTCGCCGCCGTCAGCACCGAGCAGGCGATGACCGCGAGGTAGAGAGGGCTCAGATCACGGGTGAAGCGGATGATCCGCAGGAGGGAGGACACGGAGAAGAAGGCTACTCGGCTTCGCGGACCCGGAACGTCCGCAGACGCAGGGAGTTGGTCACCACGAACACGCTCGAGAACGCCATCGCGGCCCCCGCCAGCATCGGGTTCAGCAGGCCCAGCGCGGCGATCGGGATCGCGGCGGTGTTGTAGGCGAAGGCCCAGAACAGGTTGCCCTTGATGGTGCCGAGCGTCCGCCGGGACAGGCGGATGGCATCGGCCGCGGAGCGGAGGTCCGCGCGCACCAGCGTGATGTCCGCGGCCTCGATCGCCACATCGGTCCCGCTGCCCATCGCGAGGCCCAGATCGGCCTGGGCGAGAGCGGGGGCGTCGTTCACGCCGTCGCCGACCATCGCGACCGTCCTGCCCTCGGTCTGCAGGGCGCGGACCGCCTCGACCTTGCCCTCGGGGAGCACGCCCGCGATCACCCGGTCGATGCCGACCTGCGAGGCGACCTGCTGCGCGACGGCCTCGTGGTCCCCGGTCAGCAGCACGGGCTCGAGGCCCAGGGCACGCAGCTGCGCGATGGCGGCGGCGCTCGTGGGACGGACCTCGTCCGCCACCTCGAGGAGCCCGCGGACCTGTCCGTCCCAGGCCACGCGCACTGCGGTGCGACCGGCGGCGCGGGCTGCGGACTCGGCGGCCTCGAGCTCGGGGCCGATGGTCGCCGCGATGTCGCGACCCGCCTCGACCTCCACGCCCTCGACGGTGCCGCGCACGCCGAGCCCGGCGCGGCTGGTGAAGCCGTCGACCTCGGGCAGCGGTCCGAGCTCGGCCTCGGCCCCGCGCGTGATCGCCCGGGCGATGGGGTGCTCGCTCGCGGCCTCGAGGGCGCCGACCCGGCGCAGCAGCTCCGTGCGATCGGTGCCGGGGGCGAGGTGCACGCCCTGCAGGGTCATGGTGCCCGTGGTGACGGTGCCGGTCTTGTCCAGCAGGATCGTGTCGACGGCGCGCGTGGACTCGAGGACCTCGGGGCCCTTGATGAGGATGCCCAGCTGGGCGCCGCGCCCGGTGCCGACCATGAGGGCGGTGGGCGTGGCCAGGCCCAGCGCGCAGGGGCAGGCGATGATGAGCACGGCCACCGTCGCGGTGAAGGCCATGACCGGTCCGGCGCCCAGCAGCAGCCAGGTCACGAGCGTGCCCAGCGCGATGACCAGCACGATCGGGACGAACACGCCCGCGACCCTGTCGGCGAGGCGCTGGATCTGCGCCTTGCCGCTCTGCGCGTCCTCGACGAGCTTCGCCATGCGGGCCAGCTGCGTGTCCGCGCCGATGCGCGTCGCGCGGACGACGAGGCGCCCGCCCGCGTTCACGGTGGCACCGGTGACGGCGTCGCCCGGGGCGACCTCGACGGGCACGGACTCACCGGTGAGCATGGAGGCGTCCACGGCGCTGCTGCCGGTGACGACCACGCCGTCGGTGGCGATGGTCTCGCCGGGGCGGACCACGAACTCGTCGCCGACCACCAGCTGCTCCGTGGGGATGCAGACCTCGCGGCCGTCCCGCAGCACGGCCGTGTCCTTCGCGCCCAGCTCGAGCAGGGCGCGCAGCGCGGCCCCCGCCTGCCGCTTCGAGCGCTTCTCGATGTACCGCCCCAGCAGGACGAAGGTGATGACGCCCGCGGCCACCTCGAGGTAGATGCTGTCGAGACCGCCGGAGCGGGACAGGGTCAGGCTCAGCTCGTGGTGCATGCCGGGCATGCCGGCTCCGCCCAGGAACAGCGCGATCACGGACCAGACGAAGGCTGCGGTCGTGCCGATCGAGACGAGGGTGTCCATGGTCGCCGCGCCGTGGCGGGCGTTGATGAGCGCGGCCCGGTGAAACGGCCAGCCGGCCCAGAGGACCACGGGCGCCGCGAGGACGAGGGAGGCGAAGCCCCAGTAGTCGAACTGGATCGCCGGGATCATCGCGAGCAGGATGACGGGGATCGAGAGGGCCGCCGCACCGATCAGGCGGGTGCGCAGCGCCGCGAGCTCCGGGTCCGCGGGGGCGGTTCCTGCTGCGGGGTCATCGGTCCCCGCAGGCCCGGCCGGGGGCGGCGGGAGCTGCGCGGTGTACCCCGTGCGCTCGACGACCTCGATGAGCTCCTGCGCGCCGATATCACCGTCGACCTGCACGCTCGCCCGTTCGGTCGCATAGTTGACGCTCGCGGTGACGCCGTCGACGCGGTTGAGCTTCTTCTCGATGCGCGCCGCGCACGAAGCGCAGGTCATCCCGCCGATCTCGAGATCGATGGTGGTCGGTGCGATCTGCATGGCCGTTCCTCGTTCCTCCCCGTGTTCCTCTCCTGCCCGCCGCGGCGCCCTGGTGCTCAGGCGCGGGACGCGGCGTACCCCGCCTCGTCGACGGCCGCGATGACCTCGGCGTCGTCGAGGGGGGGCTCGCTGGTCACGCGCAGCGCCCCGGTGGCGGCGCTGACCTCGATGCCGGTGACGCCGGCGAGCTGGCCGACCTCCTCGCGCACCGCGGACTCGCAGTGGCCGCAGGTCATGCCGGTGACGGTGTAATCGGTGACGGTCATGGGATTCCTTCCTCCAGGTGGCCCCGAGCGGGCCCGACACCCTGAATATATACCCCTTGGGGGTATCCGGCAAGCGGGGTTCGCCGAGCTCCGCGTCCGCCGCCGGCCCGTGACGCGGGCCGGTCACGGACGGCCGCGGTCCCGGAAGGCAGCCCGGTAGGCCGAGGGCGAGGTGCCGAGCACCGTGCCGAAATGCCGACGGAGATTCGTGTCGGATCTCAGCCCCGCTGCCTCTGCGACCCGGGCCATGGGAAGGTCGGTGCGCTCCAGCAGCTCGCGGGCACGATCGATACGGGCCCGCAGGAGCCACTGCATGGGGGTGATGCCCGTGTCCTCGAGGAACCGTCGCGAGAAGGTGCGCGCGGAGACGCCCGCCTGGCGGGCGAGGGCGCTCAGCGTGAGGTCCTCGTCCAGATGGTCCAGCGCCCACGCGCGGGTGGCCGCGAAGGCGTCGCCCAGGGGCTCCGGGATGCTGCGGGGGACGTACTGCGCCTGTCCGCCGCTGCGATACGGAGCGCTGACCAGCCGCCGCGCGACGCGGTGCGCGAGCGCGACACCATGGTCCCGTCTGATGAGGTGCAGGCAGAGGTCGATGCCGCTGGCCGCGCCCGCGCTGGTGAGGACCTGTCCCGCATCGACGAAGAGGACGTTCTCGTCGACCTCGACCTCCGGATGCCGCTCCCGGAGGACCTGCGTGTAGTGCCAGTGCGTCGTGGCGCGACGCCCCTCGAGCAGCCCCGCGGCGGCGAGGGTGAAGGCACCCGTGGAGATCGCGGCGATCCGGGCGCCGCCCGCATGCGCCGCGCGCAGCGCGTCGAGCACGGCGGGCGGGACGGACGCCTCGGCCGGATTCCGACAGCCCGGAACGAGCACGGTGTCCGCCCAGGCGAGCGCGCGGAGATCATGGCCGACCGCGTACGCCAGGCCGTTCCATCCGTCGACGGTTCCCGCACGTTCGCCGCAGACCCGGACCTCGTACGGCATGCTCGGCCTCTTCGCGAAGACATGCGCGGCGATCCCGACGTCGAGCGCCTTCGCCCCTTCCAGGACGAGCACGGCCACCCGGTGATCGCGGACGTCTCCCATGGAGGTGAATCTAGCGCGCTGCCGTCCCTGCGACAGGACGGTCATGCCGCCGGCGGCCGGGCCACGAGGAGCCGCAGGGACCCGTCGAAGGTCGGGCGCGTGCGCAGCGCCCCGTGGAGCTCGTCCCATGCTCCGGAGGCGAGATCCGCCCGGAGCCGCCGCTCGAAGCGCTCCTCGACCTCCGGGCCGACGAAGCTCCACGCCGAGTTCGCACGGCGAGCACCGGCATCCAGGAGCAGCTCCGGCCTGCCGTAGTAGGCCTCGGAGAACCCGTCGACGCATGCCAGCGGGATCGGCAGCCCCTGAACCGTCACCGCGCCGCCGATCCCCGCGACGAGATCCGCGATCGCGGGATAGCGACGGGCCTCGGTCGCGATCACCTCGGGCGCGTAGTCCACGAGCCAGGAGCGCCGGAGAGCGGCGGGATCGCAGGTCAGGATCACGACCGGTCCGCGAGCGACCCGCCGGGCCTCCCGCAGCCCCCGGGACAGGTCCTGCCACTGATGCACCGTGAAGGAGGCCAGCACGGCGTCGAAGGCGGCCTCGGGGAAGGGGAGGTCCTCCGCGACCGCATCGACCGCCCGGGCCGCGCCCGCCGGACGCTGCGCCCGCATCACTGCGCTGGGCTCGACCGCGGTGACCTCGAGATGGCGCGGCTCGTACGATCCGGCTCCCGCCCCGACGTTCAGCAGGGTCTGCGCGTCCCCGAGGGCTGCTCGGATGGCGTCGACGAACGTCGGCTCCGGACGCCGGTAGGTCGAATAGCCGGGCCCGATCGCTTCGTAGTCGGCGTCACCGGCGCTTCCGTCCCCGGTCCGGCGGGCGTCTTCCTGTCGCTGCTGCATCATGGCTCCACCCCATCGCAGGTCCGCGTCCCGCACCAGCGGCTGCGCGGACGCCGAGCGTACAGATCACGCCATGCCCGCCGGCCCTCCGGGCGATCCCCCGGCGGGGGCCGTCGCGGAGCGGGCGCAGGCGATCGCGAGCAGCGCCGCGCCGTGCAGCGGATCCGCGGCCGCCGGGACGAGGACCGCGCCCGTGCCCCGCTCCCGCAGGCGCCGCCCGACCGCCCGCGAGAACGCCTCGGTCTGCGCGAGGGAGCCCACCAGCGCCACGGGGACCGGGTCGGCCGCGACCATCGGGGCGAGCAGCGCGATGCCGTCGACCGTCTTCGCCGCGAGCTGGGCGATCGCCGCATCGGCCACGAGCGAGCTGCCCGCGAGCTCGGTGACGGCCGGAGCCAGGGCACCGTGACGCCGCTTCGCCTCGTTGCGGTCCTGGGCCCCGAGCACGAGCAGGGCGCGGCGCAGACCCGCCACGTCACGGGCGTCGAAGTGCTCGAGGACCCGCGGGAGAAGCAGGTCCTCGGCCTCCGCCTCCTCCGCGAGGATCCGGTGCAGCGCCTCGTGGACCAGGTGCCGGGCAGCACCGGCGTAGTGCCCGAACTGCCCGCTCTCGATCTCCGTGCCCTGCTCGTCGATCGCGAGGATCATCGACCCCGTCCCCGCGACCACGACGATCCCCGCCCGGCCCTCGAGCGCCCCGCGATGCGCGATCACCGCGTCGTTCACGATCACGCGCGGACAGTCCAGGCCAGGAAGGCCGTAGACCTCCTCGACCCAGGCGTTCGCCGCATCGCCCCGATGCTGGGTCGACCCGGCCCGCTCGTATCCGGAGGTCCCCACGCCGAGCGCGGCCGCGTCCTCGATCCGCAGCCCGGCGGTCCGCAGCGCGCCCCGGATCGCCTGCTCCACGTTCCGCGCCGCGTCATGGTTGTGGGTCGGGCTGCCTCCGCCCGCCCGATGCTGGGCGATCAGGCGCCCGTCCAGGTCCAGAAGACCCACGCGGGTATGGGTGCCTCCGGCGTCGACGGCGATCACGAAGGGCTGCGCTGCGCTCATGCGCCGAGAACCTACCAGCGCCTACCGCCGCCGCGCCTCCGCGATCCCGATGAGCGCTCCGAGGCTCGCCCTCTCCCCCGCCCGATGCCGACGGACGGCACCGGTGACCAGCGCGTACGGCACGAGCATGCAGAATCCGACCGCGCTGACCAGCAGCACCGCGACGACCATCTCGTCATGGTCCGGGGCGGAGCGCGCCACCAGCAGGGCCGCGGCGATGTTGCGCTGGCTGGTGAGGATCGCCGGGCCGTCGGCCACCGTGAGCGTCGGCCCGGACAGCGCCCCCGCCAGCCGTCCGCCCGCGAAGGCCAGCGCCACCAGGCCGGCGGCGAGCAGCATCGTCGGCGAGAGCACGAGATCCACGACGAGCCCGGAGTTCGCGCCGAAGCCGGACAGGAACATGAGCACCGCGCTGACGGCGGCGACGCCCCCGGCCGTGCGGGCCAGCGCATCGGCCTGCCGCGGCAGCAGATGCCCGATCCCGATGCCCGCGACCATCGGCGCGAGCATCGTCCCCACCAGCAGGGCCGCGACATCGAAGACCCGCACCTCGACCCCGTCGAGGAGGAACGGGACCGTCAGCGGCATGACCAGCACCGTGCCCACGAGCAGCACGGCCATCGGCCCGGCGACCTCCTCGTACGGGACGCGCGCCATGGTCCCCAGCTGCAGCACGAAGGGAGCCCCGGCAGCGCACAGCACGAGCACCATCCCCTCCAGCACCCCCACGGTCGCGAGATCGCTCAGCAGATCCAGCAGCACGATGCCGACCGCGGGGACCAGCAGGAAGTTCACGGCGGCGACCGCGAGCACGGACCGCCGGTCCCGCAGCTGGGCGGCGAAGGTCTCGACGGGCGTGCGCAGGCCCATCGAGAGCATCGAGGCGATCGCGAAGACGGGAACGGAGATCCCGATCAGGAGCCCCAGGACCTCGACGATGGCGTGCACGCAGGCAGACTATCCCCGCCGGCTCGCCGGGCGCCCGCTCATATCCACCCGTTCTCGGTGGCCCCGCGCACCGCCTCGGCGCGGGTGGCGACCCCGATCTTCCCGATCGCGGAGGAGATGTGGTTGCGCACGGTGCCCTCGGACAGGAACAGCTCGGCGGCGATCTGCGCGGTCGAGCCTCCCGCGGCGGCGGCGCGCAGCACCTCGGTCTCCTTCGCGGTCAGCGGGCTGGGGCCCACCGACAGGGACTGGGCGGCGAGGTCGGGATCCACGACCCGCAGACCCTGCTGCACCCGCCGGATCGCGTCGACGAGCCGCTCGACCGGGGCGTCCTTGACCATGAACCCCTCCGCCCCCGTCTCCATCGTGCGGCGCAGGTAGCCGGCACGGCCGAAGGTGGTCAGCACGATGATGCGGGGGCGCGCGCGGCCCGCCCCGCGCAGGCGCGCAGCGACGTCGATGCCGTCGTCCGGGCCGGGCGCGCCGTCCCTGCCCCGCCCCGCGGGCATCTGCACGTCCAGCAGCAGCACGTCCGGGTCGGTGCGCTCGACGAGCTCCAGGGTCCCGGCACCGTCGGACGCCTCCCCCACCACCTCGAGGTCCGCCTCGAGGCGGAGCAGCGCGACCAGGCCCGCCCGCAGGATCGACTGGTCATCGGCCACGGCGATGCGGATCATCGCAGGGTCACCACCAGCTGCGTGCCCGAGGGCGTCGAGTCCACCTGCAGACGACCCCCCGCCTGCTCGACACGTTCGCGCAGGCCGTCGAGGCCGGTCCGGGTCGCCCCGGGCGGGATGCCGGTGCCGTCGTCGGCGACCTCGACCCGGTCCTCCCCCAGCACGATGCTCGCCCGGCCGGCCCGGGAGTGCCGCACCACGTTGGTGACGCCCTCGCGGATCGCGTACCCGAACAGCTCGGCGCGCGCGTCGTCGAGCGTGGGCAGGGCGGAGGGGACATCGGCCCGGATGCCGGCGGCCTCGAGGACGCTGCGGGCGGCCGCGATCTCCGTCGCCGCGCGCACGGTGCGCATGCCGCTCGCGGTGGTGCGCACGTCGGCGAGCGCCTGCCGGGAGATCTGCTCGATCTGCGCGAGCTGCTCGCGCGCGGCCCCCGGATCCGCCTCGACCAGGCGCTGGGCGAGCTGCGCGGAGACCGTGATGGTGGTCAGCGAATGCCCCAGGATGTCGTGGAGGTCGCGGCCGATGCGCTCGCGCTCGGCGGCGACCGCGAGCACGGCGTTGCGCTGCTCGGCGGCCTCGAGACGACGGGAGAGCCGCTCCCGCTGGATGCCGGATCCGACGCCGAGGGCCATGAGCAGCCCGACGACGGCGAGGATCGGGAGCATGATCTCGCCGATCACGAGGCCGACGACGCCCGCCGCGGCCGCGATCGGGATCAGGGTGGGGACGGCGGGGCGCCACGGCAGCACCAGCACGTGGATCATCGCCTGGAAGACGACGAGATAGGCCACCATCGGCCCCATCATCGGGATGAGCACGAGGATGATCAGCCAGCTCGCCGCGTACCAGCGGATCCGCAGCCGCAGCGGGTACAGGGCGATGCCGCAGGCGTACAGGAACAGGTATCCGTACACGAGCAGGATCGCGGTCGCGAGGATCATCGGCCCCAGCGGTCCGTAGGCGAACCCGAAACCGATGACGAGCGCCAGGTAGATCAGCGAGGGCGCCGCGAAGACCAGGCCGCCCGTCTCGCGGGCGGCCTGGTGGATGCCGCGCAGGGTCACGGGTCTCTCTGCCACGGGACAAGTCTCGCTCATCGGCCGGCGCCGCCCTGGGACCTCCGCATCCCCAGCAGCACGATGCCGCCGAGCACGAGGACCCAGAGGCCGACCACGAGCACGCCCGTGACGGGGAAGCCGGTCCCGCCGAGAGCCCAGATCCCGGCCTGGCTGAGCCAGTGGGTCGGCAGGCCGTGGCCGATGGTCTGCATCCAGGACGGGAACATCGACAGCGGCATCCACAGGCCGCCCGCGATCGCGAGCAGCATCATCGCGACGACGCTGCCCGCGCTCGCGGCGCTGCCGCGCAGGAACATCCCGAGCACGAGGCCGATGAGGATCGCGGGCAGCAGCCCCAGCCACAGCACGGCGATGCCCGCGACCATGCGTCCCGGCGCGAGGTCGACGCCGGTGAGCGCCCCCACCAGGAACACGGCGATCAGCGCCGGCAGCACGATCGCGCTCGCGGAGGCGAGGGAGCCGGCGAGGAAGCCGCGCGGGGTGATGCCGGCGACCATGAGCTGGCGCAGGAAGCCGGTGCGCAGGTCGTCCTGGATGCGGGCGCCGGCGTTCATGGCGGCGCCGAGCCCACCGTAGGCGGCCATGTTCACCATGATCCCGGCGCGGGCGGCGCCGCCTCCTTCGTCGCCGAACATCATCGCGAACAGCAGGTACATGCCGACCGGCAGCGCGATCGTGAACACGACGAAGGGCACCTGGTGCAGGGTGATGCGCACCGAGTGGAGGGCGTAGGCGGCGGCGCGGGCGAGATCCGAGGGGGCGGCGGGCGTCAGGTCGGCGGTGGTCATGCGTGGGCTCCTTCGGTGAGGCGGAGGAAGGCGTCCTCCAGGCTGGGCGGGCTGACCTCGATGCCGTGGGCGCCCGGGTGGGCGAGCAGGAGGGCACGCAGGGTGGCATCGGAGTCGGTGCAGCGGGCGAGCACGCCGTCGCCGTCGACGACGGCCTCCGTGACCCCCGGGAGCAGGGCGACCTCGGCGGCGTCCGGGCCGACCACGCGCAGGCGCCGGCCCGCGACGGAGCGGGTGATCTCGGCGCCCGGGCCGTCGGCGATGATGCTCCCCGCGTCCAGGACGACGACGCGCTCGGCCTCCGACTCGGCCTCCTGCAGGTAGTGGGTGGCGAGCACGATCGTGCGGCCGCTCGCGGAGACGTGCCGGATCCGCTGCCAGAACGACAGGCGGGTCTCGACGTCCATGCCGACCGTCGGCTCGTCCAGGAGGATCACGTCCGGGTCTCCGAGCAGGGCGATGGCGAAGCGGACCCGCTGCTTCTGGCCGCCGGAGAGCTTGCCGATGCGACGGGACATGAGGTCGGTGATGTCGGCGCGCTCGGCGACCTCGTCGAGCGGGAGGGGGCGGGCGTGCAGGGAGCGCAGCAGACGCAGCATCGACCGCACCGTCTCCTCGTCCATGAGCACGCCGTTCTGGAGCATCGCGCCGATGGCGCCGTGCCGGCTCGCATCCTGCGGGCTGCGGCCGCCGATGCGGACGGCGCCCGCATCGGGCCGGACGATGCCGAGCATCATCTCCATGAGCGTGGACTTCCCGGCTCCGTTGCGTCCCAGCAGGGCCAGGACCTGGCCAGCGGGGATGTCGAGGTCGACGCGGTCCACGGCGGTGAGGGAGCCGAAGCGCTTGGTGACGCCGGTGATCTGCACGGCGGGCGCCTGATCCGGGGGCTGGTTGGTGATCATGGCCCCAGCCTTCCGGACCGGGACGCGGGGCGGATCGGCCCGCTGTCACGACCGGCCCGTGACAGCCGTCATGGCCATGGGGCAGGCTCGGGGCATGAGCATCCGTGATCTGCTGCGCTCCCTGCCCGCCCTGACCGGGACCGCCCCGGGCCCGCTGCCGACCTCCCCTCCGGTCCGCGCCGAGGACCTGTTCCGCGCATGGCTCGAGGAAGCGATCGCGGCCGGGGTTCCGGAGCCGCACGCCATGACCGTCGCGACCCTCGGCGAGGACGGGGTCCCCGATGCGCGCGTGCTGATCCTCAAGGACGTCGACGCCCGCGGCTGGGCCTTCGCGAGCACGGCCTCGAGCACGAAGGGCCGCCAGCTCGCCGCGGCGCCGACGGCGGCGCTGACGTTCTGGTGGCCGGCGCTGCTGCGCTCGGTGCGGGTGCGCGGGCCGGTCCGCGAGGCCGATGCCGGGGAGACGGCGGCGGATCTCGCCGCCCGCAGCCCCGCCGCGCGCGAGGGCGTCGCCCCCGGGGACTGGCGGCTGTGGCGGGTCGTCCCGGACACCGTCGAGTTCTGGCAGGGCCGCGAGGATCGCCGTCATGAGCGGCTGGTCTACGACCGGGACGGGGCCCGGCTGCTCGGATAGGGTGCTGCGGTGCTGATCCGCTCCCTGCGTCTGTCCTCCCGCCTCTGCGATCTGCGCGTCGAGGACGGGATCATCGCCGAGCTCGCCCCAGATCTCCGGCCGCGTCCCGGCGAGGAGGTGCACGATGCGGCGGGTGCGGTCGCGATCCCCGGGCTGTGGGATCAGCACGTGCACGTCGGCCAGAGCGCGCAGGGCCATGCACGGCTGGACACCTCCGGGGCGGCCTCCGCCGCGGACTGCGTCCGGCTGGCCGCCGCCGCGCTGCGGACGCGGCAGGACGGCACGCTGGTCGGCTTCGGGCATCGGCTGGTCGACTTCCCGGACCCGCCGACGGTCGCCGCGCTCGACGCCGTCAGCGCCGCGGTCCCGATCGTCCTGATCGGCGGCGACGCCCACCACGCCTGGATGAACACCCCGGCCCTCGCGGGGCTGGGACTGCCGCCGCGGCGCGGCATCGTCGCCGAGGACGAGTGGTTCGACGCCATCGCGCATCTCGACGACCTGCCGGGGGTGTCGGCGGGGCTGGAGGCGGGCGTCGACCACCTCCAGCGCGAGGCGCTGTCCCGCGGGGTCGTGGGCCTGGTCGACATGGAATGGGGCGACAACCATGCACGCTGGGCGCGTCGGCAGGCACGGGTGCGGGTGCGCACGGCGACGTACGCCTCCGGCCTCACCCGGGTCCCGGGCCCATCGGGCTCACCTGTCGGCTCCTCCGGCCTGGTCGAGGTGGGGCCGCTCAAGGTGATCCTCGACGGATCGCTGGGCTCGCGGACCGCCTACTGCCGCCATCCCTATGACGTCCAGGGCAGCTCGGCACAGGGCCGGGGCGTGCTCAACGTGGACGAGGCCGCTCTCGAGGAGCTCCTGCGGGGCGCGCAGCAGCGGGGGCTCGACGCGGCCGTGCATGCGATCGGCGATGCGGCCGCGCAGCTGGCGCTCGAGGTGCTCGCCCGCGTCGGCATCCGCCGCTCCCGTCTCGAGCACGCGCAGATGCTCGCCGATCCGGACGTGGCGGCGATGGCGCGCCTCGGCACGATCGCCTCCGTGCAACCCGCCCATCTGCTCGATGACCGCGATGCGACCGCGGAGCTGTGGCCCGGTCAGGACGGGCATGCGTTCCGCTTCCGCGACCTGCTGCGGGCGGGCGTCCCGCTGGCCTTCGGCTCCGATGCGCCGGTCGCGCCGATCGATCCGTGGCTCGCCATGGCCGCCGCCGTGCACCGCAGCGCCGATACGCGGCCGGCCTGGCACGCCGAGCAGCAGCTCACGCCGCGGGAGGCGCTCGCCGCCTCGACCGACGGCGTCGCCGAGCTCGCCGTGGGCGGTCGTGGTGACGTGGTGCTGCTGGAGGAGGATCCCTTCGCCGATCCGGCCCCCGGGGATGCGCCGGCTCGTGAGGCGGCCGAGCACCTGCGCTCCGTGCGCCCGCTGGCCACGATCGTCGCCGGCCGGCTCGCCTTCTCCCGCTGAGGGTTCCCCGCGCAGCGCGGGCCCTTCCCCCTCCGGGCATACACCTGTATGGTCTAGTGCATACATTCGTATGACAGGAGGTCGTGATGGTCCGGATCATGTCGCTGGTGGGCCTGCTCGCCCCGCTGCTCGGCGCCGCCCTGCTGCTCCGCTTCCGCCGCCGCGCCCGGGGGGCGGCCGCCCTGGGGCTCTGCGCCTGCGCGGTCGCGCTGATCGGCTCCGGCCTCGGCCTCCTCGGCGAACGCACGGCGTTCCTGGGCGGAGACCTCGAAGGCGTCGCCCATCACCTCGAGAGCTGGAGCCTCGCCCGGCTGGGGGCGACGGGTCTCGCCCTCGTGCTCCTCCTCGTCGCGGCGATCAGCGGGGAGCACGCGACGCGCAGCTGGCTCGCCCCGGCCGCGACCGGCCTGGTGCTGAGCCTCGCGGGGGCAGGAACCCTGCTGGTCACGGTCGATCTCGGGCCCGAGCACCCCGGACTCGCGGTGCTGGTCGGGCTCGCCGTCGAGACGCTGCGCTTCGCCCTGCTCGGGCTCGGGACGGTGCTGCTGTGCCTGGCGGCGGTCGCCTCCCGTCCCGCCGTGGAGGACCGCGCCGGGGACGAGCCCCTCGCTCTCGCGGGCCGCACGGCAGCACGTGCCTGGCGCATGTACCGGGAGCTCGGCCCCCGCCGCTAGGCTCGGAGGATGTCCCGGGACGCGATCCAGCACAGCATCGTCGAGATCGTCGCCGCCTCCGGCGTGGGCGGGCTGAGCGTGCGCGCCGTCGCCGCTCGAGCAGGCGTCGCGATCGGCACCGTCCAGCACCACTTCCCGACCCGTTCGGCGATGATCGCCGCCGCCATGACGATCGTCGAGGAGACCGCGGAGGCCATCGAGGCGGGCAGCGGACGATCCGATCCCGTCGAGCGCCTGACCGGGCTCACGGACCTGCTCATCCCCTCCTCCGTCGAATCGACCGCCGGCCGGGTCTGGCTCGCCTTCGCCGCTCAGGCCGCCGTCGACGAGGCCGTCGCGGCGCAGTACCGGCGCACGTGGAGCCGGCTGCAGCGCTCCCTCGCCGAGCTGCTCGCCCGGGCCAGGCCCGAGCTCGCCTGGTCTCGCGCCGATGCGGCGGCGACAGAGCTGCTCGCCCTCCTGGACGGGCTCTCCGTCGCCGTGCTCGTGGAACCCGGGCGCATCTCCGTCGGGACCGCCCGGGAGATCGCGCAGCGACGTCTCGCCGAGCTGCTCACCTGAGGAGGACGACGGGAGGGTTCACGGGACGTCCGGGCGGCTGGGCCAGGGACGGCCGCCGAACCAGAAGCGGCGGTGCCCGCTCCGGGAGTCCTCGCAGCTCCCGCCTGCCGCGTCGATGACCGCTCGCGAGCCGACGTTCTCCTCGAGACAGGTCACGAGGACGGGGTCGATGCCGCGAGCGCCCGCGTCCTCGAGCAGGAGGCGCAGGGCCGCGGTCGCGACGTCCCGGCGGCGCGCCGCGGGCCGGACGCTGTAGCCGATGTGCCCGCCCTGGTCGAGCAGGAAGGTGTTCAGCCGGTGACGGAGGGCGGCGAAGCCCAGCAGCGGACCGCCGCCCTCCCAGTCCTCGCCGACGATCCAGGTGTAGCTGCAGTGGACGCGGCCGGGGGCCGGGGGCCGCGTCTCATCGGCCTCGGCCGCACGGGCCGCGAGGTACTGTGCGAAGTCCTCCGGCGCGGGATCGAGGGCCTCCCCTGCCGCATACCCGGATCCGTCCATGCCCGTGCCAGCGAAATCGCGCACCGCATCCCGCCACGCATCGAAGCGGTCAGGATCGGGGAGGACGAGGCGGATGCAGAGCTCTGACATGCGCAGATCCTATCGGTCGGATATTCGCTGGCCCTGCGCGGCGGCGCCCGCATATCCTCGCCCAGACCGTTCCCGGATGAAGGAGGACCCCATGGCTGTCTTCGCGCTGACCCCTGCCGTCCTTCCTCACCCCTGGAGCACCACCCATGACATCGTCCTTCGACTGGGACACCTTCTACGCCCTCTCGCTCGCCGCTGACTCCGTCGCCGAGCTCGATCAGGACCAGCGCTGGTCCACCTGGCCGGAGACGGCCCACACCCTCGACCGCGGACCGCAGCCCTTCCCCGACTGGGTCGTCCAGCACGAGGGCGCGATCGACACCGAGCTCGGCATGCTCAAGACCGGCAAGGAGGCGGACGCCTTCCTCATCGAGCGCTCCCTGCCGGCGGAGGACCTCACCGGAGCGCCCGGGGAGTCCGTGCTCATGGTCGCCAAGCGCTACCGCAGCAGCGAGCACTCCTCCTTCCATCGCTCCCACGCCTATACCGAGGGGCGGCGCGGCCGGGACTCGCGGGAGGCCCGCGCGATCGCGAAGAACACGGCCTTCGGCAAACAGGTCGCAGCCGATCGCTGGGCCCGGGCCGAGTTCGACATCCTCTCCCGGCTGTGGCGGGCGGGGCTGCCAGTCCCGTACCCCGTGCAGATCGCGGGCACCGAGCTGCTGATGGAGTTCATCGGCACCGAGGACGGCGCGGCCTCCCCGCGGCTGCAGGAGACGAAACCCGATCCGCAGACCGCCACGAACTGGGCGGAGGACCTGCGCTCCTTCGTGATCGACCTCGCCGCCCTCGGCCTCGCCCACGGCGACCTCTCCCCCTACAACATCCTCATCGACACCCGCGACGGGCAGTTCGACCCCGTCGTCATCGACGTGCCGCAGGTCGTGGACCTCGTGGCGAACACGAACGGGACGGCCTTCCTGCGCCGGGACTGCGAGAACGTGTGCGCCTGGCTGCGTGCCCGCGGCGCGGATCCCGCCCTCGCCGACCCCGAGGAATGGTTCCGGAGCGCCCAGGAGGCCGCATGATCCCCGACCGCCGTCTGCACGAGATCGCCCGCCGCGTGGCGCAGGTGCCGGGGGTGCGCGCCGTCGTCCTCGGCGGCAGCCGTGCCCGGGGCACCCATCACGCCGGATCCGACGTCGACCTGGGGCTCTACTACGAGACGTCGACCCTGGATCTCGCGGCGCTGACCGCCGCGGCCCGGGAGATCGGCGGCCCGGACGTCGCCGTCGCGGGACCGGGCGGCTGGGGCCCCTGGGTCGACGGCGGAGCCTGGCTGCAGGTCGAGGGCACGGCGGTCGATCTGATCCTGCGCGATGCGCAGCGGGTCGCCCAGCAGCGGGACCGGGCGATCCGCGGGGAGTTCGTGGCCCATGCGCAGACGGGGCATCCGCTGGGCTTCCTCGACGTCGCCTATGCCGGGGAGGTCGCGACCTGCCGATCTCTCGTCGATCCGGAGCAGCTGATGCCGCGGCTGCGGGCGGGCCTCGACCCGTATCCGCCGGCGCTGCAGGAGGCGCTGATCGAGAACCTGTGGACTGCGGAGTTCCTCGCCGCCGGCGCCGCGAAGGGCGTGGCCAAGGGCGACGTGGCCTGGATCCAGATGATGTGCGCGAGCGCGCTGATGTGGTGCGCGCACGCCTGGCATGCGGCGGCCGGCAGCTGGGTCACGAACGAGAAGGGGCTGATCCCCTCGGTCGCCGCGCTGGCGCTGCGGACCACCGGCATCGGCCCTGCAGAGTTCGCGCGCAGGGCCGACGCCGCGCTGCGCGACCTGGGCTCTGCGGATCCCGCGAGGCCGATCGCCGCGGTGCAGGAGCTCGCGGCCAGGACGCGCCAGGTGCTCAGTGCGGCCGGTGCGCCCTGACCAGGTGCCGGGTCGAGGCATCGACGAAGGGCTCGCCCACGCGCAGCCGCGCGTCGAGCTCGCGCAGCCGCGGCAGATGCTCGCCGGCCGTGAACCCGGGCACCCACCAGGGGCACTTGCGCAGGATCCAGACGATCGCGCCCACGTCGTGGTACTCGATGCGGCAGGTGGCGGTGCGGATCTCGTCGACCACCAGGCCCGCGGCCTCGGCGCGTGCCGCCTCCGCCTGCGGGTCCCGGCCCTTCCGCGCCTCGGGCTGCGGACCGAGGAACCATTCGATGAGCTCGAAGCAGGACGCGGGACCGACGTGCTGGGCGAGGTAGGCGCCGCCCGGACGCAGGAGCCGGTGGATCTCCGGGAAGTCCGGCACGACCGGATGGCGGGAGGTGACGAGCGCGAAGGAGGCGTCCGGCAGCTCCGCGGTCCCGGGCACGATGCGCACGCCCCGCGGGCCCAGCAGCTCCCGGGCCCGCTGCGCGTTCGGCTCCCAGGCCTCGGTCGCGACCATGTGCGGCGGCAGCACCGGAGCCTCGGAGAGGACCTCGCCGCCGCCGGTGTCGAGATCGAGGGCGGAGTCGACCTGCGCGAGGTGCTCAGCGAGCAGGTGCGCGTAGCCCCAGGGCGGGCGCTCCTCCGTGGCGCGGCCGTCGAGGTAGCCGAAGCCCCAGCCGGTGACGTCGGCGGCCTCGGCCTCCTCGATCAGGTCCTCGAGATCACGCATGCTCGTCTCCGTCGCTGGTGGGGACCGGCAGGACGCAGAACTCGTTGCCGGCGGGGTCGGTGAAGATGCGCCAGGGCAGCTGACCCCAGTCGTGGGCGGGCTCGGCGCCGCCGCGTGCGAGGACCTCGCGGGCGACCTGATCCATGTCGTCCCCCGGGTCCAGGCGGATGTCCAGGTGGATACGGTTCTTCCGGGAGGCCTCGGGGCGCGGCTGCGGCCACAGCTCGAGCACCGGCCCGGCGAGGCTCGGATGCCGCAGAGCCGCCGGGGCCGATGCCGCGACCGGCACCCAGCCGCTGAGCGGGCCCCAGAAGTCGGCGGCCGCGGCCGGGTCCGCGACATACAGAGGCAGGCTCGCGACGGGGCCGGCGCCCTCCTGCTCGGGACGGGGCTCGAGCACGCAGAACGGGTTGTCCTCCGGGTCCGCCAACACGATCCACGGCGCGTCCCCCTGCCCGTGGTCGAGGTCCCGTGCACCCAGCGCGCGCAGGCGGTCCGCGGCGGCGTCCTGATCCTCGCCGGGATGCAGGTCCAGGTGGAGGCGGTGGGCCCCGGCCGCGGCATCGGGCACGCGCGGGAAGCACAGATCCAGGAACCCGGCCTCGCCCAGGTGCAGACGGGTCTCGAACCCCTCCGCGACATCGGTCAGCTGCTCGGTGCCGAGGGCCTCCTGCCAGAAGCGTCCCAGACGCCCCGGATCCACGGCGTCGATGACGATGTTCTCGAGGTGCATGGGGCCGAGCCTAGGGGCGGGCGCCCGCGGCCGCCAGCAGATTCTCGAGCGCGATCGCGACGCCGTCCTCGTCGTGGCGGCCGCAGACCCGATCGGCGACCGCGAGCACGTCCTCATGCGCGTTCGCGACCGCCCAGCCGGTCCCGGCCCAGGTCAGCATCGGGATGTCGTTGGGCATGTCCCCGAACGCCCAGACCTCGGAGGCGCTGATCCCGAGCTGCGCGCACCAGGCCTCGAGCGCCCGGGCCTTCGTCACCCCGACCGGGCCGATCTCTGCGAGGGAGCCCATGCAGGACTGGGACAGCAGCGCCCTGGCGCCGATGATCTCGCGCACCCGGCCGAGAAACTCCTCGCCGGGGACCTCCGCGGTGCGTGCCAGCAGCTTGCCTGCGGGGGCGTCGATGCCGTCCAGCGGCGCGATCCGCTCCTGCCCGATCTCCGGGATGCCGTCGGGCGTGCCCGCCGGATAGGCGTCCTCGCGATGGAAGCCGTCGGCGAGCTCCGCGGAGAAGGACACGCCCGGGATGGTGCGCAGGTCCGCGATCAGCTCCTGCACGAGCGCCGGCTCGAGCCCGTGCGTCTCGACGACGCGCCGCTGCGCCACGTCGTACAGGAACGCCCCGTTCCCGCAGATGACCATCCCGTGGTCCCCGGTGTAGGGGGCCAGATGGTCGACCCAGCGGGGCGGGCGGGCGGTGACGATGACGGTGCGGATATCCGCCTCGGCCAGGCTCCGCCAGACCTGCGACGTGCGCACGGACACGAGGCCGTCGCGGCCCAGCAGAGTGCCGTCCAGGTCGGTGGCGATCAGACGGGGTCGGGGCATGCAGGCGAGTCTACGGCGGTTCAGCCTGACCAGGGCCACCATCGGCGGCGGCGGACCGGCTCCGGGGCAGCGGCGGGCTCGGGCTCCTGATGCACGGCCTCCCAGGCGGCGACGCGCTCCTCCACCTCGACGGTGGGAGCGAGCATGCGGGCCAGCGGGTTCGCGGCCCGGTCGGCGAGGACCCGCTCGTTGAAGTCCTCGAGGTAGTCCCGGACCTGCTGCGCGGTCCCGAGCGCTTCGAGGGTCTCCTCCAGCTGGTCGTGCTCGCGGCGGAGCAGGACGACGACCGGCAGGAGCGCGTCGCGGTCCACGTCGTCCCCCTCGAGCCGCTCCTTGATCCACCAGTCGGGGTCGTGGGTGGAGGGGAGCCTGAGCGGCTCCCCGCTGCCGGGGAGGTCATCGAAGTCGCCGCGGGCGATCGCCGCCTCGATCGCTCCCTCGATGCGCTGCTCCTCCGGGGTCATCGGCGGGCCGGTCATGACGCCTCCGCGAGCGCCTTCAGCCGGTCGATCGAGGCCAGGAGGTTCGTCTCCGTGGTCCGCAGCGCCCGGCGGATCCGCGCCTCGTCGCGCAGCGCCGTCCAGTCGTAGGTGTGGGTGACGCGGGTGCGCCCCTCCCCCAGCTCCTCGAGCTCCCAGCGCCAGATGTGCCCGAGCGGCACGTCATCGGGAGCGGGGGTCCACGCGATCCGGCGTCCCTCCTCGAACTCGAGGACGTGGTTCGGGCGCAGCGTCCCCTTGGTGAGGGTCACGGCGAAGCGGTCGCCGACGGCGTGCACGCGCTGGCCCGGCTCGGCGGAGGCGAGGTTGTCGTTGCCGTCCCAGCGGGGCTGCTGGGCGGGGTCGGCGATCAGCTCGAAGATCACGGCGGCGGGTGCGGCGATCTCCCGGGAGGCGGAGACGACGCGAGGGATGGACGGATCGACGGCGGCCGGGTCTGTGCTCTGGGTCATACCTCCATCCTGCCACTGCCGGGGGACGCGCGGCAGGGCCGTCAGCGCGGGTCCGCCTCCGGGACCGCTGGCAGGGTGTCCTCGAAGACGTCGATCGAGCCGGAGTAGTTCGCGACCCAGACGCGGCCCTCGCGGGGCTCATAGGCGACGCCGATGGGATGGTGACCCACGTCCTCGCGCTGGATCTCCTCGAAGGCGGCGACGTCGACCTTGGAGACCGTGTCCTCGTGGTAGTTCACGATGTACAGCGCCGTCCCGTCCGAGGAGATCGCCATCGACCGCGGCTCGCGGCCCGTGGGCATCTCCCGCAGCACCTGTCCGCTCGCGGTGTCCAGCTCGAGCAGGCGGTCGGACCCGGACTCGGTGAGGTACATGCGCGCACCGTCGGGCGAGAGGACCAGGTGGCGGGGCTTGCGTCCGGTCTCCAGGACCAGCTCGCCGGTGCCGTCCACGAGGTCCACGCGGTACAGCTCGTCGGCGTACATCGCCGCGACGTACGCGGTGCGGTTGTCGGGGAGGATCACGCTGCCGCGCGGGGCGGCGTCCACGGGGATCTGCCGCAGCTCCGTCCCGGAGGCCAGATCGAGCACGGACACGGTGCTGTCGCACCAGTTCGAGACCAGGCCCAGGCTCCCGTCCGGGGACAGGGAGATGAACTTCGGGACCCGGCCCACCTCGATGACCTGGTCCCAGGCGAGGGTCTGCGCGTCCATCCGGTACACCGCGCTGCGGCCGATCCCGTCCCCGTTGCGGCAGTCGTCGGTGGCGGGCTCCCCGCTCCCCGGGCCGCGGAGACGGTACTGGGAGACGTAGGCGTAGCGGCTGTCGGGGCTCCAGGCGGCCTCGACGGGGGCGCCCTCGGTCGGCCCGGCCCGGCCGTCGACGCCGTGCTCGGACAGGTCCACCGTGTCCGGGACGGTCGCCGCCAGCTCGAGGGTGGTCGCGTCGTACACGGTCGAGCTGTGGCTGTACATCATGTTGTTCGCGATGACCAGGCCGTCCGGGCTCGCGACCACGGACTTGGGGCTGATCTCCCCGGTGATGCGCATGCGCTCGCCCATCCGCGTCGTGTGCGAGGGCGCGCGGGCGGGCTGCTCGCGGATCGAGGCGAGGACGTCCGTCTCCGCGGCCCGCTCCTCGTGCAGCAGCACGACTCCCGAGAGCAGCAGGGCGATCACCCCGCCGATCGCCAGCAGGGCCGGTCCCCGGTTCCGGCCGGGGGCGTGCACGCGCCGTCGCGGAGGTCGCCGTCCGCCGCCTGCCCCGGTGCCCATCGCGCCCCCTCGCCCGTGTCCGATGTGCCCGGAATGTACGGCGGCATCGGCCTGCGGGCAAGGACTGCGGCGGATCCGGCGTGTCGTCCGGGGCGCGGCGGCCCGGCTCAGAGCTCGAGCTCGGAGCCCTCCGCGGCGCGCAGACGCAGGAGGTAGCGGGCCTCGGTGCCCTCACGGATCTCCGCGACCCCGTCGCCGAGGCCCAGGGCGTCGGTGAGCAGGTGCAGAGCCTCCGGATCGGGCTCCGCACGGGTGAAGGAGAGCAGCTCGATCACGGGGAGGTCGCCGAGGCCGGGGTGCGCGGTCGCGCCCCAGTCGATGAGGAAGGGGACCTCCGGGCGCCGCGGCTCCGGCGCCCGGGAGAGCCGCCACCGCAGCAGCTCGCCCGAGGGGGCGCGGCGGGAGAGGTCCTGCACGTCGCCGGGGTCGTAGCCCTCGGCGCGGGCGCGGGCGAGGACCGCATCGAGGTCCGCGGGATGGACCGCGTAGGTCACGAGCGTCGGCTCCGTGAGGCGCGGGATGCCGAAGGCCTGTGGGAGGGCGGGATCCGGCCGGTCCGGATCCGGGCCGATGAGCTCGATGTACTGCGGCCCGCGTCTCCCGCCGATGCTGAGGGCGACGAGGGCGTTCGCGGTGCCCGTGGGATGGACCCCGCCGGGAGCGGCCCGCACGCCGGTGCGCTCCTCGAACCAGCGGATGACCTCGGCGAGGTCGGGCCCGGCGATGACGATGTGGTCGAGCAGGGCGGGGATGCTCATGACCGGTCCTTCCTCCGGGCGGGGACCTCGGGCTCGCCGAGGGAGAGCATGAGACGGTTCGCCCAGTGGAAGAAGGCGGCTCCGTGGAGGACGTCGACGATCTCCGCATCGCTCAGCCCGGCGTCCCGGAGCGCGTCGATCCGGGAGGCGTCGAAGTCCAGCGGGGTGCGGGCGAGGGCCTCGGCGGCCTCGGCGATCGCGGTCCAGGCGGGGGATCCGAGGTCCGCACCGACGCCTTCGTCCAGCAGGCGCTGCACATCCTCGTACCGCCCGGATTCCCGGGTCGCCGCGGCCGAGTGCACGGAGGCGCAGTAGATGCAGCCGGTGGTGCGGCTGGTCGCGGTCGCCGCGAGCTCCCGTTCGGCCCGGCCCACCCCTCCGTCGGTGTTGAAGAAGATGTCCTGGTCGGTGAGGGTGCGGGCCCGCAGCGCCTGCGGGTCCCGGACGAGGAGGCGGAAGTACGGGGAGGCGCGGCGGAACTCGTCCAGGAGGGCCTCGTCCTGCTCCGCGGTGAGCTCCTCGCGCGGGACCGGCTCGATCCACGGGACCCAGCCGAGGCCGTCCTGGGTGAAGGTCGTGGGACGGGTCATCGGGGCTCCTCCGTCGCAGGTGCGGGATGGGCGGCGAGCACGCGCAGCCCGTGGGCCACGCGCAGCTGGAAGGTCAGGAAGGCCACGAGCTGGGAGAGGGTGACGATCCCGTCCGCGTCCCAGCCGGCCTCCTCGAGGGCCCGCAGATGCTCGGGCCCGGCCTCGCGGGGGCGCAGCACGAGCAGCTCGGCATGGGCGAGCGCCGTATCCAGGCGCGCCTCGCCGATCGGCTCCCCGGCCTCGAGGAGGCCGGCGAGGGCCTCGTCCTCGTCGCGCAGGTTCTCGAGGTAGAGATCCGCGGCAGGACCGGGACCGTGCAGGCGCGCGACGAGGGCGGCGACGGCGTAGCGCTCGCGCGGGCTCACGCCGCGCGGATCCACGGGCTCGAGCAGCGCCTCGTAGCTGCGCTGCGCCTGCTCGCGGGCCTGGGGCCGCAGGGAGCGCAGACGGGCGATCTCGCCGCCCGGCCCCTCCCCGGCGAGGTGGTCGATGATGTCGACGCTCATGCGAGAGCTCCGTTCCCCGGCGTCTGGGCGACCGGATCGGTGGCGGTGAGATGTGCTGTGCGCAGCCCCTGGACGGCGGAGGGCCCGGTCGCGAAGCCGACGCGCGGGGCGACCTCGGTCGCAAGCAGCTCGAGGCTGCGCAGGGTCAGATCGTGCGGCGCCGCGATCGAGTGGACCTGGAAGGACACGTCGGTGACGGCGGGGAGGGAGGCATCGGCCGCGAGGGATGCCGCGACCTCCTCGACGGTGCCGACGTGCGTGTCGGTCCAGGCGATCAGCTGGGACAGGGTCGCCGAGGCCGCGCCGCCCGCCCCGAGGAAGGTCGCGGCGAGCTCCCGCAGTCCCGGCTCGGCCAGCTCGAGGGCACGGGCGCGGTTCTCGGGATCGACGACCAGCGCGGTGCGCGAGGCGAGGATGCGCGGCGCGGTCCCCTCCGGGAGCGCCGCCCGGTACGCCTCGATGATCGGCAGCTGCAGCTCGTGCAGGGGCTGGTCGGGCGAACCCTCCGGCCGCGGCTGAGTACGGGAGAGCAGGAGGCCGTCGCCATCGGCGCCCGCGCGGCGGCCTCCGTCCGCGGAGAACGTCGCCTGCCAGATCCGCTGCCCCAGATCGCCGGCGGCAGGGTAGATGCGGGAGTCGGTGCCGCGCACCCCGCGACCGGCGAGCGCCTCGCGCAGGACCTCGAGGTGCTCCGCGAACAGCTCCCGGCGCGCCTGCGGGTCGCGGCCGAAGGCGGCGAAGGAGCCGGGGGTCCCGCCCGCGGCGACACCCAGCTGGACGCGTCCGCCGCTCAGCGCGTCGAGGACGGAGGCGTCCTCGGCGACGCGCAGCGGGTCGTCGATGGGGAGGGTCACCACGCCGGTCGCGAGCGCGATCCTCCGGGTGCGCTGGGCGGCGGCGGCCAGCAACACGAACGGCGAGGGCAGCCCGCCCTCATGCGCGCCGAAATGGTGCTGGGCGACCCACGCGGAGGCGAAGCCGAGCTCGTCGGCGCGGGCGATCTGCTCGAGCGCGAAGCGGTAGCGATCGGCGGCGGGGGCGTCCTCCAGCAGGCGGGTGAACAGGCCCAGGCGGGGGCGGGTCATGGCGTCGTGATCTCCTCGGGATGGTGGGTGCGGTGCTGCTCGGCGCGGCGGCCCGGGATGGCCGCGATCAGCGCGCGCGTGTAGGGGTGCTGCGGGTCCTCGAGAACGGCATCGACAGGGCCCTGCTCGACCTGCTGACCGCGGCGCAGGACGGAGACGGTGTCGGCGACCTGCCGCACGACCGCGAGGTCGTGGGAGATGAACAGGTACGTCAGGCCCAGTTCGTCCTGCAGCTCGGACAGCAGGCGGAGGATCTGCGCCTGCACCGTGACGTCGAGGGCGGAGACGGCCTCGTCCAGGACCACGACCTCGGGCCGCAGGATGAGCGCCCGCGCGATCGCGACCCGCTGACGCTGTCCGCCGGACAGCTCCCGGGGCCGCCGCGCGGCGACGTCCCGCGGCAGGGACACGAGGTCGAGGTGGTGCAGGGCCGCCTCGCGCCGCTCGGCCCGGCCTCCGCGGTGCAGGTTCCGCAGCGGCTCCTCGAGGATCGCCCCGATGCTCTGGCGCGGGTCCAGGGAGCCGAAGGGGTTCTGGTGGACCAGCTGGACCTGCGCGCGCAGCGCTCGCAGCTCCCGTCCCCCGCGCAGGGCCGTGACCTCGGTGCCGGCCAGGTGCACGCTGCCGGCGGTCGGGCTGCGGAAGCCGGCGACCGCGCGACCGGTCGTGGTCTTGCCGGAGCCGGATGCCCCCACGAGCGCATGGGTGCTCCCGCGGGCCACGTCGAAGGACACGTCGTCCACGGCGACGAGGCGCTCCGTGCGCCCCCGTCCCGCGAACTCCTGGCGCAGGCCGCGCACCTGGATGATCGGCGGCTCGCCGGCCGGCGGCCGGTGCGGGGCGCGCTCGACGACGCGGGCGAGCGAGGGGGCGTCGGCCAGCAGGGAGCGCGTGTACTCGGCGCGGGGCGCGGCGAGGACCGCGGCCGCCGCACCCTGCTCCTGCACCTGCCCGCCGCGCAGGACGACCAGATGATCGGCCCGGTCCGCGGCGACCGCCAGGTCATGGGTGATGAGCAGGACGCCCGCCCCGGTCTGCTCGCGCATCTCGTCGAGGAGGTCGAGGACCGTGGCCTGCACCGTCACGTCGAGGGCGCTCGTGGGCTCGTCCGCGATGAGCAGATCCGGCTCCAGGGCGAGGGCCGCCGCGATGAGGGCGCGCTGGCGCATGCCGCCGGACAGCTCGTGAGGGTGCTGACGGGCGCGCAGCTCCGGATCGTCGAAGCCGACCTGTGCGAGCAGCTCGAGGACGCGCTCGTCGATGCGGGCGCGGTCGCGCCAGCCGTGGATCCGCAGGGGGTCGGCGATGCTCGCGCCGATGGTCCGCACCGGGTCCAGGGAGCTGCCGGGGTCCTGCGGGATGAGGCCGATGCGCCGGCCGCGCAGCTCCCGCCAGGCGCGCTCGCGAAGCCCGACGAGCTCCTCGCGCCGCCCCTGCGCCCCTGCGAGGGAGATGCTCCCGGCGGTGACGCGCCCGTTGTCGGCGAGCAGGCCGATGACCGCCTGGGCGGCGGTGGACTTGCCGGACCCGGACTCTCCCACGAGCGCGGTCACGCCGCCGCGGGCGACCGCGAGGTCGACGCCGCGCACGGCGGGCACCTCGCCCCGGCGGGTGCGGTAGACGACCTCGAGCCCGCGGACCTCGAGCAGGGCGCCGCTCATGACCGCTCACCGGCCTCACGGGCCGAGAGCGCCTCGCTGAGACGGTGCGTGGACAGCACGACCGCGGCGACGACCGCGCCGGGAAGCACCGTCAGCCACCAGGCGGTGGCGAGGTAGTCGCGGCCCTCCGCGATCAGCAGCCCCCATTCGGGGGTGGGCGGCGGGGCGCCGTAGCCGAGGAACCCGAGCGTCGAGATCTGCAGGATCGCGGAGCCCAGCTGCAGGGCGGCGAGCGCGATCACGGGCGTCGCGGAGTTCGGGAGGATGTGGCGGAGAAGCACGGAGGCGAGGGTGCCGCCGGAGCCGAAGGCCGCCTCGACATAATCGCTGCGCCGCACCTCGAGGACCCGGGAGCGGGAGAGCCGGGCGAAGGTCGCGATCGAGGTGATGCCGACGGCGATCGCCGCGTTCGTCGTGCCGAAGCCCAGCAGGATCACGACCGACAGCGACAGCAGCAGGCCGGGGATCGCCAGCAGCACGTCGACCAGGCGCATGAGCGCCTCCTCCACGAGGCCGCCGACGGCGCCGGCGAGGACTCCGATCCCGGTGCCGACGACGAGGCCGACGGCGACGGCGACGAGCGCGGCGGTGATCGAGTGCGAAGCCCCGTGGACGACGCGCGCGAACACGTCGCGGCCCGTCGCGTCGGTGCCGAACCAGTGCGCGGCGCTGGGCGCCTGCAGCGACGTGCCGGTGCTCGCGGTCGGGCTGAGGCTCGTGAACAGGCCGGGGGCGAGGGCCCAGGCGAGGGAGAGCAGCAGCACGAGGACGGCGAGGACGACGGTGGGGCGCGGGAGCGGCAGCCGCCGGGGGCGTGTCGCGGCAGGCGCGGTCCGCTCCAGGGCTGGAGCGGTTCCGGGGACGGTGCGGGGCTCGAGGGTCTGGGCGCTCATGCCGGGGCTCCTTCATCGACGGGGTCCTGGAGGGCGGGTGCCGCGCTGCGGGTCCGGGGCCGGCCGCCGGGGCCGCGCAGGCGCGCGTCCAGCACCGGGTACAGCAGATCCACCACCAGGTTGACCAGGACGAACACGAGGGTCGAGATCACCACGACCGCGAGCAGCACGGGCGTGTCGCGGGCGGTCACGGCCTGGGCGGTGAGCTGGCCGATGCCGAGGCGGCCGAAGACGGCCTCGGTGACGACGGCACCGCCGACCAGCTCGCCGAACAGCAGCCCCGCCATGGTGAGCGTGGGCAGCAGGGCGTTGCGGGCGACGGTGCGCCCCAGCAGCCACGAGGCGGAGGCGCCGCGGGCTCGGGCGACGGTCACGAAGGGCTGGGCGGAGACCTCGTCGATGGAGCGGATCAGCACCTGGGCGAGAGGTGCCGCGATCGGGATCGCGAGGGTCGCGACCGGCAGGATCAGGGCCTGCATCGGGCTCGCGTTCAGCACGGGGACGACGCCCAGCTGGAAGGACATGACCTGGATCAGCACGATCCCGATCCAGAACACCGGCAGGGAGACCATGAGCGGCGGCAGACCGCGCAGGAGCCCCCGCAGCACGCGGGTCCCCGGCAGATCCTGCAGACCGGGATGGGTCGCGCCCACGGCGATGAGCACGGCCAGCAGCACGGCGGCGACGAGGCCGGAGCCGGCCAGGGCGAGGGTCGAGGGCAGCGCCTCGCCCAGCAGCGCGGTGACCGCGGCGCCGCTGCTGACGGAGTATCCGAGGTCCCCGCGCAGGAAGGATCCGGCGGTGTCGAGGAACTGCAGGATCTGCGGGCGGTCCGCGCCGTAGGCGGCGCGGATCTCCGCCAGCTGCTCCGGAGTCAGGCCCAGGTCCGGGTTGCCGTAGCGGGCCATCACCGCGTCCCCGGGAAGGGCGGCGAGCAGCACGTAGGCGGCGGTGAAGGCGAGGACCAGCACGAGCAGGGCGCCGCCGGTGCGGCGCAGCGCGAAGCGGGGATCGAGGGAGGCCATGTCAGCCCGCCAGCCAGGTGTCGTAGAAGGAGGGGCGGCCCACCGACTCGGTCGCGAAGCCCTGCACGGCGTCCGTGTAGCCGAAGACCTGCGGCTCCTCGAAGATCGGCAGGATGTACGCCTGCTCGGCGAGGTGCTTCTGGGCCGCGGCCGAGGCCTCCTGACGCCCTTCCTCCTCCGGTTCGGAGGCGATCCGTGCGAGCAGCTCGTCGAGGTCGGGATCGCCCACGCTGCCGTCGGACTCCCCGTTCAGGAGGGTGTTGCGGTTGCCGGAGTGGTACTGGGACTTCAGGACGTCGTAGTCGGCGCGGCCCACCATCGAGTGATATACCTGCAGCGTCCCCACCTCAGCCCGGGCCGCGTCCTGGGCGGCCTGGTCCCCCGGGTGCAGCTCCACGGCGATGCCGAGCTCTGCGAGCTGCTCCTGGATGAGGGTGACGACCTCGCGGGAGCGGGGCTGCGGGAGGGCCTCGTTGAACGTGAGGGTCAGGGGTGTCCCGTCCTTGCTGCGCTTCCCGTCGGCTCCGGCGACCCAGCCGGCCGCATCGAGCAGGCTCGCCGCCTGTGCGGGGTCGTGGACGTACTGCGCGGAGGTGTCGACGTAACCGAGCGCCGTCGTCGCGAGCGCTCCGGTGGCCAGAGGGTAGGAGTCGGTGAACAGGGTGTCCACGATCGCCTGGCGATCGATCGCGGCGATGAGGGCCTGGCGGGTGCGGATGTCCGCGAGGGCGGGGTCGCGGAAGCGGAAGCTGAGCCCGTTGTTGACGCCGCTCGTCGCCGCGGCGTGCAGGTGCAGGCCCTCCGCATCGAACAGCGGCTCGTCGGGTGCCTCGATCTGCCGGGCGATATGAGCCTGGCCGGAGGTGACGGTGCCGACGCGGACGGAGTCCTCGCCCGCGACGACGTAGTCGATGCCGTCGAGGTGCGCGCGCCCGGTGTGGCCGGCGGAGGCGGGCGCCCAGGCGTAGTCCTCGCGGGCGGTGAGGCTCAGCTGGGTGCCGATCTTCTCCTCGGCGATCACGAAGGGGCCCGAGCCGATGATGTCGGTCGCGTTGCCGGGACCGAACTGCTCTCCGCTGCGGTCCAGGGTCGCGTTCGCCAGGAGACCCGAGTTGATGGTGGAGACGGCCTGCGCGAAGCCGGGTGAGGGTGCGGTGAAGTGGAAGCGCACGGTGGAGGCGTCGACCACCTCGCCGCGGTCGTAGTTGTTGATGGCTTCGGAGACGGTCAGCGCCCGGCTCGGATCGCCCTTCGCGAAGAGATCGATGTTCCTGACGACGTTCTCCGCGTCGACGGGGGTGCCGTCGGAGTAGGTCGCATCGGTGCGCAGGGTGAAGGTGTAGACGGTGGCGTCGTCGTCGACCTCGGGCAGCGCCGTCGCGATCCACGGCTCGAGCGCGAGGGTCTCGGGATCCTGGTGGAGCAGGCGGTCAGTGATGTTGTGGACGATGCCGCCGTTGGGGTAGAAGCCGGCCGAGGGCGGGTACAGCGTCGACCAGGTCTGCGGCTCCAGGTAGGTGAGGGTGCCGCCCTGCTGCGGCTCCCCGCCTGCGGCGCCCGGATCTGCGTCCGAGCCCGCGGAGCCGCAGGCGGCGAGGGCCGTGAGCGCGGGGACGCTCGCGGCGAGGGCGAGCACGGACCGGCGGGATGCCTGCGGGGACAGCGGCGACATCGGGACTCCTCGGGCGAAGGACGGATCCCCGGACCGGCGGTCCGGGGATCCTCAGTGCACCAGATCCCATAAAGCAGGACTAATGACTGTTCACAGTCAGCCATATGACCAGGTGTTCCGAGCACGCCTGCGTGACGCAGGCCACGCGCCGCCGCCTCAGAGCTCGACAGGCCCCTGCAGCGCGAGCTCCCGGTGCGCGATCCGGTAGCCGAGCTTCTCGTTGATCGCGATCATCCAGGGGTTCACGTGCGAGTTCCACGTGACCAGGGCCCGCAGGTGCGGGGCCTCCTGGGCGAGGCGCCGATGCGTCGCGACCTTCAGCGCGAGGCCCAGCCGATGCCCGCGATGCTCTGGCATGACCAGCGTGTTCTCCTGCCAGCCGATCGTCGTGCCCGCGCCTGCGTGGAACTCCACGACGCTGTTGCCGGCGAAGCTGCCGTCCGGGGCCACCGCGACCGCGACGATGCTGCGCTTGCCCTGCTCGCGCAGGCGCCGCTCCGCGGTGCGGATCCGCTCCGGCGTGTACTGCGCCGGCTCGTAGTCGAAGTCCTCGTCGGGGTCGTCGAGGTCGAGCTGGTGGAGCAGGGCGCCGTAGGCCTCCAGGTGCTCCTCGGGGATCTCTCCGGAGAACTCGAGGATCGCGTACTCGCCCTGCTTCTCGCGCGCCTCGGCGGCGAGCGCCTCGAGCAGCCCGTCCGCCAGCGGGAGCGCGAGTGCCCGGCACACGGCCAGATTCTTCCGCTCCACGCCCAGGCGCCGGGCGAGCCGATGGGCCGGCAGGTTCTCGTCATCCGGATCGCCCTCGGCCGGGATGTCCGCCCAGCTCGCCGCAACGGGACGGCCGATCTCCCGCAGCGTCGGCACGATCGCCTCCTCGAGCAGCGCCGTCGCCACCCCGCGGCCCCGATGCGCGGGGTGCACGAGCACGCCCAGGAAGACCTGGTCGGTGTTCTCCTCCAGCGGGATCTGCACGCCGGCCCGACCCACGATGCTCTCCCCGCCCTCGAGGGTCTCGAGGACGGCCACGAAGTGCCGCAGCGACCAGTAGCGGGTGGGCTCGAGCTGCGCCCGGACCTCCGCGGGGGTCAGCCTCTCGGCCCCGCCGTAGAGCGCCTCGTCGTGGGCCTCCTCGAGGAGGGCCCACTGGGCGATGTCGGAGTCGGAGGAGGGGTCCAGAGGGCGGATGGTCAGGTTCATGGGAGCAGGACACCATGCCCCGACCAGCGGCGTCGAGATCTTTTCTCCCGGGGCCCGACCCTGCCCCTGCAGCGATCCGGAGGCGCGGTCAGAAGGGTGGCTCGCCGTAGGAGCCGAAGGGGTCCCCGGGGCTGCCGGCCGGGGTGCTGGACCGGGGGTGCGGGACGGATGTCACGGGTCCCGGGTCCGCGTCGAGCTGGAGGGCGTGGGCGATCTCCTGGTCGTGGCGTTCGGCCAGGCTCGGACCGGAGATGAAGGACCGTGTCGTCTCGGACAGGGACTGGGGGTTCTCGATCCCGTCCACGGTGCTGCCGCTTCGGGCACCGTCGTCTCCGGGCGCGCCGGATTCGACCTCCCCACCCCCGGCATCCCGATCTCCAGGGGCACCATTCCCGGGCCCGCAATTCCCGGTATCACGGCCCCGAGCATCACCGATCGCGCTCCCGGGATTCTCTCCCGGTCTCATACCGGTGCTTCCGGGAGAATCATCGCCACCGCGTCCCGGGGGATGATCGCCTCCGGAACACGGACCAGCCCGCCTCCCCGGGTCTTCCCCGCTATCTCGGGTTTCTCCGATCTTTAGGGCGCGGATATTCCCGGGCTGGAGACAGGAGCGGTCGCACAGGCCCCCGGGATGTTCGAGGTAATGAGAGCGCAGAGCCTTCACCGCGAGGGTGCCGACGAGGTCGACATCATCATGGATCGTCGCATATCCCAGGGGGTCGGCTTCGGTTCCGATCCGCCACCGCGTCGCCCCCGGCACCCGTGCCCCGCCGGGTGTGGCGCCGGGTTCGTGGAGACGGACCGGGTCCAGCAGTCCCGCGGTCTTCTGCTGGTGGTGATGACGACACAGCATGTGCAGGTTCTCCACCGCCGTGACCCCACCAGCGAGGTACTCCTCGATGTGATCACACTCCGCACCATCGCTCACAGGCCGGGCGCAGGACGGGACCGCGCAGCGTGGTCCCCGCAGCCGCAGATGCTCCACCATTGCGGCGGTGGGCCGGTAGGTGGTGGCGGGGAGGGGGAGGAATGCTCCGCTGCCCGGATCGGTCAGCACCCGGTACCAGGTCTCCTCGTCCCCGGCGAGGTGCCGGGCGAGATCCGCGGGCACGGGCACGGCCCCGTCCAGCATCCCGGGCACGTCCGTCTCGCCCAGCAACGTCAGGGCCGGGACCGTGACCGTGACCCGGAAGCGATCCCGCGGCACGACCACGCCGCCTACGTCCAGGGACGCCCGAGTCACCAGCAGATAGCGCAGCGTCGAGAGCCGCAGCGGCGCTCCCGCCGCCGCGACCGTGCCGTCGGGGTCGTCGGGGATCTCGGTGCCCTCCCGCAGTGCGGCGCGCTGAGCGTCGCGGATCGCGCGGGCGGTCACGTCCAGGCGCCGCGCCGTCTGCACGAGCTCCGGGGCGGGCCCCACGATCTGCAGGCACGCCAGCCCCCGGGTCAGCGGGACCAGGGACACCGAGCGTTCCACCGGGGCCTCGTCCTGCTCGTCGGGACGCTCGTGGTCCTCGAGCCAGCGCACCAGCGCCGCCAGGTGGGTCCGGAACGAGTCCGGGGACATGCCCGCCAGATCCCAGTCCGGGATGATCTGATCGAGGACGTGCCGGGAGGCGTGGGCCAGGCGCCGGGACCTCTTCAGGATCTGGGTCATCCACGCCTCGGGCAGGATGCCGTCCCTCAGCGCCTCCAGGAGGACGGGCAAGTCCGAGACGGCGTTGTGGGCATCACGGACCGCGTACTCGGCCTGGGTGATGCTGACCCGCAGCGCGGTCGCGGCCGCGAGAGCCTCCACATCCGTCTCCGGGCCCGGGACCTCGTCCTCATCGTCGACACGCAGCAGGGCAAGAGCCTCCAACAGCTCCGCCGCCGCCGGCCCCCGGGCCGCGACCAGGTCCCGCACCACTCCCAGCACCTGAGACCGGGTCTCGTCCCCGACCAGGCCCGCAACCCGCGGCGCGGCCTCCCTCGTCGACCGGCCCCGCATCACGCCCCGCCGCAACCGCCCCGGCACCCGAGCCAGCAGCCTCCCTGCCCCGGCATCACCCGGCCCGCCTGGTATTCCGGAACCACCCGGTGCCCCGGAATCGCTGGGCCCGGCGGGCATAGCGGGATTCT
>NZ_JBHLSV010000023.1:0-68129 GCF_042434575.1 Brachybacterium hainanense
GACCGCGACCGCGCCCACCAGCGCAGACCGCCCCAGGAACGACCGCCGCCCCACACCCGAGGACAACGACACCAACCCCGACCCCGCCTCGCAGCTCGGGCACCCGGGATCGCCCGGCGCGGTCTGAAAAACGTTCTGGTCGCCGTTCGGCATGATGGCACTCCTCCGTGCTGGGCTTCCGCAAGATGGCTGCGGCCTCCCCGACCCTGCCATACATCCGATGTCTCGAGCAATGCGCGAGCCGATGTCCTGCGCAGATCGGGACGACCGCCTCGTCGCCGCGGACGCACTCCGGAGCCGCAGAACCCAGAGGTCGGGCCTCCCCCTCGCACAGTCGCCCTGACAGCCGATATCCACTGTTTCACCGATCACACCGCATTGCAGGCGATCGTGCGCTGCGGGCGAGCAGCTCGCCATGCGAACTCGGATCACGCATCTCCGCGCTCAGCGCTCCGCAGCGGGATCCCGGAGCAGACGGTAGACGCTGACATGGGACGGGGACTCCGCCGTGAACTCCGCCCCGGCCCAGTCCGCCCAGCGGTGCTCGAGCTCGAAACCGGCCAGCTGCCCCATGAGGTCGAGCTCGGAGGGCCAGATGTAGCGGTGCGGTGTGCGTCCGATACGGGCCTCCCGACTGCCGTCGACCCGTGGATCGAAGCGGATGTGATGCGAGGTGAGCCGCTGGCTGTGGATGTCGATCGTGTCGACGAGCAGGTACCCGTCCTCGGAGGCCTCCACGGTTCCGCCGTGCCCGGGCGCCAGCGCGCGCAGCTGCGGAACCCACAGCTCGACCACGAAGCGGCCTCCCGGCGCGAGGTGCCGCGCCGCGTTGCGGAAGCACTGGACCTGCTCCTCCTGTGTGAGGAGGTTGGAGATCGTGTTGAACACGAGGTAGACGAGCGTGTGTCCGATGCCGGCGAGGGCCGTGGTCATCGATCCTTCGACGACGGGCAGCTCTTCGGGCCCGATCTTCTCGCGCAGCCGTTCGAGCATCGCGCGGGAGAGCTCGATCCCCCGGACGCCCACTCCCGCTTCATGCAGCGCGATGCCGACGCGCCCGGTGCCGATCGCGAACTCGACGGCGCTGCCGCCGTCCGCGAGACGTGCGAGGGTCCGGACGGCCGGCTCGAGGACCTCGGGCGCGAATACGCCCTGTCCCGGGGTGTCGTAGGACTGCGCCGCTTCGTGGTCCCAGAGCCTCTGCTGATCGATCATGATGCCATCGTGCCGTCCCTGCCGCGGACGGGCCACCGGTTTATCGCAGGAGCAGACCGCGTCCTCTGCGCCCGTCGGCGGGACCGGCGCCCCGCGACCGTTCCACGAGGTATCGGGCGGCGACCCGGCTCAGACGAGGGCGCTCGGCGCGAAGCAGGCGGGACGCCGACGCAGGACGGCGTGAGGCGCCGTGCGGAGCCGCGGCGAGCACAGAGGACGCCCATGCGACGGCCCCGTCGACGCCTCCTTCCTCGCCGAAGAGCGTGGAAAGCTCCGCCTCCGCGCGCTCCGCCGGAGTACTGACCGGTCCGATCATGGCCGCCCTCCCCTGTGCCCGCCTGCCCGCCGCCGGTGTGCTGCGTGAGCATGACGGTAGCAGAACGCACAGGGCCGGACACCATGATGGTGTCCGGCCCTGAGCTCATCGTGGCGGTGCGCCGACCCTTCGGGGCCGCCGCTCGCCGTCATTCAGTGGGCGTGCTCCTTGCGGGAGAACTCCATGACCCAGCCGACGACGCCGACGATCACGGGCACGAGCCCGATGTACAGGATCCACCAGCCGGCGGCGACGCCGAGGAACGCGAAGGCGCATCCCAGGGCCGTCCAGAGCGGCCACCAGCTGTACGGGGCGAAGCTGCCCTGGACGCCGGCCTGGTCGGAGACCTCGCCGTCCTCGTTGTCCTCGGGCTGGCCCGCATGCTTCTTCGCGGTGATCTGCGTGGTCAGGGCCAGCAGAGCCGCGAGCAGCGTCGCCATGATGAAGGCCGGGAAGCCGACCATCTCGATGCCGGTCGGGGACCGGAAGCCGGTGATCAGCCCGTAGGCGACGGTGACGATGAGGAAGAAGAGCGCGAGGATCCAGAACATCCGCGATGAGGTACGCATATCAGTGAGCACTCCTGTTCGCCGAGACGAGCTCGGGCTCGAGCATGTGATCCGCCGCCGCGACCTCGGGATGGTGCAGGTCGAAGGCCGGACGCTCGGACCGGATGCGGGGCAGCGAGGTGAAGTTGTGGCGCGGCGGCGGGCAGGAGGTCGCCCACTCGAGGGAGGCGCCGTAGCCCCACGGATCGTCCACGGTGATCCGCTCCGCCTTCAGGTGGCTGAGCACGATGTTCAGGATGAACGGCAGCGTCGAGGCGCCCAGGATGAAGGCACCCACCGTGGAGACCTGGTTCATCCAGTCGAACTGGTCCTCGGCGAGGTAGTTCACGTAGCGACGCGGCGCGCCCTCGACGCCCAGCCAGTGCTGGACCAGGAAGGTCATGTGGAAGCCGATCATCAGCAGCCAGAAGTGCACGACGCCGATCTTCTCGCTGAGCTTGTAGCCGAACATCTTGGGCCACCAGAAGTAGAAGCCCGCGAACATCTCGAACGCGACGGTCCCGAAGACCACGTAGTGGAAGTGCGCCACCACGAAGTAGGTGTCGGAGAGGTGGAAGTCGAGCACCGGGCTCGAGAGGATCACGCCCGTCAGACCGCCGAAGAGGAAGGTCGTCACGAAGCCGAGGGTGAAGAGCATCGGCGTCTCGAAGGTCAGCGACCCCCTCCACATCGTGCCCACCCAGTTGAAGAACTTCACGCCGGTCGGCACCGCGATGAGCATGGTCATGAAGCTGAAGAACTCGAGCATGATCGCGCCGGTCGTGTACATGTGGTGCGCCCACACGGTCACGGACAGGGCAGCGATGGAGATCGTCGCGAAGACCAGGGTCTTGTAGCCGAAGACGGGCTTGCGGGCGAACACCGGGATGATCTCGGTGGCGATGCCGAAGAACGGCAGGGCGATGACGTACACCTCGGGGTGGCCGAAGAACCAGAACAGGTGCTGCCACAGGACGGGACCGCCGTTCGCGGCGTCGAAGATGTGTGCGCCGAAGCGCCGGTCCGCGCCGAGGGCGAACAGGGCCGAGGCCAGCGGCGGGAAGGCCATCAGCACGAGCAGACCGGTCACCAGCGTGTTCCAGGTGAAGATCGGCATCCGGAACATGGTCATGCCGGGCATGCGCATGCACAGGATGGTCGTGATGAAGTTGACCGAGCCGAGGATGGTGCCGAAGCCCGACAGTCCCAGGCCGAAGACCCAGAGGTCGCCGCCGAGACCCGGAGAGAACGTCGTGTCCGACAGCGGCGCATAGGCGAACCAGCCGAAGGAGGCCGCGCCCTGCGGGGTGAGGAAGCCTGCGACCGCCATGGTCGAGCCGAACAGGGTCAGCCAGAAGGCGAACATGTTCAGCCGCGGGAACGCCATGTCGACCGCGCCGATCTGCAGCGGGACGAAGTAGTTGGCGAAGCCGTTGAACAGCGGCGTCGCGAACATGAGCAGCATGATCGTGCCGTGCATGGTGAACAGCTGGTTGTACTGGTCCTTGGAGACCACGACCTGCAGGCCGGGCTCCCACAGCTCCGCACGGATCATCAGGGCGAGCACGCCGCCGAAGCAGAAGAAGAAGAACGCCATGCCCATGTACAGCAGGCCGATCATCTTATGGTCGGTCGTGGTCAGCAGCGTGAAGAACTTCCGGCCGAGGCTCGTGCTGCGCTCGGGGGCGAACCGTCCCGCCGTACCGGCGGCGACGTCCTGCTGAGTGCTCACTTCTCTGCCCCCTGCTCTCCGGTCCGGCCGTAGTGCTCGTCATAGGACTTCTGGTGTTCCGGACGCATGTCCCAGTCCTCCTGGTTGCGGTTCAGCTCGATGCCCAGCTGGCCCTCGTAGCCCTGATCGCGGAGGTCCTGGATATGGGCGTCGTACTCCTCCTGGGAGACGACCTTGAGCACGAAGAGCATGTCCGAGTGGTACTCGCCGCACAGCTCGGCGCACTTGCCCTTGTAGGAGCCCTCCTTCGTGGGCGTCACCTGGAAGCTGTTCGAGTGCCCCGGGAACATGTCCTTCTTGTAGAGGAAGTCCGTGACCCAGAACGAGTGGACGACGTCGCGCGAGTCCAGCTGGAACTCGACGGTCTTGCCCACCGGCACGTACAGCACCGGAAGCGACTCCTCCGCGCCGGGGACGCCGGTCTCGAAGGACTGCACCCCCGCCGGCTCGTGGACGTTCTCGTCCACATAGTTGAAGTCCCAGCTCCACTGCTTCGCGACGGCGCTGATCGTCACGTCCGGATTCGGGTCGTGATGCTCGATCGCCTGCGCGTCGCGGTCGGTGAAGTAGAACAGCGTCATGATCATGACGACCGGCACGAGGGTGAAGATCATCTCGAGCGGCACGTGATAGCGCAGCTGGACCGGATAGCCGGTATCCGTCTTGCGGCGGCGGTAGGCGACCGCGCACCAGATCGTCAGCCCCCACACGATCAGACCGACGATGAGCAGCGTCACCCAGGAGCCCACCCACAGATCCTTGATGCGACCTGTCTGGTTGGTGACTTCCTGGATCGAATCGCCGGGCAAGAAGCCGCGACGCTGCTCAGCCGTGCAGCCCGTCAGGGCGAGGCCCGCTAGCGCAATACCGGTCGTCACCCGGCTGAGGCGCCGAGGACGGTGGGTGGCCTGGGGGATCACGTAGATGACCTTCCGCTCGTCGTCTCCGTCCCCCGAGAGGGCTCGCCGCCTGGGGCGGGGCGATTCCGGTGCGGGGCGGAGGTGGTACTCGAAGTCGTCGGGACGAATCCCGCCGTCGTGCTGGAGCAGGTCCGCACCGGCGCTCCGCCCGTTGGGCGCGACGCAGGAGCGGCTCCGCTTACGACACACCGTCATCATACGGTCTTCTCAGCGCCGCCACAGCACGGACCCGCCGTCCCGGACATGTCGAGGCACGGCTGTGACCTTGTCGACGTCCGCCCTGGAAGGACGAGGGACCCGCGACCGGCCGATGCCGGTCGCGGGTCCCTCGGACGGGGCCTGCGGAGCCTCAGGCGAAGGAGTCGCCGCAGGCGCAGGAGCTCTGTGCGTTGGGGTTGTCGATCGTGAACCCCTGCTTCTCGATCGTGTCGGAGAAGTCGATGACCGCGCCGATGAGATAGGGCGAGCTCATCTTGTCCACGACGACCTCGACGCCGTCGAAGTCGACGGTGGCATCGCCGTCCAGCAGGCGCTCGTCGAAGTAGAGCTGGTAGATGAGGCCCGAGCAGCCGCCCGGCTGCACAGCGATCCGCAGGCGGAGGTCGTCGCGCCCCTCCTGCTCGAGCAGAGTGGACACCTTCGACGCGGCGCCCTCGGTGAGGGTGACGCCGTGCGCCGCGGTCTGCGCGGGGTCAGCGGTGGTGGTCATGCGATCCTCCTGAGCGGGTCTGCCGGTTGTCTCCAGGGTACGCCCGGGGAGCTGGATGCGGGGAGGGACCTCGGTCCTCGCGCCCGATGCGCCCCCTCCCCGGGCCGCGTCTCACAGCTCGCCCCGCCAGAGCGCGAGCAGGATCACGCCCAGGTAGCCGAGGACGGTGCCGAGGACCGCGGCGACCGCGGCCTCGCGGTGCCCGGGTGCGCGCAGCGCCAGCACGAGCGCCCCGACGACGGCGGCCCCGACCGCGATCGCTCCCCAGCCCAGCAGGAAGTATCCGGCGAGGAAGCCGAGGATGAGCCCCAGGAAGAGCAGCGGCACCGTGAGCACGGAGACGGTCACGGCTTCCGGCTCGGGCCGCTCGTCCTGCGGGTCCGTGCCCGGCTGCGGGCTCATGCGCCGTCCGTCCCGTCCGCGCCCCGCAGCTCCCCGGCCCCGCGCAGCAGGAGCGCCTCGGCCAGGCACACATGCGCGAAGTCCCCCAGGTGCAGGGACTCGTCGACGCCGTGGGCCCGGGAATCAGGATCCTCGACCCCGGTGACCAGGACATCGGCCCGCGGGAAGACCTCCAGCAGATCGGCGATGAAGGGGATCGATCCGCCCAGGCCGGTGTCCACCGGGGGCACTCCCCAGGAGGCGGCGAAGGACGCCCGGGCGAGCCGCATCCCCGGGGTGTCCGCGGGGGCGAGGAAGGGCTTGCCCTGCTCGCCGCGGGCGATCTCGAGACGGGCTCCGCGCGGCGTGTGCGCCTCGAGGTGGGCGACGAGCGCGTCCATCGCGGCCGCCGGGTCCTGACCGGGTGCGATGCGCAGCGAGAGCTTCGCCCGGGCGGCGGGGACCAGAGTGTTGGAGGCCTGGCGGACGTCGGGGGCGTCGATCCCGATGACGGACAGCGCGGGCTTGGTCCACAGCCGCGCGGTGAGCGAGCCGGTTCCGGCGAGCTCGAGCCCGGTCGGGACCCCGGCGTCCCGGCGGAAGTCGGCCTCCGGCATGTCGACCTCGGGCGGAGGCGCCTGCACGAGACCGGGCACCGCGACCGAGCCGTCCTCGTCGTGCAGGGTCGCCACGAGCCGCCCCAGCTGGGTGAGGGCGTCCAGCACCGGCCCGCCGAACATGCCCGAGTGCACGGCGTGCTCGAGGACGCGCACGGTCACCGTCAGGTCGACCACACCGCGCAGGCTCGTGGTCAGCGCCGGTGCGCCGACGGCCCAGTTCGCGCTGTCGGCCACGACGATCAGATCCGCGGCGAGCTCCTCGCGGTGCGCCTCGATGAAGGGACGGAAGGTCGGGGAGCCGGCCTCCTCCTCCCCCTCCACGAACACGGTCACACCGACGCCGATGGTCGCGAGCTCCTCGCCGACCAGGCGCAGGGCCGCGACGTGCGCCATGACGCCGGCCTTGTCATCGGCCGCGCCGCGGCCGTAGAGGCGGCCCTCGCGCTCGGTCGGCTCGAAGGGATCGCTCGTCCAGGCGGCCGGGTCGCCGGTGGGCTGGACGTCGTGGTGGGCGTACAGGAGGACCGTGGGCATGCCCGGCGCCGCCGGGCGACGGGCGATGACCGCGGGCGCGCCGTCCTCGACGCTCGTGATGCGCACCTCGGGCAGTCCCGTCCCCTCCAGCAGCGCCGCGACGGCCTCGGCGCTGCGCCGCACCTGGGAGCGGTCGTGCCCGGGGAAGGCGATGGACGGGATGCGGACGAGGTCCGCGAGGTCCTCGAGCACAGTCGGGAGCAGGGCGTCGAGACGCTCGCGGAGGATCGAGACGTCCTGTGCGGGGACGGACGGGCAGGAAGGAGCGGAGACGCGGTCAGCAGGATCGGACATGGCACCACGCTATCCCCGTCGGCGCTCGAGAGCGGACCAGGCACGGGCGAGCGGGGCGCGAGCGGACATGGAGGGTCCCTCCCGCGGGATTGCCTAGAATGCCCTGGTGACTTCCAATCAGCCCTCGTCCCCCGATCACGCGCCCGAGCCGCGGCCCGGCACCAAGGGGCGCCCCACGCGCACCCGCCGCGAGGCCGAGGCGGCCAATCGTCGTCCCCTGGTCGTCACGGATCGCAAGGAGGCGCGCCGCCGGGACCGCGAGCGCGCCGCGGCGCAGCGGGCGAAGGCGCAGAACGCGCTCATGACCGGCGACGAGGCGAACATGCCCGCGCAGCACCGGGGCCCCGAGCGGCGGACGGTCCGGGATCTGGTCGACTCCCGCCGCAATGTCGCCGAGTACTTCTTCCCCTTCGCCCTGGTCTTCATGCTGGTCGCTCTCGTGCTGCCGCTCATCCGTCCGGCCCTGTACGGCGTGGTGAGCACCGGGATGCTGGTCGTGCTGTGGGCCGGCATCCTCGCCTGCGTGATCGACGGCTTCCTGCTCCGGCGCCATCTGCGCCGCGAGCTCACCGAGCGCTTCGACCGCGTGGGGCAGGGCCTCGTGGGCTACGGCATCATGCGCGCCCTGCAGATCCGTCGCTGGCGTCTTCCGCGGGCGCAGATCAAGCACGGGGAGCAGCCGCGCTGACCCGAGGTCGGAGGAGGACGCCGGGGCTGCGGCTCCCGTCCCCCTTCCGAGGATCTTCGAGCTCCGATGCGTGATGGGCGCTCCCCTCGGGGGGCGCCCATCACGCGTCTGTACGGGATCAGGCCTCGGCTGCGGGCTCCGCACCGCCTGCTGCGGGCTCGGGCTCCGCATCGACCCCGGCCTCCGCGCGCTGCTGCGCGGTGATGGGCGCGGGCGCCTGGGTCAGCGGGTCGTAGCCGCCCCCGGACTTCGGGAAGGCGATGACGTCGCGGATCGAGTCGGTCTTCGCCAGCAGCGAGACGACGCGATCCCAGCCGAAGGCGATGCCGCCGTGCGGCGGGGCGCCGAAGGCGAAGGCGTCCAGCAGGAAGCCGAACTTCTCCCGGGCCTGCTCCTCGTCGATCCCCATCACCGAGAACACGCGCTCCTGCACGGCCCGCTGATGGATACGGATCGAGCCGCCGCCGATCTCGTTGCCGTTGCAGACGATGTCGTACGCGTAGGCGAGCGCCGAGCCGGGATCGCTGTCGAAGGTGTCCAGGAACTCGGGCTTGGGCGAGGTGAACGCGTGGTGGACCGCGGTCCAGGCCCCGGAGCCGACGGCCACGTCGCCGGCGGCGACCGCGTCGCCGGCCGGCTCGAACATCGGCGCGTCCACGATCCAGACGAAGGCCCAGGCGTCCTCGTCGATCAGTCCCAGGCGCGCGGCGATCTCGTCGCGGGCGGCGCCCAGCAGAGCGCGGGAGGTCTTCGCCTCGCCCGCCGCGAAGAAGACGCAGTCCCCGGGCTTCGCACCGACCTTCTCCGCGAGGCCCGCCTTCTCCTGCTCGGAGATGTTCTTGGAGACCGGACCGGTGAGGCTGCCGTCCTCCTGGACCAGCACGTACGCGAGGCCGCGGGCGCCGCGCTGCTTGGCCCACTCCTGCCAGGCGTCCAGGGCGCGGCGCGGCTGGGAGGCGCCGCCCGCCATCACCACGGCTCCGACGTACGGGGCCTGGAAGACGCGGAACGGCGTGTCCGCGAAGTACTCGGTCATCTCCGTGAGCTCGAGGTCGAAGCGGAGGTCGGGCTTGTCCGAGCCGTAGCGGCGCATCGCCTCGGCATAGGTGATCCGCGGGATGGGGGTGCTGATCTCGTGGCCCGCGGTCGCCCAGACCTCGCGGACGATCTTCTCGCCGAGCGCGATCACGTCCTCCTGGTCGACGAAGGACATCTCGATGTCGAGCTGGGTGAACTCGGGCTGGCGGTCCGCCCGGAAGTCCTCGTCGCGGTAGCAGCGGGCCAGCTGGAAGTACTTCTCCATGCCGGCGACCATGAGCAGCTGCTTGAACAGCTGCGGGGACTGGGGCAGCGCGTACCAGGAGCCGGGCGCCAGGCGCGCGGGGACCAGGAAGTCGCGGGCGCCCTCGGGCGTGGAGCGGGTGAGCGTCGGGGTCTCGATCTCGACGAAGCCGTCCTCGAGCAGCGCGTCCCGCGCCGCCTTGTTGGCCAGCGAGCGCAGACGCAGGGCCTGCGCAGGTCCCTGACGACGCAGGTCGAGGTAGCGGTAGCGCAGACGGGCCTCCTCGCCGACCTCGGTGTGCGCGTCCAGCTGGAAGGGCAGCGGGGCGGAGGTGTTGAGGACCTCGACCTCGGTCGCCGTCACCTCGACGGCCCCCGTGGGCAGGGCCGGGTTCTCGTTGCCGGCGGGGCGGCGGTCCACGGAGCCGGTCACCTTGAGCACGTACTCGTTGCGCAGGTGCATGGCCTCGTCCTCGCGCACGACGATCTGGGCGACGCCGCTCGCATCGCGCAGGTCGAGGAAGGTCACGCCGCCGTGATCGCGGCGGCGGCCGATCCAGCCGGTGAGGGTGACGGTCGCTCCGATGTGCTCCTCACGGAGCTCACCGGCGGTGTGGGTGCGCAGCACAGACATGTCCTTCGTCGAGTCGGAGTGTTCCCGCCCGGGCTCGCGGAGGGCACGGGCCTGGTCAGCCTATCGCGGCGTGAGCGATCTGACCCGCCGCGGACCTGTCGGGATGAGCACCCCCCGCCTAGACTGGCAGCTGTCCCGACCTGCGCGAGTGCGGGTCCACCCCCGCAGACCGAGGACGAGATGTCTGAACATGCCCCCATGCCCGTCGAGCCCGAGATGACCGATTCGCCCCGGCCCTCGGAGAGCTCCGAGGCCCCCGCCCCCACCTTCGACGACCTGCAGCTGCCGCCGGCGCTGCGCCGGGCCGTCGCCGCGCTCGGCTTCGAGCGCCCCTCGCCGATCCAGGCGCAGGCGATCCCCTCGCTCCTGGACGGTCGTGACGTGATCGGCGTCGCGCAGACCGGGACCGGCAAGACGGCGGCCTTCGGTCTTCCCCTGCTGGCCGCGGTCGACGCCTCCGAGCGCTCCGTGCAGGCGCTCGTCCTCGCCCCCACCCGCGAGCTGGCGATGCAGGTGGCCGACGCCATCGGCTCCTTCGCCTCCGCGAGCGAGGGCCTCGAGGTCGTCCCCGTCTACGGCGGCTCCCCGTACCACCCCCAGGAGCGCGCGCTCTCGCGCGGCGCCCAGGTGGTGGTCGGAACCCCCGGCCGCGTCATGGACCACATCCGACGCGGCAGCCTGCGTCTGGACGGCATCCGCTACGCGGTGCTGGACGAGGCCGACGAGATGCTCCGCATGGGCTTCGCCGAGGACGTCGAGGAGATCCTGTCCCACTCCCCGGCGACCAAGCAGACGGCGCTGTTCTCCGCGACGATGCCCCCGGCGATCCAGAAGGTCGCGGCCGAGCACATGAACGACCCGGTCCGCGTGACCGTCGCACGGCAGTCCTCGACGGTGTCCTCGGTGACCCAGCGCTACGCGGTGGTGCCGTTCCGTCACAAGACCGGCGCGCTCGCCCGGGTCCTCGCGACCTCCGACGCGCAGGCCGCCATCGTCTTCGTCCGGACCCGATCGGCCGCGGAGGAGGTCGGCGCGGAGCTGATCTCCCGCGGGCTCGTCGCCGCCACCATCAGCGGCGACGTGCCGCAGAAGGAGCGCGAGCGGATCGTCGAGCGCCTGCGCGACGGATCCCTGCAGGTGCTCGTCGCGACCGATGTCGCCGCGCGCGGCCTCGACGTCGACCGCATCGGGCTGGTCGTGAACTTCGACGTGCCCGGCGAGCCGGAGGCCTACGTGCACCGCATCGGCCGCACGGGCCGCGCCGGCCGCAGCGGCGAGGCGCTCACCTTCGTCGCCCCGCACGAGCGGCGCAAGCTGCGCGCGATCGAGAAGACGACCCGCCAGGAGCTCGAGGAGATCCAGATCCCCTCGCCGCGGGACGTGTCCCGGCACCGTCTGCGCAAGCTGCTGGGCGAGGTCCCCGCGCGCGCCGAGGCGGGTCGCCTCGACCTGGCCCTGAGCCTCGTGGACGAGTTCCTCGAGAGCTCCGAGATGGACGCGCGCACCCTCGCCGCCGTGCTCGGCGCGATGAGCGTCGGCGACTCCGGCCCGCAGGCCGCCGAGGAGGAGGAGTTCCGCGGGGCCTCCCTGAAGGGGAGCGACCGCGACCGCGGGGATCGTCACGATCGCGGGGATCGTCGCGACCGGGGCGAGCGCCCCTCCCCCGGGCACCCGGAGAAGGGGTACACGACCTATCGCATCGGTGTGGGGCACAGCCACGGGGCGAAGCCCCCGGCGATCGTCGGCACGATCACCGGCGAGGGCGGGCTCAACGGCAAGGATGTCGGGAAGATCGACATCTTCGGCAGCTTCTCCCTCGTGCAGGTGCGGGGCTCCCTGAGCGGCGACCAGCTCGACCGCGTCGGCCGAGCGAAGATCGCGGGCCGCACGCTGCGCATCTCCGAGGACCGCGGCCCGCGGACCTCGGGGCCCCGATCGGGAGCGGGCGAGGGCCAGCGCTCGCGCTACGACGCCAAGCGCGATCGTCGTGGCGGGAAGCCGTTCCACGGCGGGCGCGACGAGGGCGCGCGCCCGTACCATCGCGGCCACCGCCACGACTGAGCGGTCCTCCGCGGCGGATGGACGGCCGCCGGAACGATGACGGACAGCGGGCCCCGCACCGGATGGTGCGGGGCCCGCTGTCCGTGCCTGGCGGCCGTGGGTGTCAGGAGTTCGCCTGCTGGGCCTGCGCCTCTGCGTAGGCCTTGCGGACCTCGTCCATGTCGAGCTTCTCGATCTGTCCCACCAGATCCTCGAGGGCGGCCTGCGGGAGCGCTCCGGCCTGCGAGAACACCGGGATGCCGTCACGGTAGGCGACCAGGGTCGGGATCGAGGTCACCTGGTAGCGCGCGGCCAGCTCCTGCTGGTCCTCGGTGTCGACCTTGGCGAAGGTGACGTCCGCGTGGTCCTCCGAGGCCTGCTCGAAGATGGGGGCGAAGCGCTGGCACGGCACGCACCAGCCGGCCCAGAAGTCGATGAGGACGACGCCGTCCTTGACGGTCTCGTCATGGTTCTCGGCGGTCAGCGTAAGGGTAGCCATGCCCGTCCCAACGTCCTCGCCCGCGGTTCCATTCCCGCCGCTCCTGCGCGTGAGACAGGTCACGCGCAGGAGGCGTCCTCACCTCGCGACAGGGGTCACCTGGGCCGTGAGGTCCTCGGGTGCGGGGGCCCACGTCGCGGGGTCGGCCTCGATCTGCTCGCCGGAGCGGAGGTCGCGGACCGCATGGTCCGCCCCCTCCTGGGCGGGGAACCAGACGAAGGGGATGCCGCGCCGATCGGCGACGCGGATCTGCTTGCCGAGCTTCGCCGCCGTGGGCGCGACCTCCGTCGGGATGCCGCGGGCCCGCAGCGCACGGGCCACCGCCTCGCTGTCCTCGCGGGTCTCCTCGGAGGAGACCGAGACGAGTACCGCGGAGGGCACGGGCCGGCTCGCGGCGGCGAGGTCGGCGCTGATGAGCCGGGACACGAGGCGGGATAGGCCGATGGACAGGCCCACCCCGGGGTAGGTGTGGCGGTTGTCGGCGGCCAGGCGATCGTAGCGCCCGCCCGAGCAGATCGAGCCCAGGGAGACGTGACCGGTCATGAAGGTCTCGAACACCGTGCCGGTGTAGTAGTCGAGGCCGCGGGCGATCGACAGGTCCGCGACGATCGCGCCGGGGACAGAGGCCTGCACGCGGGCGAGGACGGCGGTGAGCTCCGCGATCCCCTCCTCCATGAGCTCCCCGCTGCCGCCGAGCCCGCGCACGGCGTCGGCGAAGGAGCCGTCCTCGCTCGTGATCCCGGCGAAGTCCAGACATGCGTCGGCCTGGGCGGCGCTCGCCCCCGCCTCGTCCATCAGCAGCGCGTGGACAGCCTCGCGTCCGATCTTCGGCAGCTTGTCGAGCCCGCGCAGCACGGCCTCGTGGTCCTGGATCCCGACGGAGCGGAAGAAGCCCTCGGACAGCTTGCGGTTGTTGACGTGGATCGTGAAGCCCGGCAGGGGCAGCTGCGCGAGGATCTCCGCCATCACGACCGCGACCTCCGCCTCGACATGGCCGGGCAGCGAGTCCTGGCCGATGACGTCGAGATCGGCCTGGTAGAACTCGCGGAAGCGGCCGTCCTGGGGGCGCTCGCCGCGCCACACCTTCTGGATCTGGTAGCGGCGGAAGGGGAAGCTGAGATCGTTCTGGTGCTCGAGCACGTAGCGGGCCAGCGGGACCGTCAGATCGAAGTGCAGACCGAGGGTCCGGTCCAGGTCGGCGTCCTCGCCCTCCTCCGCGTGGAGGCGGCGCAGGACGTAGACCTCCTTGTCGGTCTCTCCCTTGCGCAGCAGCTGCGACATGGGCTCGACGGCGCGGGTCTCGACGCCGGCGAACCCATGCAGCTCCGCCACATGCCGGAACACGTCGATGACGTGCTGCTCGACCCGCCGCTGGGCGGGGAGCCATTCGGGGAATCCGGACAGGGCGCTGATCTTCGCCACGGGGGTGCTCCTGGGTGAGGGGGCATCGGTCTCCCCCATTATCGAGGACGCGCCGGGCCGCGGGGACCGCGCGTCCGTCCCCGGAGCGGACATGAGCCGCTCGCGGCGGGCGCTGTAGAGTTCCTCCCTGTGGCCCCTGCGCCGCATCCATGACGTCGCCCCTGCCGGGGCGACAGTGCCCCGCCCTGCAGCGGAACGACCCGAAGGAGCGCATCGTGAGCGAGTCCCAGAGCCCCGCCCCGAAGCCCACTGCCCGTCCCATGCCGCCCTCGCCGGCAGCGCTGGCCGGGCGCAAGCCCACCGCCCCGCTCGTGCCCGCGGTGGCCCCCGCGGCCGCCGAGTACGACGAGGCGCAGCTCGAGGCCGCCCGCGCTTTCGGCGAGCTGGGCGAGGACGGCACCGTCACCGTCCAGGACGGCACGCAGCGCCGCGAGATCGGCACGAGCACGGAGACCGACGCCCGGGCGGCGCTGGACCCCTTCGCACGCGCCTATGTCGACCTCACGGTCTTCCTCGACCAGGTCGAGCATGCCCTCGAGGCGCCCTCCCATACCCAGGTCGAGCTGAACCGTCTGCTGGAGAACCTGCGCAAGAACCTCAAGGAGCCGAAGGTCGTCGGCGACATCCCGGCTCTGCGCGCTCGCGCCGCGACGCTGCGCGAGAGCGCGAAGGAGAAGATCCAGGCCCTCGAGTCGGAGCGGGGCGAGGCCAGGGCGGCCGCGACCGCCGAGCGCACCGCCTTCGTCGAGGGGATCGAGGCGCTCGTGGCCACCGATCCCGCGCAGATGTCCTGGCGCAGCGCCGGCGAGACGATGCGGGGGATGGTCGGCACCTGGAAGCAGATGCAGAAGGACTCCGTCTCCCTCGAGCGCTCCGTCGAGGACGCCCTGTGGAAGCGGCTGTCGGCGGCGCGCAGCGCCTTTGACCGCAAGCGCAAGCAGTTCTTCTCCCAGCTGGACGGCCAGCATGCCGAGGCCGAGCGGGTCAAGAGCGAGCTGATCACGCGCGCCGAGGCGATGCAGGACTCGACCGACTGGGGTCCCACGGTGCGCGCCTACCGCGAGCTGATGGACGAATGGCGCGCCGCGCCGCGCGGCAATCGCAAGAAGGACGACGCGCAGTGGGCGCGCTTCAAGGCCGCCCAGGATCGGTTCTTCGAGGCCCGCAACGCCGACCTCGCCGCATCCGATGCGGAGCAGCAGGAGAACCTGAAGGCCAAGGAGGCCCTCCTCGAGGAGGCCCGCGCCATCTCCGTCACCGACGACCTCGATGCCGCCAAGGAGGCCCTGCGCTCGGTCCAGGACCGCTGGGAGGCCGCGGGAAAGGTCCCCCGCAGCGCCATGCATCGCATCGAGGACGGTCTGCGGGCGGTCGAGCGGTCCATCAAGAAGGCCGAGGAGGACGAGTGGCGCCGGACGGATCCGCGCACCAAGGCGCGCGTCGAAGGTGCGTCCTCGCAGCTCTATGCCGCGATCGCGAGCTACGAGGAGGCGCTGGAGAAGGCCCGCGCCGGCGGTGACCCGGAGAGGATCGCGGAGGCCGAGGCCGCCCTCGAGGCGCGCCGCGAATGGCTCGCGGTGATCGAGCGGTCGGCCCGCGACCTCGGCTGAGGGGCTCCGCCCCGACCCGCTCCTCCTCCCCACGGCGCCCGTCCACAATCGTGGACGGGCGCCTTGCCGTCCCCGGCGCTCTCGCCCATCCTCGGGGGATGATCCCTCCCCCGGACCGCGCTCGAGCGGTCGCTCCCGGCCCGCTGCGCGTCGTGGATCGCGAGGCCCTGCACCGGACGATCCGCTCCCCCGCGGCGCAGGCCGGAGCGCCCTGCGTCGCCTGGTCCCAGCACGCCGCGGACCTGGCCGCCGCGATGGCCCCGCAGCTCGAGGGCTGGCCCGAGACCCCGGCGACCCAGGCGCTCGTGCTGGACGGCGAGCTCCTGCCGATGCGCGCCGGACGCTATCTCCCCGCCGTCGACGCCCGCAGCTGCGTGGATCGCGCCATCGCCGTGGGCTGCGCCGTCGGTGAGCATCTGCGCAGCCACCAGGTGATCGCCGGCGCGACGGCCGCCTGGGTGCTGCTGGGCGGGAGGCCTCCGGAGGTGCTCGAGCTCATCTCCCCCTCGCATCGGACGATCATCGCCGGGGTCGAGGTGCATCAGGCGGAGATCCGTCCGGGCGACGTCGTCGTGCTCGGCGGCGCACCGATCACCGCGCCGGGACGGATCGCGACCGACCTGCTGCGCATGCACCCCGAGCACACCGCCTGCCGCATCGTCGAGGAGCTCCTGGAGACGGGGCATCTGGGGATGCAGGAGGTGGCACGGCGGCTCGACCTGCTCTTCGGGGCGCCCCATACCCGTCGGGCGCGCCGGCTGCTGAGGGAGGTGCGCGTCCCGGCCCCCTGAGCGGCGCCGCCCGGGCTCAGCCGTGCGCCGCGAGCGCCGCCTGCGAGTCGACCTGCTTCCCGTCCGCCGTGACCCGGTAGACGTCGTAGACCCCCTCGACGCGCCGGACGGTGTTGATCACCGACTGCAGGTGCGAGGGATCGGCCAGCTCGAAGGAGAAGTACGCCGTGGCGAGGCGGTCCTTGTGCGACTGGCACGAGGCGGACTGCAGGTTCACGTGCTGCTCCGCGATCGACAGGGCGAGATCGGTGAGCAGCCGCGGCCGGTCCAGCGCCTCGATCTTCACGTGCACCAGGTAGACGGCCCCGGTGCGCCCCGACCACTGCACGGGCTGGATGCGGTCGGGCTGCTGCTCCTGGAGGGTCACGACGTTCGTGCAGTCGCGGTGGTGGACGCTGATCCCCGCGCCGCGCGTGACGAAGCCGATGATCGGATCTCCCGGCACCGGAGCGCAGCACTTCGCGAGCTTGACCCAGACGTCGTTCTGGCCGTCGACGATCACGCCCTGGTCCGTGTCCGCCGTCCGCTGCTGGGCACGCCCCGGCTTCTGCAGGACGCGGGAGGGAAGCGTCACCTCGGCGGCGTCCTCCTCGGAGCCCTCGAGTCCCCCGAAGACGGCGCGCAGACGCTCGACGACGTGCTGGGCGCTCATATGCCCCTCGCCGATCGCCGTGTAGAGCCCGTCGACGTCCTTCTGGTGGAGGTCGGAGGCGACCGACTGCAGCGTGTCATGCGTGAGCAGGCGCCGCATCGGCAGATCCTGGCGGCGCAGCGCCTTGGAGAGCTCGTCCTTGCCCTTCTCGAGCGCCTCCTCGCGCCGCTCCTTCGTGAACCACTGGCGGATCTTGGTGCGCGCCCGAGGCGTCTTGACGAAGGCGAGCCAGTCGCGGCTCGGCCCCGCGTCCACGGCCTTCGAGGTGTACACCTCGACGACGTCCCCGGTGCTCAGCTGCGACTCGAGCGAGACCAGACGGCCGTTCACGCGCGCGCCCATCGTGCGATGGCCCACCTCGGTGTGCACCGAGTACGCGAAGTCCACCGGCGTCGCCCCCTGCGGGAGGGCGAGCACGTCGCCCTTGGGGGTGAAGACGTAGACCTCCTGGGAGGAGATCTCGAAGCGGAGCGAGTCCAGGAACTCCCCGGAGTCAGCCGTGTCCTTCTGCCAGTCCATCAGCTGCCGGAGCCAGGCCATCTCCTGGTTGCCGGCCCGCGCAGGCTCGACCTGGCCGGCCTTGGCCTTGTACTTCCAGTGGGCGGCGACGCCGTACTCGGCGCGGCGATGCATCTCCCGGGTGCGGATCTGCACCTCGACCGGCTTGCCGGTGGGACCGATGACCGTGGTGTGCAGCGACTGGTACAGGTTGAACTTCGGCAGGGCGATGTAGTCCTTGAACCGCCCCGGCAGCGGCGACCAGCGGGCGTGCAGGATGCCCAGCACCGCGTAGCAGTCCCGGACGGTGTCCACCAGCACGCGGATGCCGACGAGATCGTAGATGTCGGCGAAGTCGCGGCCCCGCACGATCATCTTCTGGTAGATCGAGTAGTAGTGCTTGGGGCGGCCGGTGACGTCCGCCTTGATACGCGCCTTGCGCAGATCGGTCTGGATCTGGGTGGAGACCGCGGAGAGGTACTGATCCCGGGCGGGGGCGTGATGCGCGACGAGGGAGACGATCTCCTCGTACACCTTCGGGTACAGGACCTGGAAGGAGAGGTCCTCGAGCTCCCACTTCATCGTGTTCAGGCCCAGCCTGTGCGCGAGCGGCGCATAGATCTCCAGGGTCTCCTTGGCCTTGCGCTCCGCGGAGGACGCGGCGACGTACTTCCAGGTGCGGGCGTTGTGGAGACGGTCGGCGAGCTTGATGAGCAGGACGCGTACGTCCCGGCTCATGGCCACGATCATCTTGCGGACCGTCTCCGCCTGAGCGGCCTCGCCGTAGGTGATCTTGTCGAGCTTGGTGACGCCGTCGACGAGGATGGCGATCTCCTCGCCGAAATCGCGGCGCAGGTCCTCGAGCGAGTACTCGGTGTCTTCGACCGTGTCGTGGAGGACCGCGGCGGCGATGACCTCCTTCGGCGCGCCGAGCTCGGCGAGGATGGTGGCCACCGAGACCGGATGGGTGATGTACGGATCGCCGCTCTTGCGGAGCTGTCCTCGATGCGCCTTCTCCGCGACCTGGTAGGCCCGTTCGATGAGGCTCAGGTCCTCGCGCGGGCTGACCGCGGCGATGGTCTGCAGGAGCGGCTCGAGGATCGCATCGGCCGGGGAGGTCTGCCGGGCGCCGAAGAACGGCAGCCGCGAGCGTCCGCGCCAGGGAGCGACGCCGTCGGGGGCGCTGCGCTGACGCTCGAGCTCGTCACGATCCGACATACGTCCACCTCCTGTGCAGTGGACGATATGTTACGCGTCGGATCAGGATGCGGGGGACGCCTCGTCGTCGATGGACCACAGGGCCGTCACCGGCAGGTCCCCGAGCCTCTCGCGGCCCGCCAGGCCGCTCAGCTCGATGAGGAAATGCGCTCCGAGGACGTCGGCGCCGAGCTCTCGGGCCAGGGCGACGGTCGCGGCCGCGGTGCCTCCCGTGGCGAGGAGGTCGTCGACCACGAGGGTGCGGACGCCCGGTGCGAGGGCTCCTTCGGCGATCTCGATCGTCGCGGTGCCGTACTCGAGGTCGTAGGTGCGGCTGCGCGGCGTCCCGGGAAGCTTCCCCGCCTTCCGCACGGGCACGAAGCCGACGCCCAGTTCGTAGGCGAGCGGCGCCCCGAGGACGAAGCCGCGCGCCTCGGTGCCGATGATCACCTCGACGTCCGCGGGCACCACGCTCGCCCAATGCCGGATGACGGTGCGCAGGGCGTCCGCGTCCCGCAGCAGGGGCGTGATGTCGCGGAACAGGATCCCCGGCTCGGGGAAGTCGGGGTACTCCGCGATGTGGGAGCTCATGAGGGCGTCGAGCGCCTCCGGGGCGAGGGTCTGGATGCTCATGCGCCTGCCTGGTTCCGTGCGGTGCGCCGTCGAGGGGCGCGGGAGGGGCTGTCGGGGGTGTCGTCGACGTCGCCGGGGACGTCCGCGGGGCGGCCCGCGCGATGGTCCTCCACCAGACGGTTGTGCCGGACGATCTCGCGCTCGCGGTTGCGGAGGTCGACCAGCAGGCCCGGCGCGAGGAAGATCGAGGAGTAGGTGCCGGCGAGGATCCCGACGAACAGGGCGAGCGAGATGTCCTTGAGGGTGCCGGCCCCCAGCACGAACGCACCGATCGCGAGGATCGAGCCGACCGGCAGGAGGGCGACCACGGAGGTGTTGATCGAGCGGACCAGGGTCTGGTTGGCGGCCAGCTCGACGGCCTCGGCGAAGGTCCTCTCGCGCTGGTCCAGGAGGCCTTCCGCGTTCTCGCGGACCTTGTCGAAGACGACGATCGTGTCGTACAGGGAATAGCCCAGGATCGTGAGAAAGCCGATGACGGTCGCCGGGGTGATCTCGAAGCCCACGACGCCGTACACCGCCGCGGTGAGCAGCATGTCGTGCAGCAGCGCGATCATCGCGGCGATCGAGGCGCGGAGGTTGCGGAAGTACAGCGCCATCACCGTGGCGGTGAGGGCGAGGAACACGACCACCCCGCGGAGCATCTTGACGGTCACGTCCGAGCCCCAGACGGGTCCGATGAACGAGCTCGAGACGTCCTGGGCGCTCACGCCGTAGGCGCTGGCGAGGTCGGCCGCCAGCTGCGTCGTCTGGTCGCTGCTCAGCTCGCTGGTCTGCACCCGCAGGGTGTCAGAGCCCAGCACCGTGATCTTCGGCTCGTTGTCGGGGACCACCTCGCGCACGACGTCGCGGGCGATCGCCTGGTCCGGATCCGCGACCTGGGCGATCTGGAACTCGGAGCCGCCCGTGAACTCGATGCCGAGGTTCGGCCCGCGCAGTCCGGCGATCACCCCGAGCAGGATGATCAGCGAGGCGCCGATCAGGTACCAGGTGCGCCTGCGCCGGACGATGGGCAGCGCGCGGCGGCCGTCGTGGAGGTCGTTGCCGAACTGGGCGAACACGGCGGTCATCGGTCGTCCTCCTTCGTCTGCTGCGGGGCCTCGGTCGTCGCCGCGGCGTCCATCCGCTCCCCTGCGGACCCTGCGCCGCCGGGTGAGCCCTCCGACGCACCGAGCCCCTCGCGCGCCTCCCGCGCCGCGCGCGCCTTACGGGCGGCGAGGCTCTCGCGGACGGGCTCCTCGGCCCCAGCTCCGCCGCGGCGTCCGGACCGTGCCCTGCGCTCCTCGACGCCGCGGATCCGACCGCGTCCGGCATAGGCCGGGAGGTCGCGTCCGAGGGCGGCGGGATCGAGGCCGCTCCAGGGGTGCCCCTTGCCGAAGAAGCGGGTGCGCACGAGGGACTGCAACAGCGGGTGGGTGAACAGGAACACCACCATGATGTCGAGGAGGGTGGCCAGCCCCAGGGTGAAGGCGAAGCCGCGCACGCCGCCGGTGGACAGCACGTACAGCACGACGGCCGCGATGATGTTGACGGTGTCGGAGGCGAGGATCGTCCGGCGGGCGCGGTCCCAGCCGCGGTCCACGGCGCTGACGATGCCGCGTCCGTCCCGGATCTCGTCGCGGACCCTCTCGAAGTAGACGATGAAGGAGTCCGCGGTGAAGGCGATCGACACGATCAGGCCCACGACGCCCGCGAGCGAGAGCCGGTACCCGATGTCGGGGATGTTCGAGAGCACGGTCAGCGTGCCGTAGGCCAGAGCGCCCATCACCACGAGCGAGGCCGTCGTGACGATGGCGAGCACGCGGTACTGCGCGAAGGCGTAGGCGATCACCAGCAGCAGACCGATGAGCCCGGCGATGAGTCCCTTGACGAGCTGGTCGGAGCCGAGGGTCGAGGAGATCTGCTGCTCGGAGAGCACGTCGAACTCGAGCGGGAGCGCGCCGAACTTGAGCTGGCTCGCGAGGGTGCTCGCGGTCTCCTGGTCGAACTGTCCGGTGATGGTCGCGGTGCCGTCCGGGGACGGCGCCTCGACCCGCGGGTAGGAGACGACCTGGTTGTCCAGCACGATCGCGAAGGAGTCGGTGGCCCCTTCGCCGTTGTAGAGGGCCGCGCTCATGGTCGAGAAGGCCTGGGCGTGCTCCTGATCGAAGCTCATGTTCACGGCGTAGAAGCCGTTGGGCTGTCCGGCGCCGTTGACGTCGCTGCCCACGGTCGCGGAGGCGATGGCGGAGCCCGGCACGACCTCGGGGCCGAGCAGGAACTTCGCGGTGCCGGCCTCGTCGCAGACGATCACGGGCTCGTCGGCCGGGACGTCCGCCGCGATCTCCTGCTGGGCTCGCGGATCCGTGCAGTCCGCGGCGATGAACTTCTCCTGCATCTCGGGCGTGGCCTGCTCCATGGACCAGGGAGCGGCAGAGCCGTCCGCGGAGGCCGGAGCGTTCGCGGGGTCCTGGGAGACGATCCCCTGGAAGGTCGACTGCGAGGGATCGACCTCCTCTCCCTCGGAGGTCGTCCCGCCCGCCGTCTCCTCTCCCCCGGCGTCGGAGGCGCCGCCGGCATCGGAGGCTCCGCCGCCGTCGGAGGCCGCGCTCTGCCCCTCGGGCGGGCCGGAGGCGATGACCGGGCGGAAGGACATGGCAGCGGTCTGCCGCAGAGCGTCCGAGGTCGCCTGATCCATGGTCCCGGGCACGTCCACGACGATGTTCGTGCCGCCCTGCACACCGATCTCGGTCTCGCCGACGCCCATGGCGTTGACGCGCTGGGAGATGATCTGGCGGGCCTGGTCCATCTGCTCGCCGCTGATCGCCCCGCCGTCGATCGCCGTCGCCTGGAGGATGACCTGAGTGCCTCCCTCGAGGTCGAGGGCGAGCTTCGGCGCGGGATTCCATCCCCACTTGCCCACGCCGGCGCCGATGCCTCCTGCGAGGACCAGCATGATCACGGCGAGCGCGAGCAGCGCTATTCGACGAGCGGGCATACGGGTTCGATCCTTCGGGTCACGGGCGAGGGGAAGGGCGGCGGGGCGCCGTGATCAGCGGTCGTTCGAGGGCGTGCTGTTCAGGAAGTCCCCCGAGGCGGACGGCCCGTCCTCGGGATCGTCGTCGGAGTCCTCGGGCGTCTCGTCGGTCGGCTCGACGGCCATGGCGATCGCGGCGCGGGCCCACTTCGTCTGAGCGCCGGACTCGGTCTCGAGGATCACGATCTCGTCGTCGGCCTCGACGATCAGCCCGTAGAACCCGGAGTGGGTGCGGACCTCGTCGCCGACGCCGAGGGCGGCCACGCGCTCCTGCTGCTCACGCTGCGCCTTGCGCTGCTTCTTGCTCATGAGCAGCATCGGGATCATCATCACGGCGAAGATGACCAGAAGCATGAAAATCGGGTCCACAGGTGTCCTTTCGAGGGGAGCGACGGCGGTCCTGCCGCCGCTCGGGCACGTACGCGGGCCCACTCTACCGTCGCCCGGCTGGGCGGGATCGGGACCGTGCCGCGGAATCCGCGCCCCGTCCCGTCGGCCCGAGCCCGGTCCCGGGCGGTCGCCACGGCGCCTCAGCTGGTCAGAAGCGCCCCAGCGGAGCGGTCGCCCCGCGGACGGGGTCCGGCTCCGCGAGCCCCAGATGCTCCCAGGCGAGCGAGGTCGCCATGCGCCCGCGGGGCGTGCGCGTGAGGAACCCCTCGCGCACGAGGTAGGGCTCGACCATCGTCTCCACCGTCTCGGTCTCCTCCCCCACGGAGACCGCGAGGGTCGACAGCCCCACCGGGCCTCCGCCGAAACGGGTGCACAGCGCCTGGAGCACACCCCGATCCAGCCGGTCCAGCCCGCTCTCGTCGACCTCGTAGACCTCGAGCGCGGCCCGGGCGGCGGCGAGGTCGAGCTGCCCGCTGCCGCGGACCTGCGCCCAATCGCGGACGCGGCGCAGCAGGCGGTTCGCGATGCGGGGCGTCCCGCGGGAGCGTCCGGCGATCTCCGCGGCCGCCTCGCTCGCGAGGGGGACGCCGAGACGGACCGCAGAGCGCGCGACGACCTCGTGCAGCTCGGCCGGGCGGTAGTAGTCCAGGTGGCCCACGAACCCGAAGCGGTCGCGCAGCGGTGCCGGCAGCAGCCCGGCGCGCGTGGTCGCGCCCACGGCGGTGAAGGGCGGCAGCTCGAGGGGGATGGAGGTCGCCCCCACCCCCTTGCCCACGACCACGTCGACGCGGAAGTCCTCCATCGCGATGTAGAGCATCTCCTCCGCGGGCCGGGCCAGACGATGCACCTCGTCGATGAACAGCACCTCCCCCTCCTCGAGGGAGGACAGGATGGCGGCGAGGTCCCCGGCGTGCTGGATCGCAGGGCCGGAGGTGATGCGCAGCGGGGCGTTCAGCTCTCCAGCGATGATCATGGCGAGCGTCGTCTTGCCGAGTCCGGGAGGTCCGGACAGGAGCACGTGCTCGGGGGGACGCCCGCGACCGGTGGCGGCGTCGAGGACCAGCGAGAGCTGCTCGCGCACGACCTGCTGCCCGACGAACTCGTCGAGGCGGCGAGGACGCAGGGCGGCCTCCGCGGCCCGCTCGAGCGCACCGGACTCCGCGCTCGTGACGGAGCCGCCGCCGAGGGAGGGGGCTGCGTCCTCCTCGGGGTCCGTCGCCTCCTCCGGTCCCCGCGGGTTCATCGCGTGCTCCCGAGGGCGCGCAGCGCCGTGCGCAGCAGGACGGCGGAGTCGTGCTCGCCGTCGGCGGCGGCGTCCTCGACCGCGGCGACGGCGGCCTTCTCCGCCCAGCCGAGGCCCACGAGCGCGGCGACCACATCCGCCTGCGGACCCCGCAGCGCGCCCGCCGTCGGCGTCGGTGCCTGCTCGGGGGTCTGCGCGGCGGCGCTCTGCGGGAGGGACAGCTTGTCCCTGAGCTCGAGGATCATGCGCTGCGCCCCCTTGGGTCCGATGCCGGGGGTGCGGGTGATCGCCTTCGTGTCCTCCATCGCGATCGCCCGGCGCAGGTCGTCCGGCGCCATCACGGTGAGCACCGCGAGGGCGGTGCGCGGCCCCACCCCGGAGACGGTCTGCACGACGCGGAACACGTCCGCCTCCTCGCGCTGGGGGAAGCCGAACAGGGTCAGCGAGTCCTCGCGCACGACGAGCTCGGTGTGGAGCGTCAGCTCCGCCCCGTGACGGGTCGTCGCGAGAGCCTGCGCGGTCGTGTGGACCAGGTAGCCGATGCCCTGGACCTCGAGGACGAGGGAGTCCAGGCCGATATGGCGGACCTGGCCGGTGAGAGTGGAGATCACGGCACCAGCCTAGAACATGCGTTCGATCAGAAGCGGGAGGTGGAGGATTCGCTGGCGCGTCGGGCGGCCCGCTCGGCCTCGGCCCAGCGGGCCTGCGCGCTCGTGCGCGCGCCGCCGGTGGCGTCCAGGCGCACGGGCCCGGGACCCCGCCAGATCTGGGTGAGCGCGATCGCGATCGCATCGGCGGCATCGGCAGGCTTCGGGGCCTCGGGCAGACGCAGGATCTTGACCAGCACGTTCTGGATCTGCTTCTTGTCCGCCCGGCCGCTTCCGGTGACGGCGGCCTTGACCTCGGAGGGGGTGTGCATCGCGATGCGGATCCCCCGCTGCGCGGCCAGCAGGATCGCGACCCCGGAGACCTGGGCGGTCCCCATCACGGTCGAGATGTTGTTCTGGCTGAAGACCCGCTCGATCGCGACGACGTCGGGGGCGTGCTCCTCGATCTTCGCCTCGATCCCCCGGGAGATCGCCAGGAGCCGGAGGTCGATGGTGTCCTCCGGCGAGCTGCGCACGACGCCGACGTCCACCAGGCTCGCGTCCCGGCCGCGACCGGCGTCCAGAACGCCGTAGCCGCAGCGGGTCAGGCCCGGATCGATCCCCAGGACGCGCAGGCTCATGCGAGCCTGCGCGCCGCGGGGCCGACCTGGGACCGGAGGCTCATTCGTCGTCGGCGAGCTGCGCCGCGACGTCCTCGGGGATGTCGAGGTTCGTGTAGACGTTCTGCACGTCGTCGCTGTCCTCGAGCGCGTCGATCAGGCGCAGCACCTTGTGCGCGCCGTCGAGGTCGACCTCGGTGCGGATGTTCGGCACGAACTGCGCCTCGGCGCTGTCGTAGTCGATGCCCGCCTCCTGCAGCGCCGTGCGCACGGCGACCACATCGGAGGCCTCGGAGACGATCTCGAAGGTCTCGCCCTCGTCGTTGATCTCCTCGGCCCCGGCGTCGAGGACCACCTCGAGGAGGTCGTCCTCGGTGTGCTCGCCCTTGGGCAGGGAGACGACGCCCTTGCGGGTGAACATGTAGGAGACCGAGCCGGAGTCCGCCATGTTCCCGCCGTTGCGGGAGAAGGCGAGGCGGACCTCGGAGACGGCGCGGTTCTTGTTGTCGGTCAGGCACTCCACGAGGACGGCGACCCCGCCGGGGGCGTAGCCCTCGTACATGAGGGTCGTGTAGTCGACCCCGCCGCCGTCGAGGCCGCCGCCGCGCTTGACGGCGCGGTCGATGTTGTCGTTGGGGACCGACGTCTTCTTGGCCTTCTGGATCGCGTCGAAGAGGGTCGGGTTGCCGGAGGGGTCGGCGCCGCCCGTCCGGGCCGCCACTTCGATGTTCTTGATCAGCTTGGCGAAGAGCTTGCCGCGCTTGGCATCGATGGCGGCCTTCTTGTGCTTGGTCGTCGCCCATTTGGAGTGACCCGACATGTGTCTCCTCGGAAGATCGCTGCGTCCTTCAGTGCCGGACCATTGTACGGTGCCGGAGTCCGCCGGCCCGCCTGCGCTCAGGCCGCGGCGTCCGGGAGGCGGACGACGGGCCGTGAGAGGGCGCCGATGAGGCGCCGGTCCGCGGTGATCCGCTCGAGCAGCTGCCGCTCGCGGAGGCGGGTCTTCGCCGTGGGCGCGCCGTGCAGCACGCCGTGCCGGTCCATCCCCAGCTCGACCGCGGCGAGGATCAGGTCGCGCATCGCGGTGCGGGCGACGGTCCCGTGCTGGGCGGCCCACTTCTCCGCGGCGCGGCGTCGGCGCAGCGAGATGAGCATCTCGACCTCGGAGGGGGCGAACCAGCCGGCCCGGCCGTACGCGGACAGCTGCCGGCGCAGGATCCGATGCTCGCGCAGGCGCAGCCAGACGACCATGGCGAGCAGCACCAGGAAGATCGGCACCTGGACGGTCACGTAGTACTGGAAGAAGCTGCGCATCGGCGCCTCCGGATCGACCTCGAGGAAGAAGGTCGAGCCGTTCCACAGGGCGTGCAGGCACATGCCCAGGCTGAGTCCGCCGATCCCGAGCCCGAAGTAGAGCATGAGCGAGCGCCGTTCCGCCGCGATGCCGAGGCCCAGCCCGCACAGGGCTGTGAAGCAGACGTGGGCGAAGGGCGAGAGCAGACCGCGCAGCATGAACGTCTGCCAGAAGACGGTGGACTCCCCGGCCGCCTGCGCCTCGTGGAAGGACCGGCCGAAGTAGAGGATGTTCTCGGTGAAGGCGAAACCGCCGGCGATGAGCGCCGCGTACACGAGCCCGTCGATCGGCCCGCCGATGAACCGCCTGCCCCAGCACAGCAGCGCGATCAGCCCCGCGGACTTCATGGACTCCTCGACCACCGGCGCCTGGATCACGGCGCCCAGGAACTGCGAGGTCATCTCCTGCGCGTCCTCCGGGGTGATCAGGTAGGTGAAGGCGCCGCCGATGACGAAGGTCAGCCCCACCGATCCCGCCGCCCCCCAGATGAAGGCGTAGACCAGCGTGATGCGGGGCTGCGGGGTGTACCGGTCGATCCACCAGACCGCGAGGAACACGATCGCGACGGGGACGAGGGCCGCGGTCAGGGCGACGAGGGACGTGCCGAATCCGAGGGGCCGGATGGTGAAGAAGTAGACCGCGATGAAGACGCCGATCAGCAGCAGGATCGCGAGGGACCAGACGATCCGCGGCAGCCACTTCCCGCGCTTCCCGGCGGGCCCCTCCGCCCCGGCGCCGAGGCGCGCGGGGCCCCGCGGATCCGGGCGGGGCACGTCGTACTCGTACCTCCCGAAGGTGCTGGTCGCCATGGGTTCCTCCGCGGTTCTCGGCCGAAGCGGCCCGGTCATGGTAGCAACGGGCCGATCAGCGGGCGGCGGGCCACGCCTCGGCGAGAGCGCGGCGCGTGTCGGCCAGCAGGATCGGCAGCGCCTTCGTGCGGCCGATGATCGGCAGGAAGTTGGCATCCCCCTGCCAGCGGGGCACGACGTGCTGATGCAGATGCGCGGCGATCCCCGCCCCGGCGACCTCGCCCTGGTTCATCCCCAGGTTGAATCCGGCCGGGGCGGAGACCTCCCGCACCACCTGCATGGCGGTGCGGGTCAGCTCCGCGACCTCGAGCAGCTCCTGCTCGGTGAGGTCCGTGTAGTCGGCGACGTGCCGATGGGGGCACACCAGCAGGTGCCCGGTGTTGTACGGGAAGAGGTTGAGCAGCACGTACGCGCTCTCTCCGCGGTGCACGATGAGCGCGTCCTCATCACCCCTCGAGGGGGCGACGCAGAACGGGCACTGGGCGGCGTCATCGGGATCGTTCGGCTTCGCCTCGCCGGAGATGTACGCCATCCGGTGCGGGGTCCAGAGCCGCTCGTACCCGTCGTCGACCCCGGCGAAGGAGCGCGGGTCCTCGAGGGGGATCGCGTCATCCGCCGGCGCCGGCTCCGCGGCTCCCGCGGCGGCGCTCACACCTGGGCCTTGTCCCGGATCGCGGCGACGATCCGCTCCACGGCCTCGTCCACGGGGATGCCGTTGTCCTGGCTGCCGTCGCGCAGCCGGAAGGACACGGCGCCCTTCTCCTGGTCCTCGCCGCCGGCGATGAGCAGATAGGGGACCTTCTCCTTGGTGTGGGTGCGGATCTTCTTCTGCATCCGGTCGTCGGAGGAGTCGACCTCGACGCGCACGCCGCGGGCACGGAGCTTCGCGGCGACCTCCTCGAGGTAGGGCACGTATTCCGCGGCCACCGGGATCCCCACGACCTGGACGGGGGCGAGCCACACGGGGAAGGCGCCGGCATAGTGCTCGAGCAGCACGCCGAAGAAGCGCTCGATCGAGCCGAACAGGGCGCGGTGGATCATCACCGGGCGCTGGCGGGAGCCGTCGGGGGCGGTGTACTCGAGCTCGAAGAGCTCCGGCTCGAAGAAGTCGAGTTGGATGGTCGACAGCTGCCAGGTCCGGCCGATCGCGTCCTTCGCCTGCACCGAGATCTTCGGGCCGTAGAAGGCCGCGCCGCCCGGATCGGGCACGAGATCCAGGCCCGAGGCGGTGGCGACCTCCTCGAGGGTGCGGGTCGCCTCCTCCCAGGTCGCGTCGTCGCCCACGGACTTCTCGGGGTCGCGGGTGGACAGCTCGAGGTAGAAGTCGTCGAGCCCGTAGTCGCGCAGCAGGTCCAGCACGAAGGTGAGCAGGCTCGCCAGCTCCTCCTTCATCTGCTCGCGGGTGGTGTAGATGTGGGCGTCGTCCTGGGTGAAGCCACGGGCACGGGTCAGGCCGTGCACCACCCCGGACTTCTCGTAGCGGTAGACGCTGCCGAACTCGAACAGGCGCAGCGGCAGGTCGCGGTACGAGCGCCCGCGGGAGCGGTAGACGAGGTTGTGCATCGGGCAGTTCATGGGCTTGAGGTAGTAGTCCTGGCCCTGCTTGGTGACATTGCCGTCCGCATCCACCTCCTCGTCCATGTGCATGGGCGGGTACATGCCGTCCGCGTACCACTCGAGGTGCTTCGAGGTCTCGAAGAGGTTCTTCTTGGTGATGTGCGGGGTGGTGACGAAGGAGTAGCCGGACTCGACGTGGCGGCGGCGCGAGTAGTCCTCCATCTCCATCCGGATCATGGCGCCCTTGGGGTGGAACACGGGCAGGCCCGAGCCGATCTCGTCCGGGAAGGAGAACAGGTCCAGCTCCGCGCCGAGACGGCGATGGTCACGGCGCTCGGCCTCCGCCAGGCGCGCCTGATGGGCTCGCAGGTCCTCCTTGGTGGCCCAGGCGGTGCCGTAGATGCGCTGCAGCATCGGGTTCTTCTCGCTGCCGCGCCAGTAGGCCGCGGCGCTGCGGGTGAGGGCGAAGCCGTTGCCGATCAGCCGGGTCGAGGGCAGGTGCGGGCCGCGGCAGAGGTCGGTCCACACGACCTCTCCCCCGCGACGCACGTTGTCGTACATCGACAGGCCGCCCGCGCCGACCTCGACGCTCGCGCCCTCGCCGGCCTCGGCGGCCGTCGACTTGAGACCGATGAGCTCGAGCTTGTAGGGCTCGCCGGCCTCCTCCTCACGAGCGGCGTCGTCGCTGATCTCGCGCCGCACGAAGGCCTGGCCCTCCTTGACGATGCGCCCCATCCGCTTCTCGATCTCCTGGAGGTCCTCCGGGGTGAAGGGGGTCTGGACGTCGAAGTCGTAGTAGAAGCCGTCGGTGATGGGCGGGCCGATGCCGAGCTTCGCCTCGGGGTTGATCGCCTGCACCGCCTGCGCGAGGACGTGAGCGGTCGAATGGCGCAGGATCGAGAGCCCGTCCGGGCTGGTGATCTCGACGCCCTCGACGTCCCAGCCCTGCTCGAGCACCGTGCTGAGGTCCTTCAGCTCCCCGTCCACGCGCAGGGCGACGATCTCCTTGCGCCCTTCGAAGATCGTGGTGCCGGTGGTGCCCTCCTCGATCTGCTGCGGACGGGAATCGAGGGTGATGGCGATCTGGGCCACGAGATGTCTCCTAGGTATCGGGGCGAGCCGGCCGACGATGCCGGCTCCGCGGACAATCCTAGCGAGGGTCCAGAGCCCCGTCGTCCGGGCCTACGCACTGCTCCACGCAGCCCCGACGCACGGCCCCCATCCGATCCGCCGCGAGAGTGCAGGCGCATGAGACGTGGAGACGCGGCCGAGCGAGACCGAGCCCCCACTGGTCAACGCCATGAGCATCCCGTGACCGGCCTCGCTCTTCCTCGGGGAATTGCACCCTCGCGAGAACAACCACCTGTCGGCTCCGCCTCGGGAGCGGTGTGCCGAACCGCTCACGCCGCACATGTCGGTCCGCTCTGGCTGCCTCGGCACATGGTCGCGTTCCCCGTCCCGTCCGATTCGCCCCGCGATGCCTGGGGCGTCGATCTCACCGTGCCGCCGAACGCCGTCCCGGCAGGCCGCTGGGAGGACCTCCCGCCAGCTCGCCGACTCACCCTGGTCCGATATCTCGCCGTTGCTCCCGAGCGCCGTCTGGAGCTGCGGCAGTCTTCATTCCCGTGTGCCGGAATGCCGCGGGGCAGGAGTCGGGGCGCGGCGCTCGGTTCCGACGGGCTTTGGCATCTGATCGCTGTCGACGATGCGAGCCCGACGCGCGACGTCCCCTGCTGCGGAGACGGCATCCTCTCGCAGCCTGACGGTCTTGAGCTCACCTGCGCATCGACGGGCGCAGTAGCCCGCTGCGAGCAACCGCAGTGCGGGGACGTCCATCTGGACCCGTCGCGCGCGGGCGGGCTGTGCTGCCCATGGACCGTCCCCCGTTCCCTGCGGTGCGGTGGGGCCGAGCGTTGGCCTCGTGCCGACCTCCGCAGCTCCTCACGTCTGCGGGGGATCGCATTCCGTCTCCTCGCACGGTTCGGGCACACATGCCAGGCCTGCCGCCTCAGCGACGCCCATGTGGTCGACCACGATCACGTGTCCGGCCTCGTGCGGGGGCTCATATGCGGCGACTGCAACCTGCGCATCGAAACCTGCCTCCACCTGGACGGCTGCGGGTTCTCGTCCTCCCTGAACGCACCACCGGCGCTCCCCTTGCGACTGCTCTGCTCGCGGTCACCGACATCGGCAGAACGCCAGCGTCTGCTTGCCACGGCCCTGCTCCTGCAGCAGGATCCTGAGTTGGCGCGCTGCACGGAATCGCTGTCCGACGACGCACCTCTGTTCCAGGACTCCGGATCACGACGACGGATACGCCTGACCTCGCGCGCGGGCACGAATGCCAGTTCCGAGGCCCGAAGTCAGCCCTTATGGGAGGCACCTCACGCGACAAGGGGATTGACGTGACCGGCACCTCCGGTGCAGGAGCCGATCTGGGAGGGCGTCGCGAACTGCGCTAGGGTGCGAGGGCTTGACATCCCGAACCCAAGGAAGGAGACCGCCCACGGGTGCGCAGATGACAGACGCTGGAGCGCCGGGGCGGCGACATCCCCATGAGTCAGAATTCGCAGACCACTCGTGAGCTGCTCGACGATCTGAAGAGCGCCATGCCCCGCCGGCGCAAGAAGAAGGCGGAGAACGGGACGGACTGGGTCGTCTTCGGCAGCGCCGGAGCGCTCGCCCTGGGCTTCATCCTGTGGGGGGTCATCTCCTCCAGCTCGCTCGGCCGGGTGGCGGAGAGCGCCCTCGGAGCCGTGATGACGAACTTCAGCTGGGTCTTCGTGATCGCGGCGACGGTCTTCACCCTCTTCGTCCTGGTCGTAGCGTTCAGCCGGTTCGGTCGGATCCCGCTCGGCCGGGACGGGGAGCAGCCCCAGTTCCGGACCGCCTCCTGGATCTCGATGATGTTCGCGACCGGGATGGGCATCGGCCTCATCTTCAACGGCGTCGCCGAGCCTCTCTACTTCTACATGTCGCCCCCGCCCGGGACCGTCGAGGGCTCCACCCCGGAGGCGCTCACGACCGCCATGGGCACGGCGCTGTTCCACTGGACGCTCTACCCGTGGGCCATGTACGCGATCGTGGGCCTGGGCATGGCCTACGGGACGTTCCGTCTGGGACGCTCGCAGCTGTTCTCGAACATGTTCGCCTCGATCTTCGGCGAGAAGGTCTCCCGCAGCGCCGGCGGCCGCGTCATCAACATCCTCGCGATCCTGGCGACCCTGTTCGGCTCCGCCTGCTCGCTGGGGCTCGGAGCCCTGCAGATCGGCGGCGGGCTCCGCTCGAGCGGCATCATCTCGGGCTCGGGATCCGCTGTGCTGATCCTCATCATCGCGGTGCTGACCGCCGCCTTCGTCGCCTCTGCCGTCTCCGGCATCGAGCGGGGCATCCAGTGGCTCTCGAACATCAACATGGTGCTCGCCGTGATCCTCGCGATCATCATGTTCATCGGCGGACCGACGCTGTTCATCCTCAACGTCATCCCGAACGCGGTGGGCGGCTTCGTCGCGGATCTGCCGCAGATGGCCTCCCGCACCTCGGTCTCGGGCGATGAGTCGCTCGCCGAGTGGATGAGCACGTACACCGTCTTCTACTGGGCGTGGTGGGTCTCCTGGTCGCCCTTCGTGGGCCTGTTCATCGGCCGCATCTCGCGCGGCCGCACGATCCGCCAGTTCGTCGTCGGCGTGCTCCTGGTCCCCTCGGTCATCTCGCTGCTGTGGTTCTCGATCTTCGGCGGCGGCGCGATCGGTCTTCAGGAGCGGGCCGAGAAGGCGCAGGACCAGGGCGCGATGCTCGCCCGTCTCGTGGACGGCGTCCCCGACATCAACAGCGACCTGATTCTGTTCCAGACCCTCGAGAAGCTGCCCGTCGGCCCGGTCATCGCCGTGATCCTCATGATCGTCACGGTCATCCTGGTCGCGATCTTCTTCGTCACCGGCGCGGACTCCGCCTCGATCGTGATGGGCGGCCTGTCCGAGCACGGCGCCGAGGACCCCTCCAAGCGCTCCGTCATCTTCTGGGGCGTGGCGACCGGCGCGGTCGCCGCGATCATGCTGGTGGCCGGCGGCGACGACCCGAAGTCGGCGCTCAACGGGCTGCAGAACATCACGATCGTCTCCTCGGTGCCGTTCGTCCTGGTCATGCTGCTGCTGTGCGTGGCCCTGTGGAAGGACCTCTCCCGCGACCCGCTGATGATCCGCAACCGGCTGGCGCGCCATGTGCTCGAGGATTCCGTGGACTCGGCGATCGAGCGGCACGACGGCGAGCCCTTCGAGCTGCGCACCGTCGAGGCGGTGATCGAGGTCGCGCCCGCGGACGCCAGCCGCCATGAGTCGGCCCCCATCGCCGATCTCGCGGCGGAGGGCGCTGCGCCCGATGCGCCGCAGGACGCCGACGGGGAGGGCCGAGGCTCGCAGATCTGATCCTCCCGCATCCGCAGGAGCCCCGGACCGGCATGCGGTCCGGGGCTCCTGCGCGTGGAGATCCGACGGCACCGCCCCGCCCCGCGGCCCCTCCTCAGGGACGCGGTGCGGTCCTCGGCAGCCGCAGGGTGAGCGTGGACCCCTCGCCGAGCCAGGACTCCAGGGAGACGCTCCCGCCGTGCCGCTCCACGATCGCACGGACCAGCGGAAGCCCCAGCCCGGAGCCCTCGATGCCGCGGGCGGCGCTGCCCCGGCCCAGCTCCTCCCACACCAGTGGGAGCTCGTCAGGGGCGATGCCCTGTCCGGTGTCGGCGATCTCGAGGATCACCTGGGCTTCCTCCTCCCGACCGCGGACCTCGACGGCGTCCCCGGGGCGCGAGTACTTCACCGCGTTGGACAGAGCGTTGACGAGCACCAGGAACAACAGGTCCTCGTCGCCGGGGATGCGTGGCAGCGGCCTCGGCGCCCGGGGCAGGGCGAGGGATATGCGTCGCTCGGACGCTCCGGGCATCTCCTGGATCGCGGCGGCGGCCTCCTCGGCGAGGGCGCTCGGGTCGACCTCCGCCAGCTCCAGCACGGTGTGCTCGACCTCGCCGATCTTGCGCAGGTCCCCCAGCAGGCTCACCAGGCGCCGGGACTGCGCATCGATGCTCGCACGCTGGCGGTCGGAGGGCTCATCGGCCAGCGCGGCGCGGATCCCCTGCAGGGGATTCTTCAGCTCGTGGTCCAGCCGCGAGAGCAGGCGCCGTCGGGGCTCGCCGTGCTCGCGCAGGTGCTCGCGGTGCTCGTCCTCCGCCCGCCGCCGCGCGGCCCGCCAGCCCAGCACCCCCGGGATGGCCAGCAGCGCGAGCGCCGCGCCGGCGCCGAGCGGGATCCAGGCGAGATCGGTGATGAGGTAGACGGCTCCTCCCCCGCCGCTGGCCCACCAGGCCAGGCTGACCGCGCCCCCGAGCAGCAGCGGCGCCGCGACCAGCAGCCCCGGGAGCGCACGGGGCCGATGGCGGCTCATGCGCGCTCCACCGGGTGCACGAAGCGGTAGCCCGCTCCGGGCACGGTCTCCAGGTACGTCGGCGCGGCCGCATCGTCCCCGAGCACCCGACGGATCTCCGCGATGCGATGGTCCACCGCGCGAGTGGTGACGATCGCGTCGAAGCCCCAGACCGTCTGCAGCAGGCGCTCGCGCGGGAAGAGCTCGTCGGGATGGGCCATGAGGAACTCCAGCAGCGCGAAGGCCCGCGGGGTCAGCTGCGCCTCGGTGCCCGCCAGGAAGACGCGGCGTGCCGGGCGGTCGATGCGCAGGGCTCCTGCCCGCAGCGCACCGGCCGCGCTCAGCGGAGCGGTCCCGCGGGCGGTGCGGCGCAGCACCGCCCGGATCCGCGCGAGCAGCTCATGGGGGTCGAAGGGCTTGTTGAGGTAGTCATCGGCCCCCTCGTCCAGGGCTGCCGCCCGCTCGAAGCTCTCCCCCACCTGGGTCAGCAGGATGACGGGCAGCCAGTCATGGTCCGCGCGGATCCTCCGCAGCGCCTCCCGCCCGTCCAGCACGGGCATCATGACGTCGAGGATCACCAGGTCGGGGAGGGACCGCTCGATGCTCCGCAGCCCCTCCGCGCCGTCGGATGCGACGTCGATGCGCAGGCCGCTGCGCTCGAGAACCGGCGGCAGGTGCTCGCGGATCGTCGCGTCGTCGTCCACCAGCAGGACCCGGGGCCGCTCCGGGCTCGGCGGAGCCGTCTGGGGCCTCATCCGTCGTAGCGGATCTCGACGCGGCGGTTCTGGGCTCGGCCCGCGGGGTCGTCCTGGCCATCGACCTCCTCATCGGCGACGGGTCGGGTGTCGCCGTAGCCGGTCACGGTCAGCCGGAGGTCCGGGCGGGCGGCGGCGATGGCATCGGCCACGGCCTGGGCGCGCTCCTCGGAGAGGACCTGGTTGCCGCGCGCGTAGGGGATGGAGTCGGTGTGGCCGTCCACGGCGACCTCGGCGCCCCGCGGGATCTCGGCCACGAGCTCGCCGATCCTCGCCGAGGCGGGGGCGTCGAGCTCCGCGGAGCCGACGTCGAACAGGATGTCGGAGGAGAGCGCGATCTCGGTGCGGGAGTCCTCGGTGGTGACCGTCTCGAGCGGGGTGATGCTCGGATCCAGCGCGGTGATGCTCGGATCCAGCGGGATCACGTCGTCGTCCGCGAGGGCGGCGCCTGCCGGCACCACGAGGAGGGCGAGGCCGAGGGCGGCGTATGCGGTGACGCGCCTCATGAGATCGGCACCCCGCTCGCCAGAGGCGCACCGTCCACGAGCAGGACGTCCATCGTGGTGACGTCCTCCGGCGGTGCCGCGAAGGAGGCATAGGCGTAGAGCGTCTGGCCGGGACGGAACTTCGCACCCTGGTAGTCGGTCTGCGCCTCACCGCCTCCGAGCACCTCGTGCTTGTTCAGGTTCACGGTGTCGATCGCGTACGGATGCCACCCTTGAGCGCCCAGGTAGTCATAGATCCATTCCTCCGTGTCGGACGTCTCGCTGTGCACGGTGAAGGAGTAGGTGGCCACCAGGGTCTTGCCCTCGCGCCGCAGTCCGTGCAGGGAGACGGTCATCGTCGCCGCCGGGTCCCCCTCGACGACCGCGGGGACCTCGGCGCTGGCGACGGGCTCGCCCACCGCGGTGAGGTCGACGCCCGTACCAGCGGCGTCCTCGTCGACGACCGCGTCCTCGGACGGAGCGTCGGCACCGCCGTCGGAGGCGCTGGAGGGCGCGGAGGTTCCGGTGGGGCTCTTCCCGTCGGGGCCGATGTCCCCGGTGCCGACCTGGCAGCCGGTCAGCGACAGCGCGCCCACGAGGAGGGCGCCGGCCATGAGATGTCGTGCCCGGAGGCGAGCTGGGTCGATGGCGGTCATGGCGGTCTCCTCGATCTGTGTCCCGCGGCGGCGCCGCGTCCTGACCTCGACGCTAGCCGTGCCCCGTCGCACGGCTGTCGCGCCCGCGTCTCAGGGTGACCATACTGCGTCGCCATCTCGCGACAGGGGAGCTCGGCACGCAGGTCCGGAGCGTCCGGGATCCGACGGACAGCTCGGAGGCCGCTCCGATGCCAGGCGGCGGCGATCCGCACGCGGTCGCGGAGGCCGACGATCCGGCGATGGGGCTCGAGCACGGGCGGCGCGGCACCGACATGCTCGGCCTCCGGAGGAGATCAGCGCTCCCGCAGCGCCGGTGAGGTCTCCCGCCGTGCCGGCATCGAGGTCGAGCCGGTCCTGGGCGACGGGCCCGGCGATGACGTGGATGACGCCGAGCGCGGTGACGATGCCGAAGCCGGCCAGCAGGAAGGGCCAGCCCCGTGGACCCCGGGGCGCTCGCTCCGGGGCCGCCGCACGAGGATGATGCACGATGCGGGGCGCAGTCGGGAGACCACGAGGGCGAGCCCGACGGCACGCGTGAGCGGGACGACGACGTTCGACAGCGCGCCGGAGACGCTGAGCGGATCACGCCGCCCCCATCCCTCCAGCAGGACGCACATGCGCTCGAACAGCCGTCGGCAGCGCGGGCCGCGCGGAACGCACGCGGTGCCGGAGCATCGCGACGTCGCGGCTCCGCGCAGGGGTCGGCACGGCGACCTCTCCGGAAGCACGAGAACCCCCGGCATTGCCGGGGGTTCTCGGGGAGTGGGCGATACTGGGATCGAACCAGTGACCTCTTCCGTGTCAGGGAAGCGCGCTACCGCTGCGCCAATCGCCCGTGCGCATCCTGAGGATGCCCCTCGCGGATCCGGAGATCCCCGAGGACGGGAGCGGACGACGGGACTCGAACCCGCGACCCTCACCTTGGCAAGGTGATGCTCTACCAACTGAGCCACGTCCGCATTGCAGGATCCAGAGGATACCTGCCGTGGGCGATACTGGGATCGAACCAGTGACCTCTTCCGTGTGAAGGAAGCGCGCTACCACTACGCCAATCGCCCGAGGCTTCGAGCTCAGCTCTCCGCGCCGGTGCCGCCGTGCTGGCGACTCGGATTACTTTACACGAGGTCCCGGGCAGATTCGAACCGACGAGCTGTGGGGTGGGCCACCCGTGGCGGAGGTCGGCGATCCGCGGTCGATGCGCTAGAACGCACCCCGCACACCCGCGGGCCGCGCCCCGCAACCCCGATCCGAATCCGGTTCTCGAGCAGGGAGCGAGGGCCCGCAGCCGGACCGGGCAGCCCCGGCAGTGACCTGCCGCACGGGACGGTGTCGCCGGTTTGCGGTGAGGGCGCTCCCCGCGTAATGTCTTCCCTTGTCAGCGAGCAGGTGGCTGATACGCGGACGTGGCTCAGTTGGTAGAGCATCACCTTGCCAAGGTGAGGGTCGCGGGTTCGAGTCCCGTCGTCCGCTCCAGCGAACGGCGCCCCCGGAAGCCCGGGAGCGCCGTTTCGTCTGATGCTGCCGTGCTCGTCATGGCTGCAGGACCCCTGGTGGGTTGGCCGAGAGGCGAGGCAACGGCCTGCAAAGCCGTGTACACGGGTTCGAATCCCGTACCCACCTCCATCCCGTCCCCACGGGCGATTGGCGCAGCGGTAGCGCGCTTCCCTGACACGGAAGAGGTCACTGGTTCGATCCCAGTATCGCCCACGAGCGGAGCCCCGGACCATGGTCCGGGGCTCTTCGCGTCCGCGGCCCGTCGTCCAGCACACGGGCCCGGGCGCTCACGAGGCCGAGGCGGATGCCGATGATGCGGTCTCGGGGCAGGACGATCCGGGCGGCGCCGCCCGCGCCGACGGCCGCCGGGCGGCGCGAATGCGAGCTGCGACGCCCTGGGCCCGGGTCGAGGCGGCTCCATGCGCGTGCCGGAGCACCATGCCGCTACCCTGTGCCCATGCAGATCTGGCCGGGACACCCGTATCCGCTCGGTGCCACGTACACGGGCAGCGGGACGAACTTCGCTCTGTTCTCCGAAGTCGCCGAGCGCGTCGAGCTGTGCCTCCTCGAGGAGGACGGCAGCGAGCGCCGCGTCGAGGTGACGGAGGTGGACGCCCACGTGTGGCACGTGCACCTGCCCGCGATCCAGCCGGGGCAGCGCTACGGCTACCGCGTCCACGGCCCGTATGACCCGGCCGCGGGCCACCGCTGCGATCCCAGCAAGCTCCTCCTGGACCCGTACGCGAAAGCGATCGCCGGCATGGCCTCGAACCATGCCTCCCTCTACTCCTACGAGTTCGGGGACCAGACGGCCCGGAACACCGAGGACTCAGCCGCGCACACCATGCACTCCGTGGTCGTGTCCCCCTACTTCGACTGGGGCAACGACCACCCGCCGGCGCATCCGTACCACGACACGGTCATCTACGAGGCGCACGTCAAGGGCCTGACGAAGCTGCACCCCGGGATCGACGAGTCGATCCGCGGCACCTACGTGGCGATGGGCCAGCCGGAGATCATCAACCATCTCACCTCCCTCGGCGTGACCGCGATCGAGCTGATGCCGGTGCACCAGTTCGTCCAGGACGGGCATCTGGTCGAGCGAGGGCTGCGCAACTACTGGGGCTACAACACGATCGGCTTCTTCGCGCCGCACAACGAGTACGCCTACGGCGGCGACACCGGCGCCCAGGTCCTCGAGTTCAAGCAGATGGTCAAGAACCTCCACGCGGCCGGCATCGAGGTGATCCTCGACGTGGTCTACAACCACACGGCCGAGGGCAACCACATGGGCCCCACCCTGTCCTTCCGCGGCATCGACAACGCCGCCTACTACCGCCTCGTCGAGGACGACAAGGCCCACTACTACGACACCACCGGGACCGGGAACTCGCTGCTGATGCGCACTCCCCATGTGCTGCAGCTGATCATGGACTCCCTGCGCTACTGGGTGACCGAGATGCACGTGGACGGGTTCCGCTTCGACCTCGCCTCGACGCTCGCACGCGAGCTCCACGAGGTGGACCGGCTCTCCGCCTTCTTCGACATCATCCAGCAGGATCCGATCATCTCCCAGGTCAAGCTGATCGCCGAGCCCTGGGACCTCGGCGAGGGCGGCTACCAGGTGGGCGGCTTCCCGCCCCTGTGGTCGGAGTGGAACGGCCGCTATCGCGACACCGTCCGCGATGCCGGGCGCTCCGAGCCCGGGGTCCTCGGCGACTTCTCCTCGCGTCTGGCCGGGTCCTCGGACCTCTACCAGCACACGGGCCGGACCCCGATCGCCTCGATCAACTTCGTCACCGCTCACGACGGCTTCACCCTGCGCGACCTCGTGTCCTACAACGAGCGGCACAACGAGGCCAACGGGGAGGGCGGGAAGGACGGCGAGAGCCACAACCGCTCCTGGAACTCGGGGGCGGAGGGGCCCACCGACGATCCGGAGATCCAGGAGCTGCGCCTGCGCCGCGCGAAGAACTTCATGGCCACGCTGCTGCTGAGCCAGGGCGTGCCGATGATCCTGCACGGCGACGAGATGGGGCGCACCCAGCAGGGGAACAACAACACCTACTGCCAGGACAACGAGCTGTCCTGGGTGCACTGGGACCTGGACGCCGACCAGCGGGAGATGCTCGCCTTCACCCGCTCGGCGATCAAGCTCCGCCGCGCGCACCCCGTCGTCCGGCGCCGTCGCTTCCTCGGAGCGCGTCCCGACCCCGCGTCGGGCCTGGCCGATGTGGTGTGGCTCGGCACCGACGGCGCCGTGATGACCGACCAGGAGTGGTCGGACCCGCTGAACAAGTGTCTGACGGTCTTCCTCAACGGCTCGGCGATCCCCGAGCCGGATGAGCGCGGAGCCCGCATCGAGGACGACTCCGCTCTGCTGGTGTTCAACTTCGCCGGGAACGAGGTCGACTTCACCCTGCCCGATGCGAGCTACGGGAGCTCCTGGACCGTCATCTCCGGCACCGCTCGGGAGCTCGACATCGGCGAGGTGCTCGCCCCGGGGCAGGTCATCACCCGGCCCGCCTCCTCCGTGCTGCTGCTGGGGCGTCGCCCCGAGGACCTGCCGGAACCGGGCACCGCGGAGGAGCCCGCCCCCGCATCGGCATCGGTCCGCGCCCCGACGCGGGTCACCGGTCTGCTGGGCGCCTCCGATCCGCTCTCGCCGGAGCCCTCCCCCGGTCAGGTCGCGCCGACCGCCGCTCCCGTCCCCTCCGAGTGCTACTCCGCCGACGAGGACGACGAGCTCGAGGAATCCGCTCCCACGGCGGATGCACCGTCCCTCGTCCGGGAGACCGATGCCTGAGCCCGCCGAGCGCCCCGCCCACCGGATCGTCCCCTCGAGCACGTACCGGCTGCAGCTGCACGCGGGCTTCACGGCCGACGACGCCGCCCGCCTGGTCCCCTACCTGGCCGACCTCGGGGTCGGGCACGTCTTCGCCTCCCCCGTCCTGCAGGCGGCGCCCGGATCCCGGCACGGGTACGACGTGGTCGACCACGGGCGCATCAGCGCGGAGATCGGCGGGCCCGGCGCGCTCGCGCGGCTCTCCGCCGCCGTGCACGCGCACGGAATGGGCCTGATCGTCGATGTGGTCCCCAACCACATGGCGATCCCCACCCCGATCTGGCACAACCTCGCTCTGTGGGACGTGCTCGAGCACGGCCCGGCCTCGCCCCACGCCCGCTGGTTCGACCTGGACGCGAGCGCGACCGGCGGGATCCTCGTCCCCGTCCTCGGCCGCCCCATCGGACAGGTCCTCGCCGACGGCGAGATCACCACCGGTCTCGCCGACATCCCGCAGGCCGACGGGACCCTGCGGACCCAGGAGGTGGTCCGCTACTACGATCACGTCCTGCCCATCGCCCGCGGCACGGAGTCCCTCGGGATCGCCGATCTGCTCGAGCATCAGTGGTACCGCCTGGCCCACTGGAAGGTCGCCGACGACGAGCTGAACTATCGGCGCTTCTTCGACGTGGACACCCTCGCCGCGGTCCGCGTGGAGGACCCCGTCGTCTTCGAGGCGACCCACGCCGTGCTCCTGCGCCTGCGCGAGGAGGGGGTGATCGACGGCTTCCGCATCGACCACCCGGACGGGCTCGCAGATCCGCGCCGCTACCTGCGAGATCTCGAGGCGGCCTCCGGCGGGGCGTGGACCGTGATCGAGAAGATCCTCGAGGGCGAGGAGCGTCTGCCCGGCGACATGCCGTGCGCGGGCACGACGGGCTACGACGCCCTCTGGCGGGTGGGCGGCCTGTTCCACGACCCGCATGGTGCGCAGGGGCTGACCCGCGCCTGGCAGCAGACCACCGGGGATCTGCGTCCCTTCCGCCGGATCGCGCAGGAGGCGACCGAGCTCATCATCTCCACCAGCCTGTGGGCGGAGGTCGAGCGGCTCACCGCCCTCGTGCATCGCATCTGCCAGGAGGACATCCGTCTGCGGGACACGACCCGCCGGGTGATCCAACGGGTGCTGGTCGCGCTGCTGGGCGCGATGGACCGCTACCGCGCGTACATCGTCCCCGGCGAGCCCGCGCCCCGAGCCCAGCGGGAGGCGATCCTCGAGTCCGCCGCTCGGGCCCGCCGGGAGCTCGGCGAGGACGAGGACGTGCTCGCCGCCCTCGACATCGTCGTCGCTCTCGTGTGCGGCGATGAGGTCGGCAGCGCGGGCAGGACGGCGAGCGCGGACCGCGCCGAGCTCATCGTCCGCTTCGCGCAGACCTGCGGGCCCGTGCACGCCAAGGCGCTCGAGGACACCGCCTTCTACCGATATCCGCGCTTCCTCCCCGTGACGGAGGTGGGCGCGGATCCCGAGCGGATCGGCGTGGAGGTCGAAGAGCTCCACGAGCACTGCGTGACGATGGTGCGGACCTTCCCGGACTCGATGACCACGCTGTCCACCCACGACACCAAGCGCAGCGAGGACGTGCGGGCCCGCCTCGCGCCGCTGACCGAGCTGCCGGAGGAGTGGGAGACCCTGCTGGAGCGGCTGCGGGAGGCGACCGCGGCGGACCGCGGGGAGCGGGTCGATCCGGCGGTCGAGGTGCTGCTGTGGCAGACCCTCGTCGCGACCTGCCCGCTGCCGGGCGCGAGCGAGGAGGCCCTCTCTCCCGAGCGCCTGGAGACCTACCTGACCAAGGCGATGCGGGAGGCGAAGGTCCGCACGACCTGGACCGACCCGGATGCGGAGTACGAGGCGGAGGTCCACGCCCTGGGGCGCGCCGCCCTCGCCTCCGCGGAGGTCGCGGAGCTGCTCGCCGACTGGACCCGGCGCACGGCCCCTGCCCAGCGGGCCGCGATCCTGGGCCAGAAGCTCGTGCAGCTGACGATGCCAGGGGTGCCTGACGTGTACCAGGGGGCCGAGGTCGTGAGCCTCACCCTGGTCGACCCGGACAACCGCCGGGAGGTCGACCATGCCGCGCACGCACGCGCTCTCGCCCGGCTGCGGGGCGGAGCGCATCCGGAGGGCGTCGCGGAGGAGAAGCTCTGGCTGACCCACCGTGCCCTCCGGCTGCGCCGCGCCCGTCCCGAGCTGTTCCAGGGCCGCACCGCCTCCTACCGTCCGGTCCCGACCACGACGGGGCACGTGATCGCCTTCGGGCGGGCGTTCGGGGACGCGGAGCCCGAGGTGATCACGCTCGCCCAGCGTCTCCCCCTCGGTCTCGCTCGGCGCGGCGGCTGGGGAGAGGCGCAGGTCGTCCTCCCGCCGGGCCGATGGCGCGACCTGCTGCACGGGCGCGGCGTCGAGGGCGGCGCTGTGCGTCTCGCCGATCTGCTCGAGCACTCCCCCGTCGCGCTGCTGGTGCGCGAGGACGATGCGGCCCCGGGCTGGTCCCTCGAGGACGGAGTGCAGCGATGAGCACCGCCCCGGCGGCCCGCGACTACGGCCGATACGAGGTCTGGGCTCCTCGCGCCCGGGCCGTGGACGTGCGCGTGGACGGGACCGTGCACGCGATGACGTCCCGCCACGACGGCTGGTGGGAGCTCGCCTCCCTGAGCGCTGTGCCCGGAGCGCGCTATGCCTTCCGCGTGCAGGACGGCGGCGTGCAGGGCGGCTCCGCGGCGACGGAGGAGCTGCCCTGGCTCCCGGATCCGCGGGGTCTGCTGCTGGACGGCGGTGTGGACGGCGAGTCCGTGGTCGTGGATCCCGCCCGGCTCGAGCACGATCCGACGTGGGGTGGGATCGACCTGCGCGGGACGGTCCTGTACGAGCTGCATGCCGGGACCTTCGCGCCGCCCCCGGACGGCGGGCCGGGCACCCTCGACACGGCGATCGACCGGCTCGACGAGCTCGTGGAGCTCGGCATCGAGGCGGTCGAGCTCATGCCTCTCGCCCCGTTCCCGGGCGACCGCGGCTGGGGCTACGACGGGGTCGGGGTCTACGGCGTGCACGCCGCGTACGGTGGCCCTGCCGCGCTCGCCCGCTTCGTCGCCGCGGCGCACCGCCGCGGCCTGGGCGTCGTGCTCGACGTGGTCCACAACCATCTGGGGCCCGCCGGGAACCACCTCTCCCGCTTCGGCCCGTACTTCACCGACGCCCACCACACCCCGTGGGGGCAGGCCGTGAACCTGGACGGGCCCGGCAGCGAGGAGGTACGTGCCTTCCTGCTGGGCTCGATGCGGCAGTGGTGCGCGGACTTCGGGATCGACGGGCTGCGGCTGGACGCCGTCCACGAGCTGCACGACACCTCGGACCGGCACCTGCTCGCCGAGATGGCCGATGCCCGCGATGCGCTCGGCGCCGAGCTCGGCCGGCCCCTCGCGCTGATCGCCGAATCGGACCGGAACGATCCGGGGACGGTCACCCCGGTCGCCGCGGGCGGGCTCGGCATGGACATGCAGTGGGCCGACGACGTCCATCACGGCGTGCACGCCTGGATCACCGGCGAGCGACAGGGCTACTACGCGGACTTCGGCTCCGCCCCGGTGCTCGCCCGTGTGCTGACACGGGTGTTCGAGCATGCGGGGACCTTCTCGTCCTTCCGCGGCGCCGTGTGGGGCTCCCCGGTCGACCCTGCCTGCCCGCACTACGACGGGCGCTCCTTCGTCGTGTTCCTCCAGAACCACGATCAGGTCGGCAACCGCGCCGCGGGCGATCGGATCCATGCACATCTGAGCCCCGGGGAGCACGCTGCCGCGATCGCACCGATCCTGCTGGGCCCCTTCACCCCGATGCTGTTCCAGGGCGAGGAGTTCGCCGCGAGCGCGCCGTTCGCCTATTTCACCGATCACGAGGCGGAGCTGGGCGCGGCCGTGACCCGCGGCCGCACCGCCGAGTTCTCGCGGATGGGCTGGGGCGACGCCGTCCCCGATCCGCAGGCGGAGAGCACCGCGCGCGCCTCCCGGCTGGACTGGGCCGAGGCTCGCCGCGGCGCGCACGCGCGGATGCGGGAGTGGTACCGGACCCTGCTGCGGCTGCGGCGCGCGGAACCCGCGCTGCACGGCGCGGAGCTGCGGGATACCCGCTGCGAGGTCCTCGCCGAGGAGACGATCCTCCTGCGCCGCCGAGCACCTGCCGCAGGCGAGGTGCTGGTGCTGATCCATCGGGGCGCCTCGCGGGCCGAGCTCCCCGCCTCCGACGCCGAGGGCGCGGTTCTCCTCGCCTCCTCGCAGGCCGTCCTCGACGGCGCCCCGGAGAGCTCCGGGGCGCTGCACCTGGACGGACCCGGGGTCCTCGTCCTGCGCCGCGGCTGACGTGCCCCCTCTCTTCCCCCCGCAGAGCATCCCCCCCGCCCACCCCACGCTCAGCGGGAGCTCCGCACGATGCGGAAGCGCAGCGGGAGAGCCCGTCGCAGGGCCTCGATCCGCGGGTCCGACACCGGTGCTCCGTCGACGGCGGGCAGCGCGGGGTATCCCCGACGGATCTCGTGGACGAGCGGAGGTCCCTCGCCGCGCGACGGATCGTCCCCTGCGCCGAGCAGCCGCCATGCCCCGGGATCTCGACGGGGCTGCTGGGCCTGCTCGCGGGTGGAGGGGCGCCGAGGCAGAGCGGACCAGAGCTCGCCGTCGGACAGGTCCGCGGGCCCGGCGGCAGTCGTGCGCATGGCTCCCTCTGGGATGATCCCCCGCACCGTCGCAGCCGGGATCGCTCTAGACTCGGGTCGCCGCTCCGCCCGGGACGGCCAGGACGGAGGAGACCCGCATGAAGGCGCTGTACATCCACGGACCGGAGGACCTGCGCGAGCAGGAGGTGCCGCTCCCGGAGCCGGCGGCGGGCCAGGTCCGGGTGCGCCTGGCCTACGCGGGGATCTGCGGCAGCGACCTGCACTACTTCTTCCACGGCCGCAACGGGGTCTACGAGATCCGGGAACCGATGATCCCCGGGCACGAGGTCTCGGGCGTGGTGGACCTCGACCCCGCGGGCCGGCTCGCCCCGGGGACCCCGGTCACCATCCATCCCGCGACCTGGGGCCGCGCGGAGGCCGGTCTCGAGGACGTGGGCCGTCACCTGCTGCCCGGCGGCTCCTACCTGGGCTCGGCCTCGACCAGCCCGCACACCCACGGCGGCATGGTCGAGCAGATCCTGGTGCGCGCGGACCAGATCCGGGAGCTGCCCGCAGGGCTGAGCCTCGAGACGGCCGCGCTCGCGGAGCCGCTCGGGGTGGCGATGCACGCGGTCGCGATCGCCGGGGACCTGGAGGGCCGGTCGGTGCTGGTCTCCGGGGCCGGGCCGATCGGGCTGCTGACCCTCGCGGCTGCCCGCGCCGCCGGCGCCGCGCGCATCGTGGTGAGCGATCTGCTGCCCGGGCCGCTCGAGCGGGCGCGGGCCCTCGGCGCCGACGAGACCGTGCAGATCGACCTCGCGCCCGTGACGGCGGACAGCGTCGACGTCGCCTTCGAGTGCGCGGCCGTCGCCCCGTCCGTGAGCACCTGCATCGCCGCAGTGCGGCGCGCGGGGATCGTCGTGCAGGTCGGGATCCTGCCCGATGAGCCGATCCCCGTGAACCTGGGACCGCTCGTGAACAAGGAGGCGCAGTACCGCGGGACCTTCCGCTTCGACGAGGAGATCACCGACGCGGTCGCGCTGCTGGCCCGTCACCCCGAGCTCGCGCAGGTCATCACCCATGTCGTGGACGCCTCCGAGGCGCGGCGGGCCTTCGACGTGGCCCGCGACAGCGCGATCAGCGGGAAGGTCCTGGTGTCGCTGTGGAGGGAGCAGCTGTAGGCGCCGGAGCGCGCGAGACCCTCTCCTCGCCGCCGGCCGTCTCGAGCAGGGAGGCGCCGTCCCGGGCGAGCGAGCCGATCCGCGACAGGGAGCGGAAGTACTTCTTGCGGTAGCCGCTCGCGAGCAGCTCCGGCGTGTACAGCCGGGCGAGGTCCTCCCCGGAGGCGAGGACGGGCACCTCCCGATCGTAGAGCCGGTCGATCAGCACGACCAGGCGCAGCGCGTCGTGGTGGTGCCCGACGGTCCGCACCCCGGTCAGGTGCACGCTGTCGATCCCGTCGATCATCGCGCCGTAGCGGGAGGGGTGGACGCGGGTGAGGTGCGCGAGCAGCTCCTCGAAATCGTCGAGGGTCGCGCCCGGATCGGCCTGGGCGTGGGCGCGGACGGTCTGCTCGTCCAGCTCCGGCACCTCGATGCTCGCGCCGCGGCGCCGGTAGTCCTCGCCGTCGATGCGGAGCACCTCGAAGCGCTCGGACATCGACTGGATCTCCCGCAGGAAGTCCTGGGCGGCGAAGCGTCCCTCCCCCAGGGCCTCCGGCAGCGTGTTGGAGGTCGCGACGATCGCGACGCCGCGGTCGGACAGCTCCCGGATCAGCCGCGTCATCAGCAGCGTGTCCCCGGGATCGTCGAGCTCGAACTCGTCGATCGCCAGCAGGCTCGAGGAGGCGAGCACATCGACGGCGCGCGCGAAGCCGAGGGCGCCCACGAGGTTCGTGTACTCGACGAAGGTGCCGTAGACGCGGTGCCCGGGAGCCACATGGAACAGCGAGGTGAGCAGATGCGTCTTGCCGACGCCGAAGCCTCCGTCGAGATAGAGACCCCGGGCGGCGGCCGGCCGGCTGCGCCGCAGACGCGAGAACAGGCCCCCGCCGCCGCTGCGGCCGAGCCCCGCCGCGAACGCGCCGATCCGCTGCTTGGCCTCCTCCTGGGAGGGGAACCGGGGATCGGGCACATAGTTCTCCAGCCGCGCCTGCGCGAAGCGGGGCGGGGGGACCAGATCGCTCAGCAGGCGCTCGAGGCTCGGGGCAGGACTGCGGGTGCACAGCGCATCTCTCACGCGGCTCAGTCTAGGGCTCGACCCGGCCGCGCCGATGCGCCGGCCTCGATGGGGGATGATCGGGTGACCGGCGCCGCATCCACGGCGTCCCGCCCCCGGACCCGTCCGTGCGGGCGCTCCCCCGCCAGACCGAGGAGGCACGCGCATGCATCTGCTGTGGAAGGACGGGGCGCCGCTGCCCGCACCGGTCGTGATCGGGCCCGGCGCCGACGGCGCCCGGCAGCTCGCCGAGCTCTACGCCCCGCCGCCGGACCGGATCCATGTGCGCGCCATGATGAACACGACCGTCGACGGGGCGATCGCCGGGGCCGACGGGATCAGCGGCTCGCTGCGCAACCCCACCGACTCCTTCCTCTTCTCCGTGCTGCGGGCGCTGTGCGACGTGATCCTCGTCGGCGCCCGCACGGTCCGGGAGGAGGACTACCGTCGCCCCCAGGGGAGGGAGGACCTGCTGCTCCCGTCCCGCCGGCCGGGCGGCGCGAGCCGGCCGGCCCTCGCGATCCTCACCCGCAGCGGAGACCTGCCGGCGACGGTCGAGGCCGACTGGCCCACCTACCTGCTCGTGCCCGCGCAGCATCGGGAGACGATCGCGGCACGCGGCATCGTGCCGCCCGCGCAGGTGCTCGTGGCCGAGGACGCTCCCGAGGCGGTCGCGGCGCTCGCCGGCCTCGGGATGCGGGCGATCCAGGCGGAGGGCGGGCCCAGCGTGCTGGGCCAGCTCGCCGCGAGAGGCATCCTGGACGAGCTCTGCTTCTCGGTCACCCACCGCACCGTCGGCGGTCCGTCCCCGCGCGTGCTCGACGGCATCGGCCACGCGCAGCGGTGGGAGCTCTCGTCGCTGCTGGTCGGCGAGGAGGCGACCCTGACCCGCTACCGGCGGGCCTGAGCCGCGCTCCTCACAGGCGCAGGCCGATGGATCCCTCCTGTGCCGGTGCCCCCGGAGCGCGCACCGGCAGCGGGAGCGTGTCGACGTCCACTCCCAGCTCGAGCACCTCCGCCAGATGCGCGGCCACGGTGCGCTCCCACCGCTGCGGGTCCCGGTTCCATTCCCGCGTATGGGACGCGCCAGGGAAGGGCACGAAGTCGACCAGGTCGGGGCGCAGATCGGCGAGGCGGCGCGAGGGGCCGGGCGGGACGGTCGTGTCGTCCATCGCATGCAGCAGCAGCGTCCGGTGCGCGAGCGTGCGCGCGTAGAACTCCGGCCGCATCTCGTCCAGCGCGATCGGCTCGTGCAGGCGGACCAGACGGGCACCGGCAGGAGAGCTCATCATCCACAGCGCCAGCTTCTTCATGGGCGCCGGGGCCTTCAGCGCGGTCGCGTGATAGATCAGGATGTCCCGCCAGTCCACGGCCGGGGAGTCCAGCACCAGGGCGGCGATCTGCTCCCGGTGCGCGGAGAGCACCGAGGTGCGCAGCACGATCCCGCCGCCCATCGACCAGCCCATCAGGACCAGTCGCTGAGCGCCCGCCGCGAGCGCGTGCTCGATCGCGGCCTCCGCGTCCTCCCACTCCGCGACGCCCAGGTGGTGCATGCGATCCGCGGAGTCGGAGGCGCCGGTGTCGTTGCGGTAGGTGATCGTCAGCGTCGTGATCCCCAGGGCATGCAGCAGCGGGATCGCTCGCAGCGCCTCCCCGCGGGTCGCTCCATGCCCGTGCACGAGGATCGCCCACGTCCGCGACGTCTCCCCCGCCGTTCCCGCGGGATCCGGAGACCGCACCAGCCAGGCCGGCATCGGCCCGACGGGCGAGGCGACCTCGACCTCCTCCAGGGGAAGGCCATGGGCGGTGCGTGGGCTCCCCGCCCAGAAGAACCCGTTCGAGGAGGCGCGCCCCACCTCGAGATCGAGGTCGGTGTCCCGGCCGATCACGGGCCGGGAGACGGTGGTCGGGGTGGGCCGTCCGCTGACCGGCCCGAGCCGCCAGTGCACCGCGCCTCCCTGCTGGCGCAGCGACAGATAGCCTCCGCGCGCGGTCTCCGGGGTCTCGTCGAGGTGGACCCGGTCGGCATGGACCGCCCGCACCGGGATGTCGGGCCGCTGCCGGATCGACTGGCTGGGCACGAGCGGCAGTCGCGCCATGACCCGGGCGCCGAGCGCGAGCGCCCCCGCGCTCGCGAGGAACGCTCCGCCCGCGCAGATCGCCCCGACCGCACCGGCCCGAGCCCATCCGCTCCGCGGATTCCTCGAGGTGACCATGCGGTTCGTGGACGTGGCTCGCATCATGCCCCGGAGTCTATCGATCGGCGTAGGATCACCTCCATGCACAGCTCGTTCATCGTCCTGGCCGGTGCACCGCTCAGCGCGGCGGACGCCATGGGGGCCCTGGAGTACCTGGGGCTCGCGCCGGACATGGACCCCGATGCGGACCCGGCCCCGCCGGTGGTCCGGATCGTCGTCCCCACCGACCCTGCCCGCGACCTCGCCGGCACCTGCCGCGCAGGCCATGAGGGGAGCGGCATCCTCGACGCCGCCCGGCGCGCCTTCACCTCCGTCGGCTGCCTGGTCGACGTCGCCGAATGCACCCAGTCCCCGCTCGATGCCGTCCGGCGTCACCTCGCCGACGGCTGCCGCAGCCAGGCCGTGGTCCTGTTCAGCGACGGCGCGGGCGGCGCGCAGGCCGCCGATGAATGGGCCCATGAGCTCGAGGACGATCTGGACGCCGCCGTGCTGCATCTGCAGCCGCGCCCGGTCCCGGCAGGAGGACGACGATGAGCAGCATGAGGATCGGCGAGGGCGACTACCCCGTGGCCCTGTCCGCGCAGGAATGGCGCGAGCGGCTGAGCCCGGCGGAGTACCACGTGCTCCGCGAAGGAGGGACCGAGCGCGCCTTCACCGGCGAGTACGAGGAGGTCCGCCCCGCGGGGACCTACGAGTGCCGGGCATGCGGAGCGGCCCTGTTCACCGCCGCCGAGCAGTTCGACGCGCACTGCGGCTGGCCCGCCTTCTGGGCGCCCCAGGATTCCGACGCGGTGGAGCTGCTGGAGGACACGTCCCTGGGCATGCGCCGCGTCGAGGTCCGCTGTGCCCGCTGCGGCTCGCATCTGGGCCACGTCTTCGAGGGCGAGGGTTTCGCCACGCCGACCGACGAGCGGTTCTGCATCAACTCGATCGCGCTGCGGCACACCGCCTGATCGGGCGCGCCGGGCGCGGCGAGTCCTGGGCCACAGGTCCGCCTCCGGCGCGCCTGCCGGGGCGCGCAGCCGGGCGGCGATAGCCTCGCCGCGTGTCCGTGCATCGATTCCGCGCCGGCGACGAGTCCTTCCGGGCCTCGATCGCCGCCATGCAGGGTGCCAGGCTCCGCCCGGAGCTGCACTGGGAGGAGATCCCTGCCCCCTCGCGCATGGCCCCCCACGCCTGGGCGGCGACCGGGGAGGTCGTCCTGCACGGCGAGGAGCTGGCTGCGGGCCGCATCGTCGTCCTCCACGACCCGGCCGGACAGGATGCCTGGAAGGGCACCTACCGCATGGTCGTGCTCGTGCAGGCGCAGCTCGAACCCGAGTTCGCGATCGAGTCGATGCTCGGGGACGTCGCCTGGAGCTGGGTGACCGAGTCCCTCGAGCTGCATGACGCGGGAGCGCTCGAGCTGGGCTGCACCGCCACCCGGGTGGTCTCCCAGTCCTACGGGGCGCTCGCCGAGCGTCCCTCGACCGTCGATGTCGAGATGCGCGTGTCCTGGACCCCCGCCGGGGAGGATCTGGGGCCGCACCTCGCCGCCTGGGCCGCGATGCTGGCCGCGGCCGGAGGTCTCCCTCCGGCGCCGCCGGAGGTCGCCGCCCTGCGCACCACGCACCGCGCGAGCGCACCGCGCCAGGATGGAGCAGACCCCCTGTGACCGCAGCAGAAGCCCCCGAGCGCGGGCACCGCCGGCTGAGCGAGCCCCGGGACGGGCTCACCCCGGTGATCGACCGCATCCAGCCCCTGCTGAGCTGGTGCGAGGCGGCCGCGGCCGCCTCCGAGGAGCCGGTCGCCGTCGATGTGGAGCGTGCCTCGAGCTACCGCTACAGCGCCCGGGCCTACCTGATCCAGCTGCGCACCGCGAGCGCGGGCACGGCGCTGATCGATCCGGTCGCCTTCACGATCCCCGAGACGCTGCGGCGCACCCTGCAGGGCCGTGAATGGATCCTGCACGCCGCGACGCAGGACCTGCCGAGCCTCGCGGAGCTGGATCTGCGCCCGGATGTCCTGTTCGACACCGAGCTCGCCGCCCGCCTGCTGGGGATGGAGCGGGTGAGCCTCGGCGCGGTCGTCGAGGACACGCAGGGCCTCGTGCTCGCCAAGGAGCATTCGGCCGCGGACTGGTCGCGCAGGCCGCTGCCTGCGAGCTGGCTGACCTACGCCGCCCTCGATGTCGAGGTCCTCGTCGAGGTCCGCGATGTGCTCGCGAGGCGGCTGGCCGCGGAGGGCAAGACCCGCTGGGCGCGCGAGGAGTTCGAGCACCTGCGCACCCGAACGCTCCCCGCTCGTCCGGCGGAGCCGTGGCGTGCGATGCGAGGCGTCGGGGTGCTGCGCAGTACCCGGCAGATGGCCGCGGCCCGGGCCATGTGGGAGCGCCGCGACCAGATCGCGCGGCACGAGGACCTCTCGCCGCACCTCGTGATCAAGGACCGCGCGATCGTGGCGGCGGCGAAGGCGGCTCCCCAGGGCAAGGCGGCCTTCGACGCGGCGCTGCCCGCGCAGCTGCGCAAGAAGGACATCTGGTGGAAGGCGGCCCGCTCCGGCGTGGAGCTGCCGGCCAGCCATCTCCCGGCGCGGGCGGAACCCTCGGACCCCCCGGCGCACAAGCTGTGGGCCAAGAAGTTCCCGGAGGTGTGGGAGCGATATCTGCCGCTGCGCGAGATCGTCGGCGAGCAGGCCGAGGAGCTGCATCTGCCCACGGAGAACCTGCTGACCCCGGGAGTGCTGCGCACCTGGGTGTGGCAGCATCCCGAGTCGGCGGATCCCGCGCGCCTCGCCGCGGAGGGGCCCGAGCGCATCGCCGAGCAGCTGCGGGACCTGGGAGCCCGTCCGTGGCAGGCGGAGATCGTCGGAGAGGTCCTCGCCCGCCGGGCCTGAGTCTGCGGACCGGGATCGGCCGCGGGCTCAGCCGCGGCGGGCGCGGGCTGCGAGGATCGCCGCGACGGCGGTGGCGTTGGTGATCTCTCCCGCCAGAGCGGCCGCGGCCGCCTCATCCAGCGGCACCCAGCGGGTGAGGATCTCGGCCTCCTCGTCCGTGCGGACGTAGGCGTCGTCCTCGAGCACGGCGAGCTGCATGGCCAGGAACACGTGGATGACCTCGTCGGACCCGCCGGGGCTGGGCCGCAGGGTCAGCAGCGGGGTCAGCGATCCCGCGGTGCGTCCGGTCTCCTCCGCGAGCTCACGGGCGGCCGCGAGGGACGGCTCCTCCCCCGCGACGTCGAGCAGCCCCGCCGGGATCTCCCACAGCTGTGCCCCGGCCGGATGCCGGTACTGGCGGATCAGGAGCACGTGGTCGATCCCCTCGCGCTCCTCGAGGGCCAGGACCGCGACCGCGCCGCAGTGACGCATGTACTCGCGCACGAAGCGGACCTCGGGCGTGAAGTCGACGCTCTCGCGCACCACGTCGAAGATGGCACCGTCGAACACGGTCGAGGACGCGGCGACGGGCCGCCGCCCCGGCTCGTCCCGCAGCACCTGCGCGTCCCGGGCCATCGGCTCAGGCCTCCGGGTCCGCCGGCGGGACCTCCGCGCCGGCGACCTCGAGCAGCCGCGTCGCCTTCTGCGCCTCGAGCGCCGCCCCGATGAGCCCCGCGAACAGCGGATGCGAACGGGTGGGGCGGGACTTGAGCTCGGGATGGGCCTGGGTGCCGATGTAGTACGGGTGCACCTCGGTGGGCAGCTCGACGAACTCGACGAGGCTGCGGTCCGCCGACACGCCGGAGATGACCAGTCCGGCCTCCTCGAGCTGCGTCCGGTAGGCGTTGTTGACCTCGTAGCGGTGCCGGTGACGCTCCGCGACGAGGGTTCCGCCGTAGATCTCCGCGGCGAGGCTGCCGGCCTCGAGCTGGTGGTCGTAGGAGCCCAGGCGCATGGTGCCGCCCATGTCGCCGGAGCCGGCGACGATGCTCTCCTGCTCCGCCATGGTCGCGATCACCGGATGCGCGGTCCCGGGCTCGAACTCGGTGGAGCTCGCATCGGCCAGGCCCAGCACGTCCCGGGCGTACTCGATGACCATCGACTGCATGCCCAGGCAGATGCCGAGGGTCGGGATGCCCTTCTCGCGGGTGTACCGCAGGGCGCCGATCTTCCCGTCCAGACCCCGGATCCCGAAGCCGCCGGGGACGACGATCGCGTCGACGTCGCGCAGCGCCGCATGGGCTCCCTCCGGAGTCGCGCAGTCGTCCGCGGGGATCCAGCGGATGTTCACGCGCGTGGCGTGGTGGAAGCCGCCGGCGCGCAGCGCCTCCGTGACGGAGAGGTACGCGTCGGGCAGGTCGATGTACTTGCCCACGAGGCCCACGGTGACCTCGTACTCGGGATGGTGCACCCGCTGGAGCAGGGAGTCCCACAGGGTCCAGTCGACATCGTGGCTCAGCAGGTCCAGGCGACGGATCGCATAGGCGTCCAGGCCCTCGGCGTGCAGGACGTGCGGGATGTCGTAGATCGAGGGCGCATCGGGGCAGACGACGACGGCGTCGAGGTCGACGTCGCACATCGAGGAGATCTTCTGCTTCGTCGAGGCCGGCAGCTCGCGATCGGCGCGCAGCACGATCGCGTCGGGCTGGATGCCGATGCTGCGCAGCGCCGCCACCGAGTGCTGGGTCGGCTTGGTCTTGAGCTCCTGCGAGGGGCCGATGAACGGGACCAGCGACACGTGGATGAAGAACACGTTGTCGCGCCCCACATCCTGCCGGACCTGGCGCGCCGCCTCGAGGAAGGGCTGGGACTCGATGTCGCCGACGGTCCCGCCGATCTCCGTGATGATCACGTCCACGCCCTCACCGGCCTGAGAGCGCATCCGCTCCTTGATCTCCCCGGTGATGTGCGGGATGACCTGGACGGTGTCGCCGAGGTACTCGCCGCGGCGCTCCTTCGCGATCACGTGGGAGTAGACCTGGCCGGTGGTCACGTTCGCGTGCGCGGAGAGGTTCTCGTCCAGGAAGCGCTCGTAGTGGCCGATGTCGAGGTCGGTCTCCGCGCCGTCCTCGGTCACGAAGACCTCGCCGTGCTGGAAGGGGTTCATCGTGCCGGGGTCCACGTTGAGGTACGGGTCCAGCTTCTGCATCGTGACGGAGAGGCCGCGGCTGCGCAGGAGCATGCCGAGCGAGGACGCGGTCAGCCCCTTGCCCAGGCTCGAGACCACTCCGCCGGTGACGAAGATGTGCTTGGTGGTGCCGGGGTTGCGGAACGGCTTGGTTCCGGGGCCTTGTGCCGCCGCGAGAGGCTGCGGGGCGCGGGCGGGACGGGGGGACTTCGCGTTGCTGTCTGCCACGGATTCTCAACCTACCATCGCGTCGGGGGCCGCGAACAGGACACGCCGCCGCGGACGGGACGCGTCACGGTGCATCATCTCTCATGCCTCGCCGCTCGCCGGGTCCGGGTCGCCGCATCGGCGCGGGTCCAGGACGTCCAGGAGCTGGGCGGTCATCTCCGCGGAGCCCGGCAGCGCGGCGGCGCGGCGCAGGGAGCGCCCTGCCGCCTCCGCGCGGACGGCCGGATCGCACATGCCGGCGATCGCAGCGGCCAGGGCCTCCGGATCCGAGGGCGGCACGAGCACGGCGGCGTCGCCGGTGACGAGCGCGGTGCCGCCCGCGTCGGTGGCCACGAGGGGGCGCCCTGCGCGCAGCGCCTCCTGGAGGAACACGGGCTGGCCCTCCCAGCGGGCGGCGGAGACCACGAGGTCCGCGCCGGCCAGCAGCCCGGGGACGTCCTGGCGGCGGCCCAGGAGCGTCACCGGCAGCCCGTCCTCGCGGATCCGGGTTCGCAGCGCCGCCTCCTCGGGCCCGTCGCCGGCGATCCGGACGTCGAGCGGGACGCCGTCCTCCCGGAGCCGTGCGACCGCGTCGAGGAGCACGTCGAGCCCCTTCTGCGGGGCCAGTCGGGCGACGACGAGCACGGACAGCGGGGCTCCGGGCTCCCCGGCAGGAGCAGGGCCGCTCGCGGGCACGAGCGCCCCCGGGCGGGGGGCGGGGACCACGGCACGGAGGATCCGGGGAACCCCGGCCAGGCGCGTGCCCAGGTCCGGGGAGACGAGCAGCACGGCATCGGCGCGCGCCCGGATGATCCGCTCCAGGATCCTGCCGATCCGCTGCACCGCCCTTCCGCCCGCGATCCGGTTGTGGAGGGTGACGACCAGACGCGGAGCACGTCCGCGCGGGCCCCGGGCGAGGCCCGCGAGGGCGGCGGCGCGCAGGCCGTGGGCATGCACCGCATCGATCGGCGCCGACGGGTCCCGCAGCAGGCGGCGCAGCGCGCACAGGGTGCGGAGGTCCCGGGGGCCGGGGCGCGAGGGGATCGCGACATCGGCCCGGCGCACCTCCGCTCCCGCCGCGCGGAGCAGCTCCTCCTCCATGCGCACATGCGCGGCGAGGCCCCCGGTCGCGGTCGGCTCGACCAGCAGAATCCGCAGCGCCGACGCGCCCTTCCCTGCCGCGCTGCCCGTCACGCCCGCGCTCCCGGCAGCAGGGCGGCGAGACGGCGTCGCGCCCCGCGCAGGGCGCTGCGCGCCTGGGAGGGCGAGCTCGCGGCGAGGACTCCGCCGGACAGGATCGCGGCGACCGATCCCGAGAGGACGCCGATCAGCACGATGAGCGGCAGGCCCAGCCCGGCCTGCAGCAGCAGGATGCTCACGAGGTATCCCGGGACCGCGCCGCCGAGGAGGGCGAGCGGCGCCACCAGGACGATCCGGCGCAGCGCCTTCTGCTGGCCGCTGGCCTCGATGAGCTCGCCGATCCGGGAGATCCCGATGATGCCCGCGCAGAGCATGCCGATCGCGATCGAGAAGCCGAATCCGGTCGAGGCCTCCGCCGCACGTCGGGTGGGCGAGGACAGGGCGAGCAGGAGGACGAGCACCGCGGCGATCACCCATCCGATCGATCCGACCAGCAGGGCGTCGCGCGCCCGGACGGCCGCGGACAGGATACGGGTGCACTGCATGGTCACCGCGTAGCCGACCAGGCCCAGGCCGAGGGCCGCGACCGTCGCCCCGACGCCGGCCGCTCCCGCCCGGTCGAGCTGCTGGAAGAAGACCTCGATCGCGGGGGCCGCGGCGATCAGCACCGCGGCGCCGACGATCGCGACCCCGGCGACGATCCTCACCGCGGAGGTCGCGCTGCGGGCGAACCCCCAGGTGTCCCCGGTCAGACGCTGCTCGGACAGATGCGGGAAGCTCGCAGTCATGAGCGGCACGACGAGCACCGCGAAGGGGAGCATGAACACGGCGTAGCCGTACTGGAACACGACGAGGGTCCCGGTGCCTCCCGCGCGCATCGACAGCAGCAGGATCAGCGCGAGGGCGAGCTGCTGGGCCCCGACCGCACCGAGGCCGGAGACGGCGAGCGCGAGGGCGGTGCGGGCGGTGCCGGTCGGCATGCGGAGCGTGGGCCGCAGTCGCAGCCCGGCCCGGTGGGCGACGATCACGACCGGCAGCGCCATGGCGAGCACCCCGGCGGTCGTGCCCCACCCCAGCAGCTGCGTGCCGACCGGGCCGACGGTCGCGGCGGACACGACGCCGGGGACGACGAGCGCGTAGACCCGGTACGCCGCCATGACCACGACCGAGGACAGCAGGGGCAGCAGGGCGGGCCAGAAGAAGCGACGGCGCGCCTGCAGGTACGCGCCGAGGATCACCGCGATCCCGTACAGGGGCAGCTGGACGGCGAAGATCCGCAGCAGCTGCCCGCCGAGCACGATCATCGGCTCGCTGCCCTCGCCGCCGGCGAGCAGGATCCGGGCGATCGGCTCGGCGAAGCGCACCAGGACGAGGGTCAGCGGCAGCATGAGCAGCAGGGTCCAGCACAGCAGCGCGGAGATGATCTGATCGGCGGTGCGCTCGCCCTCGGCGCGGTCCCCGCCGCGGGTGCGCTCGCCCTGCTCCGGGACGAGGCCTGCCACGAGAGGCACGACCACGGCGGCGAGCGCCCCTCCGGCGACCACCTCGAACAGCACGTTCGGGAGCTGGTTGGCGCTCGCGTAGGCGGTGCCGACCTCGCCGGCCCCGACGCTCGCGCCGAAGACGAGGCTGCGCACGAAGCCGGCGATGCGCGCGAGGACGGTGACCACGAGGACCACACCGGCGCCGCGCAGCAGGGTCCCGCCGACGGTGCCTCCCGGAGCGCTCACGGGGCGCTCACGTCCGCCGGCGGGAGCGGGCGCCGCCCGAGCCCGTCGAGGCGCCGCAGCAGGGGCTGGGACTCGATGACGCGGGAGAAGCTGATCCGCTCGCTCGCGAGGGTGAGACCGGCGACGACGCCCAGGGTCCCGAACCGGGCCGGGACGGGCAGCGCCTGCGCCGCGGAGGCCCCGAGCAGGGCGCCGAGCGTGTTCGCCCCGGCGTCGCCGAGCATGCCGCGCTCGCGCAGGTCCGCGGGGAGCGCTGCGAGGCCGGTGAGGAGCGCGGCCCCGGCGAGCGTCCTCCGGGCATCCCCTGCCTCCCCCGCGCGCGGGCCGATCAGCACCAGCGCCCCCGCCAGCGGCAGCACCGCCTTCAGCGCGCGTCCGGGACGCAGGTCCAGGAGGTTGACGAGGTTGGCGCTGCCGGCCACCAGGGCGCCGTCCAGCAGCCGCATCCCCACCGGGCCCGGGCCCGACCGGGTCCCGGCCAGAGCGATCACGGGGATGCCGAAGGCCTTGAGGGCGCCGGTGGTGATCTCCCCCGCGGCGAGGGCGCGCAGATGTCCGCGCAGCCCCTTGGCCGCGGCGCCGCCCTCGCGGCGACGGTGCGGCTCGACGAGGTCGTCGACCAGACCGAGGGCTCCGATCCCGCCGATCATGAGCGCCTCGCGGCGATGCCCCGCCACGACCAGCAGCAGGGTCGAGCCCGCGACGACCGCAGCGCCCTCGACGAGGCTGACGCGGCGTCCGGCGAAGTTGCGGCGTGCGAGCTCCTCGCGCACCCGATGCAGCACGCTCATCCCTCGCCCCCGTCGGAGGGCTCGGGCGCCGTGCCTGCTCCCCCGGCATCGGCGCTCTGCCCGGGGAGGGGTGCGGCGCGGTCGACCTCGGGCAGACGCGAGTCGGCGTCGGAGGCGGTGCCGTAGTCGCCCACGCCGCCGCGCAGCTGCTCGGCGAGGGCGAGGACCGCCAGGACAGGACCATCGGCCTGCGTGAGCCGGTCGGTCGTGGACAGGCTGCGGAAGCGGGAGTCGGTGCGGACGGTCGAGAGGATGCCGTCGCTGCTGGTGTCCGCGGTGGTGACGGCGGAGACGACGGTCGGCGTGTCCGCGGCGACCAGGCCCAGCAGGAGGCTGGTCTGCATGGTCAGCAGCGACTGGGCCCGCTTCCCGGCGGTCTCCGCGTCCTCGGTGTCCACCGCGAGCGCCGCAGGCTCGGCGCCCAGGTAGGCGACGGCGTCGATCCGGGCGGGGTCGCCGTCCAGGGCGATGAGCTGACTGCTGCGCAGCGCCTCCCAGGCCTCCGCACGGGTCTGCGCATCGGGGCCGTCCTCCTCGGCGTCGCCGGACAGGAGCCCGGCGATGGTCCCGCCGAGCACGGCGATGTCGTCCTCTCCCTCGGCCAGGAGGGCGGGGTCGATGCCGCGCAGCTGTGCGAGGGCGTCGCTGCGCTGCTCCGCGCCGTCGGGGGACCACAGGGCCGACTGCAGGCTGATGCGGGGCCCGACCTGGCCGCCGGCGGCGAGGATGTCCGCCTCGACGGCGTCGACCTGGCTGCGGGTCGAGTCCTCCTCGGTGACCAGGGCGATGGTGGTGCCCTCGAGGGTGGCGTCCAGCAGCTGCGGGGCGCTGGCCTGGATGTACCCGGCGAGCTGGTCGTTCTCCACGGTCATCGCATCGTTCGCGGTCCGCATCTCCTCCTTCTCCGTGCGCAGCTGCTCGACCTGGTCGGACAGCTGGTCGCCGAGGCTGTCGCGCAGCGGGCCCGCGCCGAGCACGATGCCGATCGCGAGCGCGATGAACACCGAGATCAGCGAGACCAGGTGGTAGCGGAAATCGATCACGTGCAGTGCCTCCTACGAGCTGCCGGGCCGCGGTGCGAAGAGCGCCGTGAACCCCGACAGCATGTCATCCATGCGGGCGCCCAGCAGCTGGAACAGGGTCTGCCCGCCGGGGGTCGCCCAGAGCGCCGCGGCCAGCGCGAGCACCCCGGCCACGGCGAGCAGCGCGAGCTGCTGGGTGGAGATCCGCTGACGGTACAGCCGCGAGACCCCCTTGGCGTCCACGAGCTTCGATCCGATCCGCAGCCGGGTGAGGAACGTCGATCCCATCCCGGCGCGCCCCTTGTCCAGGAACTCCTCGAGGGTGCCGTGGGTTCCCACCGCCACGATCACGCTCGCGCCCTTCTCATCGGCCAGCAGCATCGCGATGTCCTCGCTCGTGCCGTAGGCGGGGAAGGCGATGGCGCGCCGGTCCAGGCCCAGCTGCGCGAGGCGCTCCATGCCGGGGGCACGACCGTCGCGGTAGGCGTGGACGATGAGCTCGGCGCCGCACCGCAGCGTCGTGTCGGAGACCGAGTCCATGTCCCCGATGATGATGTCGGGCCGCCATCCGGCCTCGATGACGGCATCGGCGCCGCCGTCGACGCCGATGATCACGGGTCGGTTCTCTCGCAGGAACGGGCGAAGGGTGACGAGGTCCTCCTTGTAGTGATAGCCGCGCACCACGATGAGGACCGGGCGGTCGTCGATGTCCGTGCGGATCTCCGGCGCTCCCACGCCGTCCAGCAGCAGGTCCCGCTCCTTGAGCATGTACTCCATGGTGTTCTCGGCGAACAGCTCGAGCTGGCGCGACAGCCCCTCGCGCGCGACCTCGAGGTTGTGCTCGATGCTGCGATGATCCTGCAGCATGCCGTCGAGGGAGCCGGCGCCCTCGACCTCCACGGTGCCCCCGTGCAGGGTCAGACGGGCGCCCTCGCGGATGACGGCGAACAGCTCCGGCCCCAGGGAGTCGATGAGGATGACGCCCGCGTCCACGAGGATCTGGGGGCCGGCGTTGGGGTATCTGCCGGAGGTGGACGCGGCGGCGTTCAGCACCGCGAGCGGAGACCGCTCCACGAGCGCCTCGGCGGCGACCCGGTCGATGTCCTCGTGGTCGATGACGGCGATGTCGCCGGGTTCGAGGCGGGCGGTGAGCTCCTTGGTGCGCCGACCCAGCCGGGCCGGACCGTGGACGGCCGTCTGCTCAGGGCTGCTCATCCGGCCACCGTGGCCTGCGACTGGTCCAGCAGCTCGGCCGCGTGCTCGCGGGCCGTGCGGGAGCCGTCGTCCCCGGCGAGCATGCGGGCGAGTTCGCGGATCCGGCCGTCGCGGTCGAGCGATTCGACGGTCGAGCTGGTGCGCTCCTCCCCCGCGGTCTTCACGATCTGCAGGTGCGTGGTCGCGTGCGCCGCGACCTGCGGCAGATGGGTGACGACGATGACCTGGGCATGGCGGGCGAGCTGGGCCAGACGCTGCCCGACGGCGAGCGCGGCCCTCCCGCCGATCCCGGCGTCGATCTCGTCGAAGACGAAGACGGGGGCGGCGCTGCGGTCCTCGCGGGAGGAGGCGAGCGCGACCTCGAGGGCGAGCATGACCCGGGAGAGCTCGCCGCCGGAGGCGGAGGTCGCCACGGGCAGGTGCTCGGCCCCGGGATGCGGGGCGATGAGGATCGCGACGGCGTCCCGGCCGTGCTCGCGGGGAGCATGCTCGGTGACGTCGACGCGGATCGAGGCCTGCGGCATCTCGAGCTCCCGCAGCTCCTCCTCGACGGCGTCCGCGAGCCGGCCCGCGGCCTCGCGACGGGCCGCGGTGAGGGCAGCGGCGGCCTCGTCGAGGCGGGATTCGAGGGCGTCGAGCCGCTCCTGCACCTCGTCGTGCCGCTCCTGGGCGCCGTCGTAGCGGTCGAGGTCGGCGGCCGCGCGCGCGGACACCTCGAGCAGGCTCGTCATGTCCACGGCGCCGGGCAGCGCGGCCCCGGTGTCGCGCAGCAGCAGGGTCAGCTCGTGCAAGCGCTCGTTCGCGGCGTCGAGCCGCCCGGGAGAGGCGTCGATGTCATCGGCGTAGCGGGACAGGTCCGCGGCGATGTCGGAGATGTCCAGCCGGGTGGATTCGAGGCGCTCGGCGAGCGGGGCGAGGGCGGCGTCCGTGCGCGCGGCCGCCGTCACCGATCCCGCGGCGAGGTCGATGAGGGAGGCGGCCGAGGGGCCGTCGTCCCCGACCAGGGCGAGGGAGGACTGCTGGGCGGCGCCGCGCAGCTCGACCGCATGGCCGAGCCGTTCGAGCTCGGCGCGCAGCTCCTCGTCCTCGCCGGGCTGCGGATCGACCGCCTCGATCTGCTCGAGAGCGCTGCGCAGCAGCTCGCCGCGGCGGGTCCGCTCCTGCAGCAGCTGGGCGAGCTCGTCGCGCTGGGCGACGAGGGCGCGCCGCTCCTCCCACAGCTCCCGATGTGCGCGCAGGGGCCCGCCGATGCTGCTGATCGCGAAGGTGTCCAGCGCCTCCCGCTGCGGATCAGGACCGCGCAGGCGCTGCTGATCCATCTGTCCGTGGACGGTCACGGCGGAGCCCACGAGGCCCGCGAGCGTGCCGATGGGGACGGGCACCCCGCCGATGTGGGCGCGGGAGCGGCCGTCCTTGGTCACGCGCCGGGAGATGAGGACCTCCTCGTCCTCGACCTCGGCGCCGAGCTCGTCGATGCCGGCGGCGAGCGTCGTGTGCCCGGCGATGGCGATGACGCCGTCGACGGAGCTCGCCGTCCCCGCGCGTCCGCGGTCCAGCCGGTTGCCCAGCAGCATCGACAGCCCGGTGACGATCATGGTCTTCCCGGCGCCGGTCTCGCCGGTCAGGGCGGTGAAGCCGGGCCCGAACTCGAGGGTCGCGTCGTCGATCACGCCGATATGACGGATCCGCAGGGTGGACAGCATGGATCTCGTCCTCCTCAGACGGCGCGGCCGTCGCGCCCCCGCCAGCCGACGACGGGGAGCTGGAACTTCTCCACGAGGCGATCGGCGAAGGGGGTGGGCGAGAGCCGCACCAGGCGCACGGAGCGGGGGGACAGCCGGGCCTCGATGCGCATGCCGGGCTCGACGGTCTGGGTGCGCCGCCCGTCGAGGGTGAGGACGGCGTCCACGGGGTTGTCCATCGCCATCTCGACGGCGGCCTCGCTCGAGCGGCCCAGCACGAGGGGGCGGGCGAAGAGGGCGTGCGCGGCCAGAGGCACGAGGAGGAAGGAGTCGACCTCGGGCCAGATGATCGGGCCTCCGGCGCTGAAGGCGTAGGCGGTCGAGCCGGTGGAGGTGGACAGCAGCAGCCCGTCGCAGCCGAAGGAGGACACAGGGCGACCGTCGATCTCGACGACGACGTAGATCATCTTCTGCCGGTCGGCCTTCTCGAGGGAGGCCTCGTTCAGCGCCCAGTGCTGCGCGACCACGACGTCGTCGCGGTCCCGGACGGTGACGTCGAGGGTGGACCTCTCCTCGATCTCGTACTCCCGGTCCAGGAGGCGGTCGATCGTGGTGGACAGGTCCTCGACCTCGCTCTCGGCGAGGAAGCCGACGTGGCCGAGGTTCACGCCGTGGACGGGGACGTCATCGGGTCGCACCGCCTCGAGAGCGCGCAGGATCGTCCCGTCGCCGCCGAGGACGATGCACAGCTCCACGCCGACGCTCGCGTGGGCGACGTCCCGCACCTCGACGCCGTCGCCGCGCACGAGCTGGTCCAGGCCCGCCGGGAGGTGGCCCTCGGCATCGGCGCAGACCTCGTCGACCTGGTCGTCGATCATGACCGCGCCGACGCCGCGCTCGGCCATGTGCCGCAGCACGGAGCGCAGCGCCTGCAGCGCGGAGGCGCGCCCTGCGTGCGTGTACAGCAGGAAACGTCTCATCGGGTGCCTTCGCCTCCCTCGGATGTCGCCGGCGGCGCGAGCGACTCGCGCACCGCCTGGTCGATCATGTCATAGGCGACCTGGGTCGGCGGACCCGGCACGACGGCGGGCCGCAGGTGGAGGAAGTACTCCCGGTTGCCGTCCTGGCCCGGCAGGAGGCTGGGTCCGGCGCCGTGCACGACGAGCGCCGCCTCCGCCGCGGCATCGGCGACGCCCCGCAGCGCGCTGAGGCGGTCCTGCGGCGAGGTGACCACTCCGCTGCGGGGCAGGCGGTGCCGGCCGACCTCGAACTGGGGCTTGACCATGAGGAGGAGCTGCCCGTCGGCCCGGCACAGACCGGCGAGGTCACCGATCACGGTGCGCAGCGAGATGAAGGACAGGTCGGCGACCACCAGCTGCGCGGCGCCGCCGACGGCCTCCGGGCGCAGGCCGCGGATGCTGGTGCCGTCGTGCACCTGGACCCGCGGGTCCTGACGGAGGTGCGCGGCCAGCTGGTCGTGGCCGATGTCCACGGCCACGACGCGGCACGCACCGCGGCGCAGGAGGATGTCGGTGAACCCGCCGGTCGAGGCGCCCGCATCCAGGCAGCGCAGCCCCGCGGGGTCGACGCCGGAGCGTGCGAGGGCGCCCGCGAGCTTGTGCGCGGCCCGGGAGGCGTACTCGACGCCGTCGGGCACGTCGCGCACATCGATCCGTGCGCCCTCGGGAACCGGATGGGACGGCTTCGCGGCCGCGCGGCCGTCCACGAGCGCCCGGCCCTCCTCGATGATCCGGCGGGCATGGGTGCGCGAGCGGGCGTAGCCGTCCTCGTGCAGCGCGACATCGAGCCGACGCGTGCTCACGGGGCGGCCTGGTCCCCTGCCGGGGTCGGGATCTCGGGGAGCTCGCGGCCCTCGGCGTCGCGGAGCGCGCCGGTGAACGCCGCATCCGGCATGTGGTGGGTGATGAGCGCGAGGGCGGCCCGCAGGGAGCGGATGTCGCTGGCCTCCCCGCCCAGGTGGATGTCGCCGTCCTGGAGGGTGGCGCAGACCGCGCCGCAGCGGGCACGCTCTCCCTCGACGACGGGACGCACTGCCGGGCCGGTGAGCGCCGAGAGATCCCGCTCGATCCAGGTGGGGCGGCGGATCGGGTCGGCGCGCAGCGCGTTCATCCCGGAGTCGACGCCGGTGAGGACCATGAGGCTGTCCATGCCGGCGCGGTTGCCGCCTTCGATGTCGGTGTCGAGCCGGTCCCCCACGGCGAGCGGCCGGGAGGAACCCAGGCGCTGGGCGGCACCACGGAACATGCCGGGCTCGGGCTTGCCGGCGACCTGCGGGGCGAGGCCCGTGGCGTGACGGAGCACGGCGACCAGCGAGCCGTTCCCGGGGGCGATGCCCCGCTCGGTGGGCAGGGTCGCGTCGGTGTTGGTCGCCATCCATCGGGCGCCGCGACGCAGCGCGTAGCAGCCCTCCGCGAGCCTCCTCCAGTCCAGCGTCGGATCCCAGCCCTGGATGACGGCGACGACGTCCTCGGAGTCCTCTGCCACCGGGGACAGGCCGACCTCGCGGACCTCCGAGGCGAGGCTCTCCGCCCCCAGGACGAGCACGCGCGCGCCGGGGTCGAGCTGCTCCGCCAGCAGTCGCGCGGCGATCTGCGGGGAGGTCACGATCTCCTCGGCCGACGCCTCCACGCCGACGAGCCGCAGGTGATCCACGACCTGCTGGGGGGTGCGGGAGGCGTTGTTGGTGACGAACCCGATCCCGGCCCCGGCGGCGCGGGCGGCCAGGATGCCGCCCGCGGCGTGCTCGATCGGCCGTGCCCCGTGCATGACGGTGCCGTCCAGATCCAGCAGGAGGGCGTCGTAGAGGTCGAGGTAGCTGGGCTGGGGCCGGCGGATCACGCCTGCTCCTGCTCCGCCGCGAGCACGGAGGACGAGTCAGCGTCAGCGTCAGCGTCAGCGTCAGCGTCAGCGTCAGCGTCAGCGTCAGCGTCAGCGTCAGCGTCAGCGTCAGACGGATCGTCCCAGACCTCGGTGTCATCGGAGCTCGTCGGCGCCGCATGCTCCTCGACGTCCCAGGTGGCGTCGTCGTCGCCGGCTCCGTCCTCGTCCGCGGGGGGCTCCTGCTCCGACTCCGTCATCTCCTCGGGCATGCCCGCATCGGCGTCCTCGCCCGCCTCGCCGCCCGTGTCCTGGTCCTCGTCCGCGTACTCGTCGTACGCGTCCTCGACGTGCATCTCCTCGGCGTCGTACCAGGTCGGGTTCGGCTCGACGGCGGGGGCTGCGCGTCCCAGGCGCTCCGCGGCGTCGGTGAGGTGCTCGGTGTCGGCGTCGGCCGCGAGGGACAGCCACTTGCGGGCCTCGTCCGCGCGGCCGACCTTCTGCAGCAGATCGGAGTACGCGACCCACAGACGGACCTGCCACTTCCCATCGACCTTCTCCCGCAGAGCGGGGATCTCGAGGGATGCGAGCGCCGTCTCGACGTCGCCGGTGTCCGCGTAGGCGCCGGCCACGACGATCATCAGCTCGATGGTGCCCTGGTTGCCCAGCTTCTCCGCCTCGGGGAGCGCGGCGACGTCGAGGGCTCGCTCGGGCCGGCCGAGACCGCGTTCGGCGTCCGCGAGCATCGGGAGGAGCTCCGGGCTTCCGGTGATCCGCAGCGCCGTGCGCAGCTCGCGGACGGCCGTGGCGTAGTCGCCCGCCTGGTAGGCGATGACGCCGTAGGTCTCGCGCACGATGCCCACGCGGGCGCCCAGGCGCACCGCGAAACGGGCATGCGCCAGAGCGGCCGTCTGGTCCTCCTCGGCGGTGACGAGCGCACCCACGAGGTGGCGGGCAACGCGCTCGGCCTGGTCCTTGCTCAGGGCGCGCAGCTCCTGACGGTAGGAGTCATCCAGCTCGTCGCCGGTGATCCAGTCCGGCAGCTCGGGCTCGTCGCCGCGCTCGGCGCGACGCTCCTGTCCGGGCCGGCTGCTGCGATCGTCGGAACGGACGCGGCGGTCCTCGTCGCGGCCCCGGTAGGGGCGGCCGCTGCGGCTGCGCGGGTCGTCGCCGTGCCGCTCCTCGGCCGGGCGGCGCTCACGCCACTGCCGGTCGCCGCCGCGGCGGTCGTCCCGGTACCCGCGCCCGCGGTCATCCCGGCGATCATCTCGCCGGGCATCGTCACGCTGATGCCCGCGGTACGACGCCTCCTGGTGACCGGAGTCCCGACGCTCGCCGCGGTGCTCCCCCGAGCGCCTGTCGTCACGACGGTCATCCCGGCCCCGGTACCCGCCGCGCCGATCATCCCGATCCTGGTGGGCGCCCCGCCGGTCATCCCGATGCTGATAGCCGCCGCGGCGATCGTCCCGCCCCTGGTACCCGTCACGACGCTGGTGCTCGTCACGGCCCCGATACCCGCCACGACCCTCGTCGTGCTCCCGGTAGCCGCCGTGGCGATCATCGCGATGCTGATAGCCGCTCCGATCATCGCGACGCTGACGGTCGTCCCGCCCCTGGTATCCGCCTCCCCGCCGATCGTCGCGGCCCTGGTATCCGCCGGACCGGTCGTCGCGCTGCCGGTATCCGCCGCGCCGATCATCCCGACCCTGGCCGGCGCCCCGGCCACCATCGCGGTCCCGACGTGCGTCACGTCGCTCCTCCCGCTGCTGGTAGCCTCCGCGGCGATCCTCCGAGCCCGCTCGGGATCCTCCGAAGGAGGGGCGATCATCGCGTCCGCGATAGCCGTCGCGACGGTCGTCCTGCCGTGCGGATCCACCGTCGCGGTGCCCGTTCCAGCCGCGCCCCTCTGGCCGGCTCCGATCACCGGAACGGCGATCGTCGCGGTCCCCGTGAGGGCGGCGGTCGTCACGGCTCGCGTAACTCCGGCCCTGCTGCGACCGCTGGTCACGGCCTCGGCCGTCCGAAGATGATCCTGCGTCCCGAGCCGGCCGGTCCCAGGACGTGCGACGACGATCGCCATCGCGCTGCCGTTCCTCCCTGCCCCCGCGGTAGCCCTCCTGGCGGGAGCCGCCTCGGCGCTCGCCTCCACCGGAGCGCTCGCTGCGTGAGTCATCGGGCCGACCGTTCCCGCCGCCGTACGAACGCCGGTCGTCCCGGTTCTGCCGACCTCGGCCGGAGCCCTCGCCCCGACCACTGAAGCGTCGGTCGTCCGAACCGTTGCGTGCCCGGTCCTGCGACCCGTTCCGGTCTGCGCCGGCGTTCTCGTTCGCCACGTGTGCCACCCTGTTCAGCTGTAGTCCTAGATCAGCATCCAAAGTACGGGACGGGGTGGCCGATCCGTCCTCTTCTGGAACGAACCGTGACAGCACTCACCGGAGAAGCGATGCTCCCGATGCTGCGTGTCACAGGTGAGCCCGGCAGGGTGCACAGACCGCGGCTCACCTGCGGGAAGAGACGGTCGACAGCAGACAAGGGCACTCTCCGGAGAGGACCCCGGGTCCGCAGGCTCGTCCCCAGGGCGCGCCCTCCGCGGCGCTGGTGTGTCCGGTGCGGTGAAGTTCCGGCGAGCCGGGGCCAGGCCTCCGGAGAACGCCGCTGGGTCCGCCTGGGACAGCCAGGGCCAGGGAGCGGGTCCGGGCGGGTGTGCGCGGGGTGTGGTTCTCCGTCGTGGATGTCCGCCCAGGGGGCCTGTTCGGGAACCCGCCCGGGTTGTGCCCGGGGGGCGGTCGTCTTCGCCCGGGGTGGCGGGGTGTGTCCTGGAATGCAGGAGAGCGGGTGATGCTCCCGGAGGACCTCGACCAACCACCCCGAAACGGGTGGGTTGGGAGTTCTACTCCAGGAGCGTCACCCGCTCCACCAACCACAAGAATGTCCGGCGGCGTCCTACTCTCCCACACCCTCCCGAGTGCAGTACCAT